>URKM01000012.1 GCA_900548365.1 uncultured Collinsella sp. | reverse complement strand
GCCGGAGACCGTGGTGGTCTCGCCGTCGACCGGGAACTTGGCGACCATGGCCTGGCTCGGGGTGAGCTGGCGGGTGCCGCCGAAGGGCATGAGGACGGTCGCGGCGCCGATGGTGGAGTCGAAGCGCTCGGACAGGCCCTTGTTGGAGCAGACGTTGAGGTCGCTCACGAGCAGGCGCATGGCCTCGGCGAAGGAGTCGACCTCCTCGGCGCCAGGGACCATGGGCACGGTGCTCTCGAAGACGTTCTCGAGGCTGCCGAACTCCTCGAGCGCGGCCTGCGCCAGCTCGCTCTCGGGATCGATGGGCTCGATGCCCTGCGCGGGGACGTGGACGTCCTGGAACTTCGGCGCGCCGTTGGAGTTGAGGAACGCACGGGAGAGGTCGACGATGGCGTCGCCCTGCCAGGCCATGCGGACGCGGGGCTCGGCGGTGACCTCGGCGATCACGGTCGCCTCGAGGTTCTCCTCCTCGGCGTAGCCCATGAACTCGTCGACGTCGGCCTCGGCCACGGCGACGGCCATGCGCTCCTGGGACTCGGAGATGGCGAGCTCGGTGCCGTCCAGGCCGTCGTACTTCTTGGTGACCATGTCGAGGTCGATGTAGAGGCCGTCGGCCAGCTCGCCCACGGCGACGGAGACGCCGCCCGCGCCGAAGTCGTTGCAGCGCTTGATCAGGCGGCAGGCATCGCCGCGGCGGAAGAGGCGCTGCAGCTTGCGCTCCATGGGGGCGTTGCCCTTCTGGACCTCGGCGCCGTCCTTCTCGATGGACTCGACGTTGTGGGCCTTGGAGGAACCGGTGGCACCGCCGATGCCGTCACGGCCGGTGCGGCCGCCGAGCAGGATGATCTTGTCGCCGGGCTGAGGTGCCTCGCGGCGGACGTGGCTCGCGGGCGCGGCGCCCACCACGGCGCCGACCTCCATGCGCTTGGCCATGTAGCCGGGGTGATAGAGCTCGGAGACCTGGCCGGTGGCAAGGCCGATCTGGTTGCCGTAGGAGGAGTAGCCGGCCGCCGCGGTGGTCACGATCTTGCGCTGCGGCAGCTTGCCGGCGATGGTCTCGGACACGGGGACGGTCGGGTCGGCCGCACCGGTGACGCGCATGGCCTGGTAGACGTAGCTGCGGCCGGAGAGCGGGTCGCGGATCGCGCCGCCCACGCAGGTGGCTGCGCCGCCGAAGGGCTCGATCTCGGTGGGGTGGTTGTGCGTCTCGTTCTTGAAGAGGAACAGCCAGTCCTGGTCCTCGCCGTCCACGTCGACGGTCACCTTGACGGTGCAGGCGTTGATCTCCTCGGACTCGTCGAGACCGGTGAGGGTGCCCTGGGCCTTGAGCCACTTGGCGCCGATGGTGCCCATGTCCATGAGGCAGACGGGCTTCTCGTCGCGGCCGAGCTCATGGCGCATCTCCATATAGCGGTCAAAGGCCGTTTGGACCACGGAGTCGTCGATCTCGATGTTCTCGAGCACGGTACCGAAGGTGGTGTGACGGCAGTGGTCGGACCAGTAGGTATCGATCACGCGGATCTCGGTGATCGAGGGGTCGCGGCCCTCGTCGATGAAGTACTGCTGGCAGAAGGCGATGTCCGCCTCGTCCATGGCCAGGCCGCGCTCGGCGATGAAGGCGGCGAGGCCGGGCTCGTCGAGCTCGCGGAAGCCGTCGATGACCTCGACGGGCTCGGGGTCGGGGATCTCCTGGGTGAGGGTCTCAGGGCACTCGAGCGCGGCGATGCGGGACTCGACGGGGTTGACGACGTAGCCCTTGATGGCGTCGAAGTCCTCGGCGGAAAGGTCGCCGGAGAGCAGATAGACCTTGGCGGAGCGCACGGTGGGGCGCTCGCCGCAGGAGATCAGCTGCACGCACTCGGCGGCGGAGGCGGCGCGCTGGTCGAACTGGCCGGGCAGGGCCTCGACGGCGAACACGGTCGCGGCGTCGTCCGCCGGCAGCTCGTCGTAGGCGAAGTCGACCTGCGGCTCGGAGAACACGGTGGGCACGCAGCGGGCGAACAACTCCTCGTCGATGCCCTCGACGTCATAGCGGTTGATGACGCGCAGGGCCGTGAGCGCGTCGATGCCCAGGGTGTCGCGCAGCTCGGCGAGCAGCTGCTTCGCCTCGACGTCGAACCCCGGTTTCTTCTCTACGTATACGCGAGAGACCATGTATGCCTGCCTTCCTGTAGGGATGGTCGGACCATGTCGTCGGCGGCGGCCGATGCGCCGGGCGCGCCCGCTGCATCCCCTTGAGCCGAACGACGAAACTAAAACCCCATTATGATACGACAGGCCGCTGGTCTTGTGGCTCCTATAAGGCAAAACAACGCAGTATCCCCGCCCCTCGACGGTCTTGTCGCGGAGGGCGGTGCGCGGCCCTCGCCTCGGCGCGGCCCTCCGCGCATGCGAACGGACCCTTTCGGCGGGCGAGCGGCTGCTGTCCACAATTGGTACTCCATCGCGGCGGCCGCGCGCTCACGATGATGCCGCGGAAGGGATGCGCGGCGGCGCCCGTGCCGTGCATGAAGGCGAACACGGCAAACGCGCGCCGCGCGTTCCTCCTCTCGCCGCCGTGGGCGCGTGCGCGCACGGCTCCCGCGGCGGCATCCCCTTCGCAGGGCCGCGAGGGCGCTCGCCGTGCGGGCGGCGCGATGGGCCTGTCTTGACGTACATTATTTTCATGCGAGAATAATGTCTGCTATATCCGCTGGTACAAGGGGCGTATTCGTGAGTAAGAAACAGCGAAAGAACGAGCCGGACGATGTCGGGATGACGGCGCGCCCCGCGTCGGGGGGCGGGTCCGCCCGGACCGCGCCCGTCCCGCGCGGGTCCGGTGACGCCCGCGCCCGCGAGATGGTCGATTCCGCGCGCCGCCGCGCCCGCCTCGCGGTCGCCGGCTCGCTGGCGGCCCTGCTGTCGCTCATGGCGATGTCGCTCATGTTGGGGCGCTATCCCATCGATCCCGCGCACGCCGTGCTCATGCTGCTCGACCGCGTGGTCCCGGTCGAGCAGGTCTGGACCGACCAGCAGGCGACGCTGTTCTTCAACGTGCGGCTGCCGCGCATCGCGCTCGCGGCGATCGTGGGCGCGAGCCTCTCGGCGGCGGGGGCGGCGTTTCAGGGAACGTTCAGAAACCCGCTGGTCTCGCCCGACGTCCTGGGCGCCTCGCAGGGCGCGGCGCTGGGCGCGGCGTTCGCCCTGCTCGCCGGTGCGGGCGCGTTCGCGGTGTCTTGGTGGGCGTTCGCCTGCGCCATGGCGACGGTGCTCGTCGTCGTGGCGGTGAGCGGGCGGGCGCGGGCGGGCGACCATGCGCTCACGGTGGTGCTCGTGGGCGTGATGGTGAGCAGCCTGTGCCAGGCGGGCGTCTCCTTCGCCAAGCTCGTGGCCGATCCCAACGACCAGCTGCCCGCGATCACCTACTGGCTCATGGGCAGCCTCGCCGGCGCACGCGCCTCCGATGTCGCCTTCGTGCTTCCCCCCGTCCTGCTCGGCGTCGGCGCGCTGCTGGCGCTCCGCTGGCGCATCAACCTGCTCACCATGGGCGATGACGAGGCGCGGACGATGGGCGTCGACGCGCGGCGCGTACGGGTCCTCGTCATGGCCGCGGCGACCCTGCTCACGGCCGCGAGCGTCTCGGTGAGCGGCATGATCGGCTGGGTGGGGCTGGTGGTTCCGCATATGGTGCGCATGGCGATCGGCTGCGACTACACCCGCCTGCTGCCCGCGAGCATGCTCGTGGGCGCGTCTTTCCTGCTGGTGGTCGACAACGTCTCCCGCCTCGCGTACGCGTCGGAGATCCCGCTCGGCATCCTCACGGCGTTTCTGGGCGCCCCCTTCTTCCTGTACCTCGTCATGAAGCGGAGGCGGTCCGCATGAGCATCTCCGTTCGGGACCTGTCCTTCAGCTACGGAACGCGCCGCTGCGCGGGCAGCGAGCGCGGGTCCGGCCCCTACGACGTCTTGAGGCGTGTGAGCTTCGACTTGCCCGACGGCGCCCTCACCTGCGTCCTCGGTCCCAACGGCGCGGGGAAGTCCACGCTGTTCCGCTGCATGCTCTGCCTGGAGGACGGCTATACGGGGACGGTCGAGGTGAACGGACGCGACCTGCGGTCCCTCCCGGTGAGGGAGCGGGCGCGCGAGGTGGCGTTCATCCCGCAGTCCCACGACGCCGTCTACGACTACAGCGTGCTCGATATGGTGCTGATGAGCGCCGCGCCGGAGGTGGGCGCCTTCGGTGCGCCCGGTGCCGAGCAGGTCGATCGCGCGTGGGAGGCGCTGGAGCGCGTGGGGATCGCGCGGCTGGCCCATCGGCCGGCGACGCAGATATCCGGCGGCGAGCAGCAGCTCGTGCTCATCGCCCGCGCCCTCGCCCAGCATGCCCGAACCATCATCATGGACGAGCCGACGAGCGCTCTGGATTACGGCAACACCATGCGGGTGCTGGGGTGCGTCCGCCAGCTCGCGCGCGAGGGCCTGTGCATCGTGCAGTCGACGCACCAGCCCGATCAGGCCTTCCTGTTCGCCGATGCGGTGCTCGCCCTCGATCGCGGGCGCGTGCGCGCGTTCGGCGCGCCGAAGGACGTCATAACCGAGGGGCTCGTCGAGGACCTCTACGGAGTCGACGTGACGATCTGCTCCCTGTTCGATGACCGGATGCGCGTCTGCGTCCCGGTCTCGGAGATAGATGGCGGGGAGGCGCCCGAGGGCGCACGAGACCAAGGAAAGGCAAGGTAGAAGATGCAACGGAAAATCACGCGCCGACGTTTCCTGAACGTCGCGGGAGCCTGTGGCGCCGCGGCGGCGCTCGCCCTCGTGCTCGCGGGTTGCGGCGGCACGGCGCCGGCGGGCAGCGCCGCCGGAAGCGCCTCGGATGCGGAGCACGAGACCGTCCTGTTCACCGACTCCGCCGGTCGCGAGGTCGAGGTGCCCGAGCACGTCGACCGCGTCGTCCCCTCGGGACACACCGCCACGCAGGTCCTCATCACCATCGCCCCCGAGAAGCTCGCGGGGCTCTCGCAGGAGCTCACCGAAGACCAGCTCGTCTACCTGGGCGACCGCGTTGCCGACGACCTTCCCGTGCTCGGGGCGGCGTTCGGGGCGAAGGGCGACCTGAACAAGGAGGCCGTCGCGGCGACGGGCGCCCAGCTCGTCATCGATACCGGCGAGTACAAGGACGGGATGAAGGACGACCTGGACGCGCTCCAGGACCAGCTGGGAATCCCGGTCGTCTTCGTCGAGACGAAGCTCGATGAATGGCCGCAGGCCTATCGCACCCTGGGCGACCTGCTCGGCGTGGAGGATCGCGGGGAGGCGCTGGCCTCCTACTGCGACCACGCGTATTCCGAGGTGTCCGACGTGATGAAGGATATCCCGGAGTCCGAGCGCGTGAAGCTCCTCTACTGCCTGGGGCCGTCGGGTACCAACGTGATCGCCCGGGGTTCCTTCCAGGCGAACGTGATCGACATGCTCGCCGACAACGTCGCCGTCGTGGACTCGCCGTCGGGCAAGGGCAGCGGCAACGAGTCGAATATGGAGCAGATCGCCCTGTGGAATCCCGAGGTCATCCTGTTCGGTCCGGACAGCATCTACGCCAACGTGGCGGACGATGCGGCGTGGCAGGCGATCCCCGCGGTGCAGGAGGGGCGCTACTACAAGGTTCCCATCTCGCCGTATTGCTGGCTGAACTACCCGCCTACGGTCAACCAGGTCCTGGGCATGCAGTGGTTGGCACGCGTGCTGTACCCCGAGCGCTTCGAGGGCAAGGGCAGCGCCTACGACGTGGCGAAATCCTACTATGAGACGTTCTACGGATACGACCTCACCGAGGATGCGTACAACGGCCTGACGAGCTAGTTCGCGCGGAGGCGTCGCCGGCGCCCTTGGCTGCGCCGCGCGAGGGAGCGCACGGGCGTCGGGCGGGTCCGCGGGTCGAACCGCCGGCTCGCCCGGCACATGATGAAGGGGGGGGCGGTCATGCTCTACATGCTGACCGGCGAGATACAGACGGGGAAGACGCGCTGGCTCGAGCGGCGCGTCGACGAGGCGCGCGCCGCCGGCGCCGACGTGCACGGCGTGCTCGCGCCCGGCGTGTGGCGGCGGCTGCCCGGGGGAGGTCTGGAGAAGGTCGGCATAGATAACGTGCTGCTCCCATCGGGCGAGCGCGTCCACTTGGCCGTCCGCCGCGACCTCGCGCGGAGCGCCGGAAGGGAGGAGGCGCGCGGCCCCTCGGAGCGCGCGGGGCTCGGCTGGGCGATGTCGAGCGCCGCCGTGGCACGCGTGGACGCCCACTTCGCGAACCTCGCTCGGGCGGCGGGAACCCCCTCGCGTCGGGGGCTGCTGGTCGTCGACGAGCTGGGGCGCCTCGAACTCATCCACGGGGACGGCCTCGTCCACGCTCTCGAGCTGCTGCGCCGAGGGCCCCAGCCCGCCTGGGAGGACGCCGTGGTCGTGGTGCGCCGCGACCTGCTCGACCGCGCGCACGAGGCGCTCGACGCCGCGTGGCCGGAGGTGACCCATATCGTGCCGCCCGGCTGAGCCGGCCGGTGCCGAACGGGCGGGATCCGTTCTTCGAAAAATCGCTGCAACACCTAAGATGACCTGCGTGAACGACAACGTGACATGAGGGTGACGATACTGTCACCTCTTCCTCACACCGCCTCTATGGCAATCGTTCGGCGGCGAATCTAGACTGAGGCAACCGAACGGGGGCGCCCCGGGAACCGCGTGCATGGGCGCGCGCTCCGGGGCGTTCGCCGTGATGGGTGGCGCGTGCCATCCGACCGCCCGCGCTTGCGCCCGCGGCGCGCCGGCGGTGAGACGAGAGGACGAGAGATGAGATATCTGCAGAGCATCGAGCAATTTTCAATCAGCCAGCCGAACGCCCCGGCTATTCGGACGTCGGCGGGCGAGCATATGAGCTATGCGGAGCTTTGGCAGGCGTCGGAGGCGATCGCGGCGCTGGTGGAGCTTTGCGCAGCGGAGGGGAGCGGCCCCGTCATCGTGTACGGGCACAAGGACCCGCTCATGGTGGCGTCGTTCCTGGGCTGCATGAAGGCCGGTCATCCATACGTCCCGGTCGACCGGTTCTCGGTCCCCGCCGAGCGCGTCGCCTCGATCGCCGGGCAGCTCGAGGATCCTCTGGTCATCGCCGTCGATGAACTGCCCGAGGCGCTGGCGGCCAAGCTCGGCCGCGTCGTTTCCCCGCGCGAGCTGAGGGAGTGCGTCGCCATGGGCGCGTCGTCGAAGCCAGGCCACTGGATCAAGGACGAGGACCTGTGCTACATCCTGTTCACCTCCGGATCGACGGGGACGCCGAAGGGCGTCGAGGTCACCGCGGCGTGCTTCGACAACTTCTGCTCGTGGTCGCAGGGACTGGGCGGCGAGCGCCGCGACGGCCGCGTGTACCTCGACCAGGCGCCGTTCTCCTTCGACCTCTCGGTGTTCGAGCTCGCGGGCGCTCTCTCGACGGGCGGGTCGCTGTTCTCCCTCGTCCACGAAACGCAGCAGAGCGCGCGCGACCTGCTGGACGCGCTGGCGTCCTCGGGCGCGAGCGTATGGGTCTCGACGCCCTCGTTCGCCGAGCTCTGCCTGGCGAACGCCGCGTTCGACGAGGAGCTCATGCGCGCCTTGGAGCTCTTCGTGTTCTGCGGCGAGACGCTCGCGAACAAGACGGCGCTGCGCCTTATGGAACGCTTCCCCGGCGCCGTCGTCGTGAACACGTACGGTCCCACCGAATCGACGGTTGCCGTGACCGAGGTCGTCGTCACGCCCGAGATCGCGCGGCTCGACGCGCCCCTGCCCGTTGGGCTTCCGCGCGAGGGGACCCGCCTGCGCATCCAGGACGAGTCCGGTCGGGACGTGGGCGCGCACTGCTGGGGCGAGGTCGTGATCGAGGGCGATACGGTCGCGCGCGGCTATCACGGCAGGCCCGATCTGAGCGCCCGGTCGTTTGGAACAGCGGAGCTCGACGGGCGCGTCGTGCGCACCTACCGCACGGGGGACGAGGGGCGTCTCGACGAGCTCGGGATGCTCCACTACCGCGGCAGGCTCGACCTGCAGGTCAAGGTGAACGGCTTCCGCATCGAGCTGGGCGAGATCGAGGAGCGGCTGCGCCGGCTGCCCGGGGTCTCCGCCGCCGCCGTGTCGACGGCGGGGCACGGCGGGAAGGTCTCCCATCTCATCGCTCACCTCGTCGCCGACGTACCCGAGGGGCTCTCTCCGTTCCGCGCCGGCCTTGCGGTGAAGGAGCAGCTCAAAGAGGTGCTTCCGCACTATATGATCCCGAAGAAGGTCGTCTTCCACGACTCGCTCCCCATGACGGGCAACGGCAAGGTCGACCGCCGCGCCCTGGCGGATTGGAACGGGTAGCGATGGGGGCTTGCAGGCGCCTGGGCGCCGTCGCGCTCGCGCTCGCGGTCTTCGCGCTGGGGGCCGCCGCGGCGCTGGGCGCCTACCATGCCCGGATCGAGCGGGACCCGGTGATGGCGTACCCTTCGGTGGACGAGGTGTCGAATTTCGATACGATGCTCCGCTCGTACCGGGCGCGATGCGAAGACGGGACGAACCCGGTCCTGGTGTTCGGGTCCTCGGAGCTCAACCCGGCGCCGGCGGGTCCCGCGCATCCCGCGAGCCTGCTCGAGGGCGGGCGGTACGGGGTCGACGTCATGGTGACGGGGCGCGCCTTCTGCGAGGACCTGTGGCAGGCGATCGAGGTGGGGGCCTTCGCGGGCGAGCTGGAGACGAAGCGCGTGGTGATTATCCCCAGCATGCAGTGGTTCATGTGCTATCGGACGCCCGGCCGAGATTTCCCCGCCGCGTTTTCCGAGGGCGCCTACCGGGCGTTCATGGAGAACGGGGCGATCTCGCGTTCCACCAAGGACGCCGTGACGGCGCGCATGGCCGCCTACGGGGTCGATCGGCGCGGCGGTTCGGGAGGGCTCGCGTCGGCTGCCTCCGCGCTCGACGCCGATGCGGCCGAGCTCAAGGCGAGCCTGCGCCTCGCGATCGGGCCGGACGGGGTCGGGGCCGCGGACGATGCGGCGCCCGCCTCTGCCCCGGCGTCCCGGCCGGGCGCGCCCACCGGCGTCGCCGCGCCCGATTGGGACGCCGTCTTCGCGGAGGCGCGCGAGACGGCGCGCGACCGCTCGTCCTCCAACGACCTGGGCATCTACGACAGGTGGTTCGAGAAGTCGTATGCCAAGTGGCTGAAGGGGGCGAGCGGCTGGCGGGTCGAGGACGGCGAGTATTTCAGCGAGCAGGAGTTTCAGGATTTCAACCTGCTGCTGCAGGTATGCAGGGAGGCGGGGGTCGAGCCGATGGTGCTGATCCAGCCCGTCAAGGGGAGGCTGTACGACCAGACGCTCTATACCCGCGACGTGCGCGCCCGCTATTACCAGAGGATCCGCGAGGCGTGCCGCGCCGCGGGGGTGCCCTATGCGGACTTCTCCCCGCACGAGTACGACGCGCTCTTCTTGCGCGAGTACTCGCACCCCTCCGACCTGGGCGGCGCCTACTATTCCAAGGCGATCTTCCGCTACGTGACCGACGGCGTCGTGGATACGGAGCCCGCCGGCGGCGTTTCGTTCGAATCATGCGAGGACTGACCCTATGACGTTTTACACATCCGCATCGTTCTTCATCGTGCTCGCGCTGCTCGTGGTGCCCGCTGCGGCGTGCGGCGTCGCGGGCCGCGGCCTCAAGGGATGGGGCATGGTCGCCTCGGCCATCATGCTCGCCTTCCTCTTCTCGTCATCGCTCGTGCAGGCGGCGGCGTTCTCGTTGTTCGTCGCCGTGGCGACCGCCGGCGCCTTCGCGACGCTGGCGAGCTGGAAGAACGGGTCGAAGAGCATGGCTCTCTACCGCGTCGCCCTCGTGGCGACGCTCGCGCCGCTCGTGGTCTACAAGGTGAGCGCGGTCTTCGACCAGAATCTGCTCGCGTTCGCGGGCATCTCCTACGTCACCTTCAAGGCGGTGCAGGTCCTCATCGAGATCCGCGACGGTCTGATCGAGGACATGGGTGTGCTCGATTACCTGTATTTCCTCACGTTCTTCGCCACCATCACCTCGGGTCCCATCGACCGGTCGCGCCGGTTCATGCAGGACCTGGAGGAGCAGCCGTCTCGCGCCGAATACCTCGACCTTTTGTCCCGCGGCCTGCTTCTCCTGCTGGTCGGCGCCGTGTTCCAGCTGGTGATCGCCTCGATCGCCATGCACTACTACGCTCCGTCGCGCTCGCTGACGGTGCCGAGCGTCGCCTACGGCGTCGCCCGGCAGGTGGCGAACGCCTATCTGTATGCCATCTACCTGTTCTTTGATTTCGCGGGCTACTCGCTCATGGCGATGGGTGCGAGCTACTGCTTCGGCATCCGGACGCCTCGAAACTTCCGCGCGCCCTTCGCGTCGGTCGACATCAAGGACTTCTGGAATCGATGGCACATCACCCTCTCGACGTGGCTGCGCGACTTCGTTTTCATGCGCTTCGTGCGCTGGGCGACGAAGCGCAAGGTGTTTCCCAGCCGCCTGTCGTGCGCGTGCTCGGCCTACATCGTCGATATGGCCATCATGGGCGCCTGGCACGGGCTGACGTTCGACTACCTTGCTTACGGCCTGTACCACGGCGTGCTGCTCGCCGCGACCGAGGCGTATCAGAAACGCTCGGCGTTCCATAAGCGGCACAGGCAGGCCAGGTGGTACCGGGTCCTCACCTGGTTCATCACGATGCACCTGGTCATCATCGGTTTCGCGCTGTTCTCCGGACAGCTTCGGATCATAGTGGAAAGGATTATCAATGGATAAGAACGCAATCGAGCAAGAGGTCGTGGATATCTTGGCGGATATCTGCGACGACGACGCGGTGCGCGAGGAGCGCGACATCGACCTGTTCGAGGCGGGGCTGCTCGACTCGCTCGCCGGTATCGAGGTCCTGGTCGCCATCGAGGAGCGCTTCGGCGTCGAGATCGCGCCGACCGAGGTCGAACGCGCCGAGATGAACAGCGTCAACAAGATCATCGACCGCGTCGCGGAGCGCCTGTGAGCCGCGGGCGCCGGGAGGGGGCCGCGGTTCACGCGCCGAAGTCCGCGCGCCTCCGCGCGGCGGCGCTCGCATCGGCGTGCGCAGCGGCCTGGGCCGATCCCCATCCGGTCAAGGTGCTGAAGGGCGCGCTGGCCCCGGTGCGGTCCTGGTTCTTCTCTGATGCATGGGGCGCGGCCCTTGCGTGGTTCTGCCTCGCTACGGCCCTTATCGCGATTCTCGCCTGGTATTTCGTGCTCTCGTCCTACGGCACGCCCGCGGCGCCGGCGTATGCGGCGTACTAGCATGGGCGGATGCATGCGGGGCGGCGATGCGGCGGGTCGGCCGCGGGGCGCGCGGAGGCTGCTGGCCCTCGCCCTCGCCGGCGCGCTCGCCGCGGGCGGCATCGGTTGCGCGACGATGGCGGCGTCGTCGCTCGAGGCGTCGTCGTCCCGGGAGCTGTACCCCACGGTCGAGCAGCTCGATGACTACTCCTATGTGCTGGGGTTCTACGATGCGCGCCGCGCCGCGGGCTATAACACCCAGCTCGTCTTCGGATCCTCCGAGCTCTATCCCGCGCCGGGGGTCCTGTTCCATCCCGCCACCATGCTCGCGGGGGACGCGACGGGCGTCGACGCCATGGTGCTCGGCCGCCCGGGGTGCTCCGATGTATGGCAGGCTGTGGAGGTCGGGGCGCTCGCGGGCGACCGCGGCGTGAAGCGCGTGGTCCTCGTGCCCAGCTTGCTGTGGTTCACCGCGGGGCGCAATCCCCAGGGCGATTATCCGGGCATCTTCTCCCAGGGCGCCTACGACGCCTTCATGGCGCAGCGGCACCTGTCCGACCGGACGAAGCGCGCGGCGACGGAGCGCCTGCGCCGGTACGGGGTGCCGATACCGAGCGCGGAAGGGCCTTTCGGGCATGCGGCGACGCGGCTCGACGCGGCAATCGCGGAGGCGGCGCAATCGCTTCACCGGCTGCTCGCGCGAACCCCGTCCGCGGAGGACGCGCCGCGCCTCGATATTCGCCCCGCGGGGGAGGCCGGGCCGTCCTCGGCCGCGGGTTGTGGCTCAGCGGGGCGCGAGCCGCGATGGGGCGAGCTCTATAACGAGGCGCGCGAGGCGAGCGAGCGCGCGCACGCCGATTCGGAGCTGGGGTGCTATCGAAGCTGGATGGAAGGCGGCTATCGGACCTTCTCGCGCCGGGCGCGGGAATGGGCGGAAGCCGGACCGGCCGCTTTGAGCGCGGAGGAGCTCGAGGATTTCAAGCTCGTCCTCTCGGTGTGCCGGGAGGCGGGCGTGGAGGCATGCGTGCTCATCCAGCCGGTCAACGGGTTCGTGTACGACGAGACCGTGTACGGTCGCGAGGTGCGGCAACGCTTCTATCAGATGATACGGGACGCGTGCGACGAGGCGGGGGTCGCCTATGCCGACCTGTCCTCACACGAATACGACGACCTGTTCTTCCGCGACGACAACCATCCCTCGAGCGTCGGAGCCCTGTATTACTCGCGCGCTATCTGGACGTTTCTCGCCCAGGGGGCGCCGGAGACGGCGTCGCTCGACGTCGAATGAAGATCGCCGCCCGCCGCAGGACCTGCGGCGGGCGGCGATGTCGTGAAGGCTGCGGCGGGTCGGTGCGGGTGCATCCGCCTGCGTTCGGGCTAGTTCTCCAGGGCGCCCTCGGTCCATGCCTCGACGTCCTCGATGCGGATGACGTTGGCGACCGTGCAGGTGCGGCCCGCATCGGCGAGCGCCGCGTTCACGTCGCGCTCGGAGCAGGTGCGGGTGAGCACGACGATGGAGCCCGTCCCGTCCTCGCCGAGCTGCAGCGCCTGGTCGACCCCCACGCCGTTCGCCGAGAACGCGGTGACCGCGCAGGCGAGGACGTCCGTTTCCGGATCGGGGGAGAAGCGCACGTAGTAGCGGGTGCGGAGCTCTTCGATGGGCTTGATGGCCAGCTCGCGTCCGAACGGCTCGGGCTCGGCGAGGGGCGCGATGTCGCGGGAGATGTGCTCGGAGAGCGAGAGCACGTCGCCCACCACGGCGCTCGCGGTGGGGAAGGAGCCCGCGCCGGCGCCGTAGAACATGGTTTCCCCGACGGCGTCGCCGACGACGTAGACGGCGTTCATCGCGCCCGAGACGGCTGCGAGCTGATGGGTCGCGGGAATCATGGTGGGGTGGACGCGCACCTCGACGCCCTGCGCCGTGTTGCGCGCGATGGCGAGCAGCTTGATGGCGTAGCCCATGCGGCGGGCGAGCGCGATGTCCTCGGCCGAGACCTTGCGGATGCCCTGCATGTAGACGTCGTCGGTGGTCACGCGCGAGCGGAAGCCGATGGACGACAGGATGGCGATCTTGCTGGCGGCGTCGAAGCCGTCGACGTCCGCGCTGGGATCCGCTTCGGCGTAGCCCAGGCGCTGCGCATCGGCGAGGACGTCGTCGAAATCGAGGCCCTCGTCAGCCATGCGGGACAGGATGTAGTTCGTGGTGCCGTTCACGATGCCGGCGATGGTGAGGACCTCGTTGCCCACCAGGTCGTGCTCGAGCGTGCCCACGATGGGGATGCCGCCGCCTGCGGCGGCCTCGCAGCGCAGCTGGACGCCGGCGCGCGCCGCCGTGCGGGCGAGCTCCTCGACGCGCCGCCCGAGGAGGGCCTTGTTGGCGCTGACCACGTGCTTGCCGTTGGCGAACGCGGCCTCGAAGATCTCGGTGGCGGGATGCTCGCCGCCGATGAGCTCGATCACGATGTCGACGGCGGGGTCGCTGGCGACCTCGCGCCAATCGCTGGTGAACCGGTCCTCGGGGATGCCGAGCTCGGCGGCCGCAGCGGGGTCGAGGGCGCAGGCGCGCTCGATGACGAGGTCGACGCCGTATGCTTTGAGGTAGTCGTCGTGGTGCTTGCCGATGAGGCGAACGACGCCGCCGCCCACCGTTCCAAGCCCGATGATGCCGACGCCGATGGAGCGGTTTGATTCTGCCATGGCGATTCCTTTCTGCGCGGACGCTGTACGCGAATGTCTGCTAGGGATGCATGTATTCTAGCGAAGCGCGCGCGTCTCCGCAGAAACAGAGTTGTTACATATCGGCTGCCGGTCCCGCCTATGCGTTCCGTTAACTCGTTGAGCTGGGAATCCCTGCAAAAACTTTATTTCAAAAAAGCACTTATATGGGAAAACGATTGTTTCTAATGAATAAATAACTCGCCAACGGGGTGCGAAACGAGTAATCTACATCTCACGCGAGCGCGCAAGGAGGGCGCTCGGGGAACAACGTCGGGAGTCCGGAGAAGGCCGCCTTCTTCGGTGCGCACTCGAGAGGAGAGCCGCATGTCGTATCAAAACGCATTCAACCCTGCTATGAATCGCAGGAGCCTTATTGCTGGCGTAGCCGGATTGGGAGCCGCGGGTATTCTTGCGGGCTGCTCCAACGGGGATGCTCCCGCGGGCTCCGCGCCCGCCGGCGAGGGCGGGTCGTTCAAGATCGGAACGATCGGTCCGCTGACCGGCGACAACGCCTCCTACGGCACGTCCGTCTCCAACGGCGTCGCGCTGGGCGCCAAGGACTTCTCCAGCGACGCCTATACCTTCGAGGTCAAGGCCGAGGACGACGTCGCGGACCCCGAGACCTCGGTGAACGCGTTCAACGCCCTGCTCGACTGGGGCATGCAGGCCCTCGTCGGACCCACCACGACCGGCGCATCCGTGGCCGTCGCGGCGGAGGCGAATGACGCCCGCGTGTTCATGATCACCCCGTCCGCGTCCTCCGAGGACGTCACCGCCGATAAGGACTGCGTCTTCCAGGTCTGCTTCACCGACCCCAACCAGGGCGTCAACGCCGCCAAGTTCCTGGCGGAGAAGTATCCCGATGAGAAGATCGCGGTCTTCTATCGCAACGACGACGCCTATTCCCAGGGCATCGCCGCGGCGTTCACCGCGCAGGCGGCCGAGTCCAAGCTGCAGATCGTCGCGGACAACCTCACGTTCACCGAGGACACGCAGACGGATTTCAAGGTGCAGCTCACCAAGGCGATGGACGCCGGCGCCACGATGCTCTTCGCCCCGATTTACTACACGCCCGCCTCGGTCCTGCTCACCCAGGCCAGCGAGATGGCCTACGGCGTCAAGGTCTTCGGATGCGACGGCATGGACGGCATCCTCGGCGTCGAGAACTTCGACACCGCGCTCGCCGAGGGCGTCATGCTGCTCACGCCGTTCTCCGCGGACGACGAGAAGAACGCGGACTTCGTCAAGGCCTACCAGGATGCGTACGGCGAGGTGCCCGACCAGTTCGCCGCCGACGCCTATGACGGCGTCCATGCGCTGGCTGAGGCCCTGAAAGCGGCCGGCGTGGCGGCCGATGCCCCTGCCGAGGAGGCTTGCGACGCCATCGCCGAGGCGATGCTCGACGTCCATATCGAGGGCCTTACCGGCAAGCTCTCGTGGAACGAGCAGGGCCAGGTCCAGAAGGAGCCGGCGGCCTACGTCATCAAGGACGGCAAGTACGTAGCGGCGTAGCAGCGCGCCCGCCTTGTATCTTGCACAGCGAACACAAGGAGACAGGGACAGGGCCCGACGGCTTTGTCCCTGTTTTGAGTTCGGACCGCGGGGCCGCGCGACCGCTCGCGCCCACCGGGGTCCGCGTCGAACCACTTACGGATAATGAAAGGGGGAGAGGCACATGACGGTATTCCTGCAATATCTCGTCAACGGCTTATCCCTGGGCAGCGTCTACGCGATCATCGCGCTCGGCTACACCATGGTGTACGGCATCGCGAAGATGCTGAACTTCGCTCACGGCGACGTCATCATGATCGGCGGCTATATCTCGTTTTGCGCCACATCCTATCTGGGCCTGCCTGCATGGGCTTCCGTCGTGATGGCGGTGGCGGTCTGCACGGTGCTGGGCATCGTGATCGAGGGCCTCGCCTACAAGCCGCTCCGCCAGGCGGGTCCGCTCGCGGTCCTCATCACGGCGATCGGCGTCTCGTATTTCCTGCAGAACGCCGCGCAGCTCATCTGGGGCGCGACCCCGAAGAACTTCACTTCGGTCGTATCGTTCCCCGTTCCCGAGGCGCTCGCGCGCTATAACATCTCCTCGGTCGCCATCGTGACCGTCCTGGCCTGCCTCGCCATCATGGCGGCGCTCATGTGGTTCACCAACAAGACCAAGATGGGCAAGGCCATGCGCGCGTGCTCGGAGGACAAGGCGGCGGCGCAGCTCATGGGTATCAACGTGAACCGCACCATCTCGATGACCTTCGCTATCGGCTCCGCGCTCGCCGCCATCGCCGGCGTGCTGCTGTGCTCCTACAGCCCGGTGCTTCAGCCCACCACGGGCTCCATGCCCGGCATCAAGGCGTTCACCGCGGCCGTCTTCGGCGGCATCGGCTCCATCCCGGGCGCCTTCGTGGGCGGCATCCTGCTGGGCATCATCGAGGCCATGGCCAAAGCGTATCTTTCCAGCAGCCTGGCGAACTCGATCGTGTTCGCCGTCCTCATCCTCGTGCTCCTGGTCAAGCCCACGGGCCTTTTGGGCAAGTACGTTCCCGAGAAGGTGTAGGTGCGATCATGCTGAAGTTCCTCAAGGATAAGAAGACCCGCTCCGATCTCGTCACCTACGCCATGGTGATCTTGGCGTTCGCGATCGTGAGCTTCATGAACGCGAGCCATATGATTCCGCGCTCGCTGTCCGGCCAGCTGGTTCCGATCACCTCCTACATCGTGATGGCCATCTCGCTCAACCTCGTCGTCGGCATCTCCGGAGAGCTGTCGCTCGGCCATGCGGGCTTCATGAGCGTGGGAGCCTTCACCGGCATCATCACCGCTATGAGCCTGTCCACGGTCATCGAGTCCGACCCCGTTCGCCTGCTCGTCGCGATCCTCGTGGGCGCGCTGTGCGCGGCCGTGGCCGGCTTCCTCATCGGCCTGCCGGTCATGCGCCTGCAGGGCGACTACCTCGCCATCGTGACCCTGGCGTTCGGAGAGATCATCAAGGAGATCATCAACTGCCTCATCGTCGGCTTCGATGCGAACGGGCTGCATGTCATCTTCAACGCGAGCGGCAGCAAGACCGTGGCGGACCTCGGTCTCATGGAGGGCGGCATCGCCATCATCAAGGGCGCCCAGGGCGCATCGGGCACCGATAAGATCTCGACGTTCTTCGCCGGCTTCGTGCTCATCATGGTCGCGCTCGTCATCATCCTCAACCTGGTGCGCAGCCGCACCGGCCGCGCGATCATGGCGGTGCGCGACAACCGCATCGCGGCCGAGTCCGTGGGTATCTCGACGATGAAGTACCGCATGATCGCCTTCGTGGTGTCCGCCGCCCTCGCCGGTGCCGCCGGCGCGCTGTTCGGCAACAACTTCTCGCAGCTCTCCGCGGCGAAATTCGATTTCAACACGTCCATCTTGATCCTCGTGTTCGTGGTCCTGGGCGGCCTGGGCAATATGCGCGGGTCGATCATCTCCGCCGCGGTGCTCACGATCCTGCCCGAGGCGCTGCGCCAGTTCTCCGATTACCGCATGCTGGTCTACGCCGTCGTCCTGATTCTCGTCATGCTGGTCTCGAACAATCCGACCATCCAGGGCTGGGTCGCGCGGCTCAAGCCCGCCAAGAAGCAGGAGGAGGCGGATGTCGATGCCTAAGTTCGAATTCGAACGCGGCAAGATGGTGCCCGTTCCCAGTCATTCCATCGTGCCCGAGCGCGACGTGAACCACGCTCCCGTGCTCGAGGCACTCCATCTCGGCATCGATTTCGGCGGCCTCAAGGCGGTGGACGATTTCAACCTCACCATCGGCAGGACCGAGATCGCGGGCCTCATCGGCCCGAACGGAGCCGGCAAGACCACGGTGTTCAACCTGCTCACCAAGGTGTACGCCCCCACGCGCGGCACGATTCTGCTGAACGGCAACGATACGAGCGGTAAGACCGTCAACCAGGTGAACCGCATGGGCATCGCCCGCACGTTCCAGAACATCCGCCTGTTCAACACCATGACGGTCGAGGAGAACGTCAAGGTGGGCTTGCACAACACGAAGGCATATTCCACGGTGTCGGGCATCCTGCGCACGCCGTCGTATTGGCGTCGCGAGCGCGAGGCCCATGAGCGGGCGCTCGAGCTGCTCTCGATCTTCGACATGGAGGACCTGGCGAGCCATCAGGCGGGCAGCCTTCCCTACGGTGCCCAGCGCCGCCTCGAGATCGTCCGCGCCCTTGCGACCAATCCCAGCCTGCTGCTGCTCGACGAGCCCGCTGCCGGCATGAACCCCTCGGAGACGGCCGAGCTCATGGAGAACATCGTCAAGATCCGCGATACGTTCAACATCGCCATCATGCTCATCGAGCACGACATGAACCTCGTCATGAATATCTGCGAGGGCATCTGCGTGCTCAACTTCGGCAAGGTCATCGCGAAGGGCACGGCCGAGGAGATCCAGAACAACGAGACGGTCATCGAGGCCTATCTCGGCAAGCAGAAGGAGGCGTAGCGAGGAATGGGCGACCGCATTCTCTCGGTTGAGAACATCAACGTGTACTACGGCGCGATCCACGCCATCAAAGACGTCTCCTTCGACGTCGCGGAGGGCGAGGTCGTCGCGCTCATCGGCGCGAACGGCGCCGGCAAGTCCACCACGCTCAAGACGCTGTCCGGACTGCTGCGCTCGACCACGGGCTCCATCGAGTTCATGGGCGAGAACATCATGCACACCCTTCCCGACAAGCTCGTCGCGAAGGGGCTCGCGCACGTGCCCGAGGGCAGGCGCGTCTTCCAGCAGATGACCGTCGAGGAGAATCTCGAGATGGGCGCCTACACCCGTCCCAACTCCGAGATCGCTCCCGGCCTCGAGCGCGTCTACGTGCATTTCCCGCGCCTGAAGGAGCGCCGACGCCAGGTCTCCGGAACCCTGTCGGGCGGCGAGCAGCAGATGCTCGCGATGGGCCGCGCGCTCATGAGCTCGCCGAAGCTGCTCATGCTCGACGAGCCCTCCATGGGCCTCGCCCCGATTCTGATCGAGCAGATCTTCGAAATCGTCAAGGAGCTGCACGCCGCGGGCACGACGATCCTGCTGGTCGAGCAGAACGCGCAGATGGCGCTCTCGATCGCTTCCCGTGCCTACGTCATGGAGACCGGTCGCGTGACCCTGTCGGGTACGGGGGACGAGCTGCTCCACGACGACGAGGTGCGCAAGGCGTATCTGGGCGGCTGATCGCTGGCGACGTGCCCGGCGGGCGGTATCCGCGCGGCGACGAAAAGGAAGGCGTCTTCGGGACCATCGGGGTCTCGGAGGCGCCTTCTTCGTTTTCAGGGCGGTGTCGGGGCGGCACGGCCCGTGCAGAGGGTCCCACGCGCCCGCCCCGCCGCCTGTTCGCAAAAGTTCGCGCGACCTTCTAGAAGCTGCGGTCGAAGGCGAGGAGCCGGGTGAAGCGCTCGTTGCCGCGAGCGAGCTCGCCGGGGGCGCCATCCGCCGCGATGCGTCCGCCCTCGAGCAGGACCACGCGGTCGAAGCGCTCGATGTCCTGCAGGTGATGGGTGATGACCACCAGCGTCTTGTCCTCGAATGCCGAGAGGAGGACGTCGAGCAGCTGTCGCTCGTTGAGGGGGTCGAGACCCGCGAAGGGCTCGTCGAGCAGCACGATGGGCGTGTCGCGCAGCAGGGCGCGCGCGAGGGCGATGCGGTGGCGCTCGCCTCCGGAGAAGCGCGCGCCGCCCTCGCCGACCTTGGTGTCGAGCCCGTTCGGCAGGCGTTGGACCATGGCGGACAGCCCGACGCGATCGAGGGCGCGCAGCGCGTCGTCGCGCGTCGCGTCCGCCCTGCCCACGCAGAGGTTGTCGAACAAGGTGGTGTCGAACAGGTACGGGTCCTGCTGGATGACGCCGATCAGCTCGCTCGCAGCCGAGCCCAGCTGCGACGGGCGGACGCCGCCGACTGTGAGCTCGCCGGCATCGGGCGCGAGCGCGCCACGGACCAGGTGCGCCAGCGTGCTCTTCCCCGCACCGCTTCGACCGAGGACCGCTACGTGCTGCCCCGCGGGTATTTCCAGCGAGATGTCCTTCAGCACGGGGCGCTCTGCGGGATAGGAGAAGGAGAGGCCCGCGGCGCGGATGTCGCAGCGTCCGGAGTCGGGTCGCGGCGCGCTGCCGAGGGGCTTGGCGCCCGGCGCCCCGTTCGAGTCGCCGGACGCATACGCGCGGCGGTCTCCGCTTGACGGCGCCGGCGCCTCCCGCCGCTCCCCGTCGCGTGCGTCCGGGTCCTCGCGCGTGTCGAGCGCGTCCAGCCGCCCGAGGGCGTCGAGATGGCCGGCTCCTTCGACCAGGCAGGGGGAGAGCTGGGAGAATTCATCCATGAGGGGGAACAGCCCCAAGACGAACGCGGCGATCCAGTTCGCCGCGTCGGAGACGGAGGCGCTGGCGCCGCCGAAGCGGACACCCGCCCAGGCGAGCAGGGAGCATGCCGTGATGCCGAAGGCGATCTGGATCGCAAGGTCGCGCCGCCGGTCGAACCGTCTGCCGGCCCGTTCGATCGCGTGCACCTCGTCGGTCCGGATCGACCCATGGCGAAGAAACGCCTCCCTCCTCCCGGAGCACAGCCAGTCCTCCAGGCCGAGGACGTCGTCGGTCTGGATGCGGTAGAGCTCGTTGCGCGCGGCCTTGCGCGCGCGTTCGCGCGGCCCGTTCGCTGCAAGCGAGACCGCCGGCGCCGCGATGGCGGCGACGCCGCAGCCGACGAGGAACGCCGCCCCCGCCGCGGCGTCGACGATCCCCAGCACCACGCAGCCCGCGGCGTAGAGGGACAGGCCGACGATGGCGGGGAACGCCGATCGGAGGTAGAGGTTCTGCAGGTGCCCGATGTCCTCCGCGAGCATGCCGAGCGCGTCGCCGAGGGAGCGCCTCGAGGACGGCGAGGCGGAGTGCTCGAGGGCCTCGTAGAGGCGCCGGCGAAGACTCGAGGTCATGCGCAGGACCCAGTCGTGGCTGGCGAGGCGCTCCACGTAGGCCATGACGGGCTTGCCCACGCCGAGCACCCGAACCAGGATGAGGGGCATGAAGAGCAGGAGGATGGAGTCGGGCCGCGCGGCGGAGGCGCTGATGAGGTATCCCGAGGTGACCATCAGCGCGCAGGCGAACGCCCCGGCGGAGATTCCGAGGCCGAGGGCGCAGGAGAGCTGCAGCCTGTAGCGTTTCAGATACGGCGCTATCCAGGTCGCGAGCGCGTGGCGAACGTCGTGGTTCATCGCGTGGTTCCTCCTTCGGTCGGGGCGGCGTCTCCAAGGATGTCGCGGGCGAGGGCGAGGTAGCCGGTATCTCCGCTCCGCATCTCGTCGGGCGCGCCGTCCGCCACGATCCTGCCGCGGTCCAGCACGATGACGCGGTCCATATCGCGAACCCAGTGCAGGCGGTGGGTCGCGAATATGACGAGGCGGCCTTCAAACAGGGGCAGGATGCGCTCCTTGAGCTCGTGCTCCGTCTCGATGTCGAGGTGCGCCGTCGGTTCGTCGAGTATCAGGATGCGACGGCGGGGGTCGAGCAGGGCGCGGCAGAGCGCCACGCGGTGCGCCTCTCCACCGGAAAGGCGGCGCGCCCCGTCGCCCACCATCGTATCGAGCCCGTCCTCGAGGTCGTCGATGAGATCCTGTAGGCCGAGCTTGCGGGTCGCGTCGCGAATCTCGCCGTCGCCGGCATCGGGGCGGTAGAACGCGAGGTTCTCCCTCAGGGTCGCGCGGAAGATGTGCGGGCGCTGGGCTATGTACGCGACCTGGTCGTGCCATGCGGGATGCCGCAGGCTCCTCGTGTCCTGCCCATCGAGCTCGATGGTCCCGTCCGTGACCGATGCGAACCCCGCGACGAGCCGGGCGAGCGTGCTCTTGCCGGCACCCGACAGCCCTACGACCGCGACGCGCTCGAACCCTCGAAACGAGAGGTCGATTCGCTCGAGCGCGCGCTCCTCGCCGCGGGCGTAGCGGTATCCGACGCCGCGCAGGGCGAGGGAGGAGGAGGCCCCCCAGGGCGCGATGCGCGCCGTGCAGGCTTCCGGGAGGGGTCCGTCCAGGACGGCGATGATGCCCGCGAGGGCGTTCTTGCCATCGAGCGATGCATGGAAGTCGCTGGCGAAGGCGCGCAGCGGGGCGAAGTAGTCGGGAACCAGGACGAGGACGGCGAGCGCGGGTGCGAGGCCCATTTCCGCCGAGGAGAGGCGGAATCCGAGCATGATGGCGATGCCGGCCAGGCCGAAGGTCGCGATAAGGTCGAGGAGCGCCGAGGAGAGGGTAGCGGTGGCGATGGTCTTCATCGTGGCCGCGCGGAATCGCTCGCTCGTGGCGTAGATGCGGCCGGCCTGCTCGCGGCTCCTTCCGAACAGCCGCAGCGTCTCGAGGCCGCGCAGGGAATCGATGAAATGGTTGGAGAGCCGCGCGAACTCCTCGTGGCGCCGCGCCGCGCGCTCCTGAGCGGTCTTGCCAAGCATGACCATGTAGAGGATGGTCACCGGATAGGCGGCGAGCGCGATGACGCTCGAGATGGGGTCGAGCAGGAACAGGGCGATGAGGATGACGAGCGGAACGACTGCGACCTGAACCATCTTGGGCAAGATGAGCTCCAGGTAGGACTCGACGCTCGCGACGCCTTCGAGCGCCGTGGCGGCGGCGTTGCCCGCGCCCATGCGGTTCGCGAGCTCGGGACCCTCGTCATAGAGGCGTTCGAGCAGGGAGCGGCGAAGCTCTCCTGCGCGCTCCCGTGCGTAGCGTTCCATCTGCGCGTCCTGCGCGCCGCGAACGAGCTGCCTCGTCGCGAAGCAGCCGAGGAACGCGGCGGCGGGGGCGAGCGCGTCCTCCAAGGCCCCGCCGCTCCAGAGCGCGACGATGGCGCGGGATAGCGCGAGCGCCTGCGCGACGGCGAGCAGACCGAGCGCCAGGGCGAGCGCGGCCAGCAGGGCGAGCGCGCGCCGGATGCCCGGCAGGGAGAAAAGCGACCGGTCGATCATGAAGCGTGTCCTTTTCGCGGGGCGCCGCGCGGACGGGCGGGCGCAGATGGCCATATCCGCCCCATGCTATGATGAAGCGCGTTCGAGGGCAATACGAATACGGGGGCGATCAGGTATGACGAGGGACGACCAGGCGGTTCTGCTCGAGTTCTGCGCGGAGAACGCGACCCAGGTGGAGCGAGCCATAGCTTGCGGCGCGCGCCGCATCGAGCTGTGCGATAACCTGGCGGTGGGCGGGACCTCGCCGTCGCCCGGCGTCGTCGCGATCGCCGTCGAGCTGGCCCATGCCCGCCGCGCACGCGTGATGTGCATGGTGCGGCCGCGCGGCGGGGATTTCGTCTACACCGAGCGGGAGCTGCGCGCCATGGAGCTCGACCTCGAGTCGAGCGCGCGCCTCGGCGCCGACGGCGTCGTGTTCGGCTGCCTGCAGCCCGCGGATGCCGCGGCCTACGGCGAGGCGCGCGAGCGGGAGCTATCGGAGGGCGCGCTCCCGGGCGCCCGCTACACCGGCGGCTACCGGCTCGACGTGGATGCCTGCGAGCGGCTGTCGGCGGCCGCGCACGCTGCGGCGGAGCGGCGCGGCCGCGCGCTGGACATCACCTTCCACATGGCTTTCGACGCGCTCCCGGTCGAGGGGCAGCTCGACGCGATCGACCGCTTGGCGGAAATGGGTGCGGCGCGCATCCTCACCCATGGGGGAGCCGCGGGCACGCCCATCGAGGGGAACGTGGATCGCCTGCGTCGGCTCACGGCCTATGCGCGCGGTCGCGTCATCGTGCTCCCAGGCGCGGGGATCACGTACGGCAACGCCGCCCATATCGCGCGCGAGCTGGACGCGGGGGAGCTTCACGGCACCAGGATCGTGGACATGCGAACCGGCTCGGCCGATCGCGCGCGGTTCGGCGTCATCTGATGTATTTCGGGCCTCGATTCATACCGTATACTGCAGATATTTCCCCTGAAGTGCCATAGGCGCCCCCGAGTTTCGTATATTATGGTGACATAGCTTTTTTATGCCCTTTCATCTGTCCGCTCTATCGCTGCGGGGGTGGCGGTGCGCCTGCGCGAATCGGCGGGTGCAGGACGGATGGGGCTATGCCTTTGGGAGGTTCGGGATGCCTATCATCATGCGGCTCGATCGCGTCATGGCCGATCGTAAGATTTCGTCGCTTGAGCTTGCGGAGAAGGTCGGCATCTCGCCCGTGAACATCTCGCGCATCAAAACGGGCCGCTTGAAGGGCATCCGCTTCTCGACGCTTACCGCCATGTGCGAGACGCTGCATTGCAAGCCGGGTGACATCATAGATTTCATGACCGATGAGGAATACCTCGAGGCCTTCGGAGAGCTTCCCGCTTCGGAGGATTAAGCGCGGGCGCCGCCGGCGGCGCCCGTGGGTGCGCGTCCGTTCCCCGATATGCGGGAAACGCGTCGGCACCGTGCGTATAATGGAAGCGTTCAACAGCTCGGTCCGCCGCAGCGGGCCATACCTTAGGATGTGTTTCCATGTCGCACTGTCATCGCGCCTGTCCTTTCAGCGCGTTTCCGCATGATGCCGTGGTCTGCCCGCATGCGGCGGGCCGCCTCGCCGCGAGGGGAGGGCTCCGCCATGTCCTCGCTTAAGAGCTCCCGCCGCTGGAGCGTTCTCGCCCCCCGTCCCGCCGTCGAGGAGCGCCTGTCCGCCGAGCTCGGGGTCGCGCCCCTGGTCGCGCGCATCATGGCGGCGCGCGGAATCGAGACGCCGGAAGAGGGGAGGCTCTTCCTTACGCCGTCGCTCGAGCGCGATTGGTGCGATCCGCTCATCATCCCGGGCATGGAGGCGGTCGCCGACCGCGTCGAGCGCGCGATCGGCGCGGGCGAGCGCATCGCGGTGTTCGGTGATTTCGATGTGGACGGCATCACGTCGACATGTCTGCTGACCGAGGCGCTGCGCGCCCTCGGCGCCCGGGTCCATCCTTTCATTCCCCATAGGTTCGAAGAGGGATACGGCATCAGCCAGGCGGCGCTCGATCGCGTGGTGGAGGAGTGCTCCCCCTCGTTGGTGGTAACGGTCGACAACGGCATCGCGGCTCGCGACGAGGTCGCCTACCTCGTGCAGCGCGGTATCGACCTGGTCGTGACCGACCATCACGAGCCCGCCGACATGGTGCCGCGCGGGGTTCCGCTCACCGATCCGAAGCTCGAGGAGTCCGGGCCCTCTCGCGAGCTCGCGGGCGCCGGCGTAGCGCTCAAGCTCGTCCAGGTGCTGGGCGAGCGCCTGGGCCAGCCGAAGCTGTGGCGCTCGTTCACCGAGGTGGCGGCGCTGGGAACGGTGTCCGACATGATGCAGCTCACGCCCGAGAACCGCGCGCTCGTCGCGGACGGCATCGCGCAGATGCGCGCCACGACGCGCCCGGGGTACGTGGCGCTGGCGGCGCTCACCAAGACCGACCTCGCCTCCATCACGGCGGACGGCTTGTCGTTCTCCCTGATACCCAGGCTCAACGCCGCGGGTCGCATGTCCGACCCCTCGCTCGCCCTCGATCTGCTGCTCGCCCGCGACCCCGTCGAGGCCGGTCGCCTCGCCGCGGAGCTGGAGCGCACGAACCAGGAGCGGCGCGACATCGAGGCCCAGCTCACCGAGGAGGCGCTCGCCATGGTCGAGCGCACGTATGCGGGCGGGCGCGCCATCGTCGTCGGCGGAGAGGGCTGGCATGAAGGCGTGAAGGGCATCGTCGCCAGCCGCCTGGTCAACCGCTACCACGTGCCGTCCCTGCTGTTCTCCATCGAGGACGGGGTCGCGCGCGGGTCGGGCCGGTCGGTGGGCGCGGTGAACCTGTTCGAGGCGATCGAGCGCTGCTCGGACCTGCTGATCAGGTTCGGCGGCCACGCGGGCGCCGTCGGCGTGACGTGCGCCGCGGAGAACCTCGACGCGCTTCGCCGCCGGCTCGACGAGGTGCTTTCCGAGCTCCCCGAGGAGCAGTTCGAGGATACCGGCGAGATCGCCGCCATGGTCTCGCTCGACGAGCTCGATATCGATACGGTCGAGCAGCTCTCGATGCTCGAGCCCTTCGGCCAGGGCAACAAGGTGCCGCTGCTGGGGGCCTCGGGGGTCACCATGTGCGACCGCGCCGTGGTGGGCCGGACGGGAGACCATATGCGGTTCACGGCGACCGACGGCGCCTCGAGCGTCCCGGCGATCATGTTCCGCGTGCCCGGCATCGACGAGCTCGTGAATTGCGATTCCGTCGTCGACCTCGTGTTCGAGGCGGTCGCCGAGCATTGGCAGGGCCGTGTGAAGCCCAAGCTCATGATCAAGGACATCCTTCTCCATCGCTGCGAGGACGCCGGCGCGGGCGGTTTCGATTGCGAGTCGCTGGCGTGCGCGGAGGAAGCGGCCGCGGGCTCTCCCGCCCTGGATGCCCCCGTGGTATCGATGGAGCGCCGCGAGCGCCTCGCCCGGCTCTCGTATGAAGAGCTCACGAGGACGCTGGTCCATACGTTCATCGGCTCCGCCTCCCCCCATCGCGTCCAGGTCGACGCGCTCGAGCGGCTCGGCGACGGGCGCAACGTGCTGGCGGTGATGGGCACGGGTCGCGGCAAATCCCTCATCTTCCATGTGCACGCGGTGCGCGAGGCGCTCTGCCGCGGGCGGGCGAGCGTGTTCGTCTATCCGCTGCGCGCCCTCGTGGCCGACCAGTTCTACCATCTCGCCGACGCCCTGGCGCCATGCGGCGTGCGCGTCGCCGTCCTGACGGGGGAGACGGCCCGCTCCGATCGGGAGCGGGCGTTTCGGGGCCTGGCATCGGGCGCGGTGGACATCGTCCTCACGACCCCCGAGTTCCTGGCGGTCCATGCCGACGAGTTCGCCGCCTCGCGCAGGATCGGATTCGTCGTCGTGGACGAGGCCCATCACATCGCCGAGGCCCCGGGCGGAGATAGGAGTTCCTACCTTGAGTTTCCCGCGGTGCTGGGGAAGCTCGGCAACCCCCGCGTCCTCGCCGCCACGGCGACCGCGTCCTCCGAGGTCGCCGATGTCGTCCGACGCGTGCTTCCCATCGACGAGGTCCTGGTGGACGACGCCGTGCGCGCGAACCTGTCGATCGACGACGAGCGCGACCTCGCATCGCGCGAGAACCGGCTCGTCTCCATCGTCGCCACGGGTGAGAAATGCGTCGTCTACGTGAACTCGCGCGACCAGTCCATCGCGTTGGCGCGCATGCTCCGTCGGCGCGTGCCCGAGCTGGGCGCTTCGATCGCTTTCTACAACGCGGGCTTGAGCCGGGACGACCGCGCGCGCGTCGAGGCGGCGTTCCGCGACGGCGCGCTGCGCTGCATCGTCTCGACGTCGGCCTTCGGAGAGGGCGTCAACCTCCCGGACATCCGCCACGTGGTGCTCTACCATATGCCGTTCGGAGCGACCGAGTTCAATCAGATGAGCGGTCGCGCGGGTCGCGACGGGGATCCCGCGAGCATCCACCTGCTGTATTCCGCCCGCGACGCCCGTATCAACGAGCGCTTGCTCGATGCGCTCGCCCCGGGGCGCGACGAGCTGGTCACGCTGTATCGCGCGCTGCAGACGATGTGGCGCCGCGAGCTGGGGACCTCGGGTGGGCGCGGGCTCGATGCCACGGATCTCGATATCGCGCAGATGTGCCTCGCCATCGATGCGCGAACGCCGGTCGATGAGCGCTCCGTTCCCTGCGGGCTGTCCATCTTCGAGGAGCTCGGCTTCGTGCGCGTCACGGGATTCGACGGTACCCGAAGGCTCGAGATGGTCGAGAACCCCGGCAGGGTGGAGCTCTCGAACTCCATCCTCTACCTCGAGGGGCTCCGCGCGCGCATGGAGTTCGCGCGGTTCCGCGCATGGGCGCTCGATGCCTCGGCGCATGATATGCTTGCACGCGTGAACCGACCGATCACGCCACGAAACCGATAGGGGGAGCTATGGACGCCTCAACACATCGAAACGCTGCGGGAAAGGCTTCGTCTCCTGCCGAGAAGGGGCAGATGGCCTCGACGCTCATGCCGACGAGCGAGATGGTTCACTATCGCCACGCCGACGACCTTCCGCAGGAGATCTCTGCGGACAATTGGGGCCGCCTCGCATCGCTGTGCCGCAAGTACATGGGGGATGCGGACGCCGAGAAGGCGGAGCGCGCCTACTGCTTCGCGGCGGAGAAGCATTCCGATCAAAAGCGCCGCAGCGGCGAGCTCTATATCAACCACCCCGTCGAGGTCGCGATCATCCTCGCCGAGCTCAAGATGGATTGCGACGTCGTGTGCGCCGCGCTGCTCCACGATACGGTCGAGGACACCGAGACGTCGCTGGGCGATGTCGCCTCGATTTTCGGAGATACCGTCGCCGACCTGGTCGACGGCGTGACCAAGCTCACCAACATCGAGGTGGGCAGCATGGATGAGAAGCAGGCGCTGAACCTGCGCAAGATGTTCCTGGCGATGAGCCGCGACATCCGCGTGGTGATCGTGAAGCTCGCCGACCGCCTGCACAACATGCGCACGCTGGCGGCGCTGAAGGAGGACCGCCGCCTGTTCAAGGCGCGCGAGACCATGGACGTCTATGCGCCGCTCGCCGACCGCCTGGGCATCTCGTCCATCAAGTGGGAGCTCGAGGACCTGTCCTTCTTCTATCTGGAGCCCGAGGCCTACCAGCGCATCGCGCGCATGGTGTCCGAAAGCCGTGAGGTGCGCGAGCGATATCTCTCCGAGACGATCAAGACGCTTACCGACGAGCTGAAGCGCGTGGGGCTGCAGGGCTTCCAGATCAACGGCCGCTCGAAGCACTACTGGTCGATCTACCAGAAGATGAAGCGCAAGGGCAAGGAGTTCTCCGAGATCTACGACCTCGTCGCCCTGCGCGTGATCACCAACACGGTGGGCGACTGCTACTCCGCCTTGGGCGCGGTGCACTCCCTGTGGCATCCCATGCCGGGTCGCTTCAAGGACTACATCGCGATGCCTAAGTTGAACAACTACCAATCGCTGCACACCACGGTTATCGGTCCCACGGCGCGTCCGTTGGAGATTCAGATCCGCACCTACGAGATGCACGAGCAGGCCGAATACGGCATCGCCGCGCATTGGCTCTATAAGAAGTCGGGCGGCTCCTCCGCCACCAAGACCACGGATGCGCAGCGCCTTGACGACCAGATCAACTGGTTGAAGCGCTCCCTCGACTGGGCGGCGTCCGACGACATCGACGACCCCAAGGAGTTCCTGCACTCGCTGAAGGTGGACCTGTTCGACCAGGAGATCTTCGTCTTCACCCCGAAGGGCGAGGTCATGAGCCTGCGTGCGGGTGCTACGCCGCTTGATTTCGCCTACGCCGTGCATACGGAGGTGGGAAACCACTGCGTCGGTGCCAAGGTGAACGGGGCGGTCGCGCCGCTCACCCACGAGCTCGCGATGGGCGACCGCGTCGAGATCCTCACGAACAAGTCCTCCAAGCCGTCGCGCGACTGGCTCGCGATCGTGAAGACGCCTTCGGCGAAGTCGAAGATCAGGCGCTACTTCGCGGCGGCGACCAAGGACGAGGACGCGACCGCCGGCCGCGATATCCTCGCGAAGGACCTGCGTAAGCGCGGCTACGGCATCTCCACGCAGCGCTCGACGCGCGCTCTCAACGCCGTTGCGGAGCAGATGAACTACAAGCATCTCGAGGACCTGTTCGCTGCCATCGGCGCCGGCAAGGTCGCGCCCCGCATGATTGGCAACCGCGTCCAGGCCATCCTCGACCCCAAGCCGCTCGAGGAGACCCCGCGCAAGAAGCGCGAGGAGGCGGTGGTGGAAGCGTCCAAGCGCACGCATGGGTCGCGCGCGGGACAGCGGCCCCAGCGGCGCGGCAGCTCGGGCGTGGTGGTGAACGGCGGCGAGCCGGGCGATATGCTCGTGCGCCTGGCGCATTGCTGCAACCCCGTCGCCGGCGACGACATCGTGGGCTTCATCACGCGCGGCCGCGGCGTATCGGTCCACCGCGCCAACTGCCCGAACGTGAAGGGGCTCATGGAGCATCCGGAGCGCATGATCGAGGTCGATTGGGACGGTGCCGCCGACGCCCTGTTCCAGGTGGAGATCGTGGTCGAGTGCCTGGATCGCATGGGTCTGCTCAAAGACGTCACCATCGCGATCGGCGATGCCGGCGGAAACATCCTGTCCGCGGCCACCGCTACGAATCGCGAGGGAATCGCTACGCTTCGCTTCCTCGTCGAGATCTCGGATGCGAGCGGCCTCGACCCGCTGCTCGCCGCCATCAGCCACGTCGATAGCGTCTACGACGCCCGCCGCATCATGCCGGGCGAGGGCGCGCGCCAGATGAAGCGACGCGGATAGCCCGGCTCCGCCGGTCTGCGCGGCGGCTCGGAGCGCGCGTTCGAGGTCCTCTGCCCGAGCGAGCAACCTCGTTTCGGCTCCGTGGTGCAGAGAGCAAGACGCCGGCGGATGGGGGCTCCCGTCCGCCGGCGTCGTCTTATTCGGATCGCGTGCCGCCCGGTGCGGCCGATGCGGGGCTAGGCGCCGTCTCGCCCGTCGTCCCCGGCTGCGCGGTCGCGCGGCAAGATGAGGTTCAGGATGACCGCGACCACGGTGGCGACGGCGATAGAGGACGTGCCGAAGACGGTGTTGACCCAGGCGGGCATGCCGGCGCCGGCGAGCGCCCCGACGGATTGCTCGATGCCGATACCGAAGGCGACCGCGAGGCCCATGATGGTGGTGTCGCGCTGCGAGAGGCCCTCGCGTGCGAACATCACGACGCCGTTCATGCCGATGGTGGCGAAGACGCCGATGGTGGCGCCTCCGATCACCGGCTGCGGGATGGCGGTGAGGAGCGCGGCGAACTTGGGCAGCAGGCCGGCGGCGAGCAGAATCGCCGCCGCCAGCGCGAAGACGCTGCGGTTCACCACCTTGTTCTCAGCGATGATGCCGACGTTCTGACCGTAGGTGACGGTGGGTATGGTTCCGAAAAGCGCCGCCAGCGCCCCGACGATGCCCGTCGCCATCATGCCGCCGGATAGTTCGGCATCGGTCGCCTCGCGTCCCATGCCCGCGGCCGTTACGGCGGAGAGCTCTCCCATGACCTGGACGATGTTCACGATCGAGACGACGCCGATCATCGCGCAGGCGGCGGGGTCGAATACGATGCGGAAGGGCATGAACGCGGGGAGCGAGAACCATGCCGCGGAGCCCACGCCCGAGACGTCCACCATGCCGAGGAGGAATGCCGCGGCGAATCCGCCGATGATGCCCAGTAGGATGCCGCCCAGCTTCAGCGTCCCCTTGGCGTACGTGCCGACTCCGAAGGTGATAGCGAAGGTGGTGAGCGCGACGATCCAGTTCTCCAGCGCGCCGAAGTTCGCCGCACCCTCGCCGCCGGCCATGGATTTGACGGCGACGGGGCAGAGGGATAGGCCGATCACGAAGATGACGGTTCCCATCACGACGGGCGGGAACAGGAAGCGGATGCGGCGGAACAGCGCCGCGCATGCGATCACCAGCACGCCGCCCACGATCTGCGCGCCGAGGACGGCCTCGAATCCCATCTCGACGCCGATGGCGCGGAACGCGGGCACGAAGGTGAAGCTCGCCCCCATGATGATGGGAAGGCCTGAGCCGATACGCCCGAACAGGGGGAATTGCTGCAAGATCGTGTCGACTGCGGAGAGCAGGAGCGCCGCCTGGATGATGCGCGCCTCCTGCTCGGGGCTGAAGCCGCATACCGCCGCGACGATGATCGCGGGCGTCACGATCGCCGCGAACGCCGCGAGCACGTGCTGGAGCGCGAGCGGCACCACGTTCTGCACGGGCGCCCTCCCCGTGCGCTCGAAGAGCGCGTTGTGCTGATGGTCCATGATCCATCTCCTTTTCCTGGTCCGATGAGAAGCCTTGGGGTATAAAGGGGGACGTTAGACATTATGATGCAAGCTCGCAGGGGCGCGCGCGAGGTCGATGGCTCCGTGCGCCCCGCGCATATAGGAGGCTGATGGCATGAGCGATAGCGCGATGTTCGACGGCGCGACGGCGGGAGGGGAGGCGGCTGATCCCGTACTCGACCTCGAGCCCAAGGGGGCGCTGCATATCGAATGCACGGTGAACGGACCGGTGGAGACCAATACGTATTTCGCATGCTCGCGAGACGAGGTCCTGGTCATCGATCCCGCATGGGATGGCGAGCGCCTCGCCCGGGATTTTCAGCAGAGCCATCCGAGCGTGAACGTCTGCGGGCTGGTCTGCACGCATGGGCACGGCGACCACGTCGGCGGGGTGGCCGGTATGAAGCGCGTCCTGGACGGCGACGTCCCATATATGATTTCCCGCGATGACGCCCCGTTCGTGTCGCAGGCCATCGCCGGGATGCGCTCCATGTGGGGTATCGATACCGAGGATCCCGGCGAGCCCGACCGCGTGCTCGAGGAGGGCGACCGCATCGCGGTCGGCAACGTGGAGTTCCAGGTGCTGGCGGTGCCCGGCCACACCCCGGGCGGCATCGTCTTGTTCGCCGCGACGGAGACGGGCAGGTTCGCGTTCGTGGGGGACACGCTGTTTCCAGGAAGCCATGGCCGCACCGATCTGCAGGGGGGTGACGAGCGGGCCATTCTGGAGTCGCTGGCTAAGATGGGGCGCGTCCTGCCTCCCGATACCGTGTGCCTGGTCGGCCACGGGCGCGCGACGACCATCGCGGACGAGTTGGCGTCCAATCCGTTTATGCGCTGAGGCGCGCTTCCGGACGGCTCGACGCCGACCGACACCGCCGTCATCCGGGCGGCCCGGAGGGCGGTTGTTGGAATTGAGCGTAAACTCGCATTTGCTTGCAAGATGGCGGCGTATGGAAAACGGCGAAGTGGTATCCTTGCAACGTGATAAGTACAACTCCGATATGGGAGGTTCCGCATGCTGGTCAATGCAGCTCAGATGCTCAAGGACGCCGAGGCAGGCCATTACGCCCTGGGCGCCTTCAACACGAACAACCTGGAGTGGACGCTCGCTGTCCTCCAGGCCGCCGAGGAGGTCAAGTCCCCGCTGATCCTCCAGTGCACCGCTGGCGCCGCCAAGTGGATGGGCGGTTTCAAGGTCTGCGCCGATATGGTCAAGGCTGCTGTCGAGGCCACCGGCGTGACCGTTCCCGTGGCGCTGCACCTCGATCACGGTTCTTATGAGGACTGCTTCAAGTGCATCGAGGCCGGCTTCGCCTCCATCATGTACGACGGTTCCCACGAGGAGACCTTCCAGATCAACCTCGACCGCACCAAGGAGCTCGTGGAGCTCGCCCACTCCAAGGGCATCTCCATCGAGGCCGAGGTCGGCGGCATCGGTGGCGTCGAGGACGGCGTCGCCTCCAACGGTGAGCTCGCCGACCCCGCCGAGTGCAAGCAGATCGCCGACCTTGGTGTCGACTTCCTCGCCTGCGGCATCGGCAACATCCACGGCGTCTACCCGGCAGACTGGGCGGGCCTGTCCTTCGAGCGCCTCGGCGAGATCAAGGCCGAGGTCGGCGATCTGCCGCTCGTCCTGCATGGCGGTACCGGCATCCCGGTCGACCAGATCCAGAAGGCCATCTCCCTCGGCGTTTCCAAGATCAACGTGAACACCGATCTTCAGCTCGTTTTCGCCAAGGCTACCCGCGAGTACATCGAGGCCGGCAAGGACCTCGAGGGCAAGGGCTTCGATCCCCGCAAGATCCTCAAGCCCGGTCGCGAGGCCATCGTTGCCCGCGCCAAGGAGCTCATGGAGGAGTTCGGCTCCGTCAACAAGGCGTAGTCTTCCGCGCGCTTTCTAGACCGTAGCGCTCAACCCCGGCCTTTCCGTTCGCCCTGCCCGGCGGCGCCCGATGGATAATCGAGCGCGCCGTATGGTGCGTGATGAGGAGAGGCCGGGGTTTTCTCTTGCTTCGCGATGGTCCTTTCCGTGCCGCACCGTCGCCGATGCCATGGATTTCGCGCCGTTGGCATCTGGTACCTTGGTTCCACTGTCGTCTTTTGGAAAGGAACGGGTCATGGCAAATCGTTTCGAGGGAGAGTCCGTCGCCGCAGCGGGAGCGAGCTCGTGCCCGGACCGCGTGGAGTTCGGGCTCGGCGCTTCGATCCCTATCGGCCGGTCGCGCGATATCGGCGTCGACGACCTTTGCGCCGCGACCGACGAAACCCGCTTCACGAACGGTGCCGCGATGAAGATCGCAACGGTGAGCCCGGAGGCCGGCGAGTTGGTGGAAGGGGGCCCGGTGGGGAGCCGCGATGCCGCAAGGAATAGCGATTACGGCAGCCTGGATATCGGGCTGCCCGTTGAGATCGCCCGCTACAAGGAGCAGGGCGATCTGAAGGCCGCACGCGCCGCTTGCCGGGAGATGCTCGAAGGCGATATCGAGCCCGAACTTGCGGCGTGCCTTCGCATCGAGCTCCATCGCATGGGCAGGTTGGGTCGTCAATACCGCATCGATCGCGGGCGCGCTCTCGAGATGATTCGCTCGGAATGGCCGGAGTTTAGCGATGAGCAGCTGGACGAGCTCATCGATCGCAAGCGGATAGACTGGCGTTTCATCGACGGCGAGCAGCGCTTCTTGAACAACTTCCTCGATTCTTTGCGGGTCTATCCTGCGGAGGTGCCCGGGCTGCTCGAGGAGGACGCCTCCGACATCCGGACGCGCGATGAGATGCTTGCGAAAATGCGCGCAGACGGCGGGGCATCGTATCTCGTGACGGCCCGCGCTCGCATCGCGGTGCCCGGCGCCCTGCCCGGGGAGATGGTGCGCGCCTGGCTACCCGTTCCCGCCAGGAGCCCCCAGCAGTCTCAAATCGAGCTGCTTTCCATGTCTGCCGGAGGCGTCGTTGCCCGTGAGGATGCACCGGCGAGGACCGTGTTCTGGGAGTCTCGTTCCGAACGTGCCTTCGAGGTGACGTACAGGTACCGCATCGATGCCCCCTACATCGATACGTATGCGCCGGCGGGCATGGAGCGCGTCGCTGCGCCCGATCCCTGCCCCGACGACTTGGCGGAGCTGCATCCCCATATTCGTTTCACGCCGTTTTTGCGCGCTCTCGCATCGAGGCTGGTCGACGGCATCGAGCGGCCTATCGATCGCGCCCGGGCTATCTACGATTACCTGACAGGCCACGTGGACTATCGCTATCAGCCTGATTACGCCCAGCTCGACGATATCGCCGATAATTGCGCCAAGTCGCTTCGGGGCGATTGCGGAGTCATGGCGTTGACGTTTATCACCCTCTGCCGGATAGCGGGTATTCCTGCGCGATGGCAAAGCGGTCTCTATGTCGCCTGCGATTATATCGGCCCCCATGATTGGGCTATGTTCTACACCGAAGAATACGGCTGGCTATGGGCGGACGTGTCCTTCGGCTCCTCTGCGCGACGCTCGGGGAACGAGACGAGACGGCGGCATCATTTCGGCAATCTCGATCCCTGGCGCATGGTGGCCAACAGCGCATATCAGGCTGCGTTCGAGCCCGATTTCGACGAGGTGCGCTGGGATCCGTATGACAATCAGCTCGGAGAGGCGAGCGTTGAGGGACGAGGATGCGATGACGTCGAGATGGCTCGCGAGATCGAACTGATTGAATTGCGTGCGCTGTAGATCGATTCGTTGTGCTACTATATGATGGCAATCCGCGCCCGAGTGGCGGAACGGCAGACGCAGGGGACTCAAAATCCTCCGCTGGCAACAGCGTGTGAGTTCGAATCTCACCTCGGGCACCATATCAAAACCAAAGCTCCCGCCATGTGCGGGAGCTTTTTTGCATATTTAGGTATCGTAGGCGGATTAGGACTTCATGGGACATAGGTACCTAACTAATATGCTCAGACTCCTGTTTTATGCAATTGTCTCCATGCTTAATAAATCTTAGAAAAAGCTAATAGTTGCTAGTAATAACTATTAGCGTATGCTAATATATATTTTGCAACGAAGGAGGTGACATGCAACGACGCGTATTGGTCAAGATCCTCTTGGAAGCAGGGTTCGAGTCCCGCGGCGGAACCAAGCACGAGAAGTTCACGAAGGGTGACATCACGGTGAAGGTGAAGCGGCACAGGGAGATCGAGGACGAGACGGCCAAGAGGATTCTGAAGGCGGCGGGCTTGCGGTAAGCGCCCGCCGCCTTCGGGGCCAATGCTTGCATGTGGAATGAAAGGAATTGGCAATGGTATACGTTTGGGAGTTTGAGTTCTATCCATCGAATGGATGCATCGACGCCGTCCCGTGCGGCGGATGGGGAGAGGGCACGTTCGGCGATGACCTGAACGATGCAATCGAGAGCGCGGCCGATTGGTTGATGGAGACGGTCGACGATCATCTGATGGGGAGGTGCGAGCTGCCGGCCATGGAGTTCGGGCACGAGCCGGAGCACGGCGGGCGGATTGTGGCTATCGCCGTGTCAAGGGAGCTCGGTGACATACCGGCCATGACCGCCGCAGAGGCGGCCCGGGCGCTCGGGGTGAGTTCGGCGCGCGTCGCCCAATTGATCAACTCCGGGTTACTCGATTCGTGGAAAGACGGGACGAAGAGAATGGTCTCCAAGGCTTCGGTCGATGCCCGCATCGAGTACGCTCCGAGGTCGGGAAGGCCCAGGCAGGCGACTGCGGTTTAATCTGGTTGATGCTTCGATGTTGATGTAGTCTGATGTGCATGGCCGATACGCGTCGGCATGTCTAGCCCCCCCCGGGCGCGAGTGAACCGCGCCCGGGGGCTTAGTCTATCTATACGACTAATTAGTCCAAGGATTGGACTAGAGGCCGCCCGCCGGCATGATCTTATGGACCTCGCGGGCCGCGCGCTCCGCTGCGGAAGCATCGGGGCGGAGGTAGTGCTTGTAATCCGTCTTGAGGTCGGTATGGCCATGGAGGCGGCTCACGAGCGTATCGGGCAGGCTCGCGGCCTGCATGAGCGTCTCGGAGGTATGGCGCAGCATGTCGGGCGGGATGTAGCGCAGTCCGGCGCCCTCGACCGCCGAGCGCCACAGCTTGCGCGCCTTGTCGGAGGTGTAGGGCACGAGCCTGGTCGCGGCCCACTCCGCCACGTCGGCGGGGTCGCTCGGCCTGCCCTCGGCGATGATCTGGAGTAGGCGCTCGCGGCCCTGGACGAGCACCGGCATGGAGCGCATCGAGAAGTCGGTCTTCGCCTTGCTCTTGAGGCCGTCTTCGTCCGTGTACGTCTGCGTGATGGTGGCGGTGAGGGAAGTGAGCGTCTCGCCGGTGCCTATGTCGAACGTCTGCTGCGCCTGGATGTTGCAGGGCGCGATACCCAAGACCTCCTCGTAGCGGAAGCCCGAGAGACCGAGGATGCAGATGACCTCCGGCGCGCCGCTGCCCTGCAGCGCTGCGAGCGCCCTCGCCGCCTCCATGGCGTCCCACGGCCTGGTCTGCTCGCGGTGCCTCTGCGGGGTCACGATGCGCCGCGTCATGGGCATCTCCGGTACGAGGTCGTCGTCGTAGGCCGCACGCATCACCGCCCGCAAGACGGTCTTGCACTTGCTCGGGGAAGTGGACGAGAGTACCGCCTGCTTGATGTCCGAGTGCTTGATGGATGATATCGGCTTGTCCCCGATCAGCGGCAGGACGAACCGCTCCATCTGCGAGTCGTAGCCTTTGAGGGTCACGTTCGACCGCTTGGTGCCGCGGTTGGAGGGCGCCAGGCGGAAGATGCCGTGGTAGTACTGCGACAGGGTCAGGCTGTCCCCGTAGGAGACCGTGGCGCCCATCTCCGAGGCGATCCGCGCGCAGGCTATGTCGGCGTCCTCGTAGGTACCGTACACGGTCTCGTTGACCGTGCGCCTGCTCCCGTCGCTCCTACTGCCGCGTGAGACACGGACGCGCCAGACGCCGGGGCCGGCGGGCTCGATGCTCCCGATCTTGCGCTTGGGTTGCTGTGCCATAATCTAATGCGCCCCCTTTCATGGGGATGTTCGCGCCCCGTTCCCCTCCGCCGCCAAGCATGTGGGGGAGCGGGGCGTCGTGTGACATGTGGCCAGAACGGCGTCTCACCAATCAATTGGTGGGACGCATCTGTTGTGCGATGCCATGACGTACTGATCTAACAAGACTTTCTTGTAAGTTGCGACTTCGTCTAGTTCGCCTGTCTCTTTATTGGGCTGAAAGCCGTTCTCGGCGCTGCTCTTTGGGGCGGCGTATTAAAACAGGCGCTGATCGCGTGGCTGCGCGATAACGTCGTAGACTTTTATGATGCGGATCTTCTTGTTTTCCCAGACGTTCATCGAATTGCGGTGCTGCGTGAGCTCGAGGTCGGCGAGGATGTCGTCACCGATGCCGAAGGTGTATTCATGGCTTGCGAGCTTCTTGAGGAATCCCATATCGGCCATGTAGCCGGTGGTCTTGTTCCCATTCCAGTAGAACTCCCACTTCCGCTTGTCGCTCACCTCGAGTATGGGTTTCGTGATGGAGAGCAGTACCTGGCTGACCATCTCGGTCCTTTCGTCTCCGATCGTGCATTGGGGAGCGGATTTGAGCGATGGGAATTCGTCGGATGGCGACTCGAAGTCATCGACCCCGTCCGTCTTGAGCGCGACGGATTCGATATCCCCATCCGATTCGAGCGCCGAGAACATCGACTCGGTGGCCGAGTCTACGGCATTCGATGTGCTCAGCTTGTAGACGTTCTGGGTGATATTTATCGTCGCGTTATTCCCGGCAACAACGTGTATGCCGTCGTTTGTGGTCGCAATATCCTTCGGAGCGCCGTTTTTCGCCAGGAACCTCCTGAGTTCGAGGTATCCGTTTACGGATTTAATTATCGGAAGAAGCTGATCGCTTACCTGGGAGACGGCGGCGAGGATCCCCGGAAGTTGTTGGACCACGGTTTGGAGTTCGGCTTCAAGGCAGCCGGGATGCGTCGCGGTGATCTTTATATCGATCTTGGTCCCGGGGTCGGTTTCCGCCGCCGCACTCTGCAGGACCCTCGCATAGCCGAGCACGACTTGCGTGAACGTGTCGACGGAGACCCCGTCGATGTTCCCTCCGAATTTGACGGTGACCGTCCTCGTTTCCATTTTTCGTCTCCACATCCGAACCACCTCAATGGCGATTCTACCGTCCGGCGCGGGCACCTCCCGCGCCGTTCCACCTCCTATGAGCCAGCCTTGTCTCGTTCACTGGTCTTAAAGGGCTTGTCCACTAATCCCCCCTTAAACGAGAAAAGCCGCCCTTGAAGGCGGCTAATCTCGAGTGCGGACGGACTTACCGGCTCCGCACCTCTTCACACCGCCAGCAGTGGCGCAACAGCGCTGTGCGTCAAGAAATCATTACAATCTGCCCGATTGGGGGGCCACGGCTACGCCTCCGCGTCGCCGCCCCTCGCCATATCGAGGTATTTCTTGGGATCGATCGGCGGGATGGTGAACCTACCCATCGGCGATTGCGCAGTCAGCATTTCGATATACGACCTAGCGGACGAATAGAAGAGCGAGATGCCGTTGAATAGCAGATAGGTTTCGAGCCCGTCGCGGTCCACATTCGCGTCCACCGGCGTCGAGACGGTTCCGCCCATAGAGAGGTTGGCGTGCATCGCCTCACGGGGTTCACCGTCGTCGGGGTGCTCGGTCAGGGATACTCGGACCTTCAACTCATGCGGCAGGACGAGAAGCCCGTCCTCCTCGAGATATTCGCGTTCGGTCGGTATCTCGAGATCGAGATCGAGCGACAGCTCGCCCTCGGGCGTCCCCCGCCTCACGAACAGATCGCATGCGTTGAAATAGGGGCCGGACATGTTGATGGGTGCGAAGAAGTCGCTGGTCATGCTGTCTTACCTCCAGGAACGACGTTGAACTTTCCACGTGTCGGCGCATTGCTGCCGCCCCATTGCTCCTCGCGCTTCGGTAGGGTGATCGGCTTGGAAGAGGTCGCAACCATGCGGCTCGGCTCGAGGACCTCGACCGCGTATTCCGGGTGATCGAGGAATACCCTCATCAGCTTGTCCGCGGTATGGGATTGCACCATCGACCCGGTTTCCCACCTGCTGCAAGTCGGGGACGAAACGCCGAGGAGCGACTCGAATTCCTTCTGGTTCAGGTTGAGGGATTTCCGCAGTGCCTTAATCTCGCTCGGCGCCAGCAGGCCCTCGTCCCGCCTGTACGCCTCATCGATCGCACGGTCGAGCTTATCTGATTCCTCCGCGCTTATCTCGTACTCCCCGCAGACCGGGCAGACGTCCCTCACGATGCCGTCGACCGTGTACTCGCGACCCCTATAGGTCTCGGTCATGGGCCCACAGACTCTTGCGAGCTCGTGCCCGCATTCCATGCAGAGCATGTCTCCTCCTAATGAATGTGGCCGTCCCAATTAGCCGAAAGGACGTTTAGCCTCACGGCGTCTCCCTCTATGAAGAATTTCACGTACCAGGTCTCTCCGTCGAACGGGATCTTGTAGACGTCCGCCCACGTTCCCGGAATGATGTCGAGGTCCATCGATTTCGAGAAGTGGGCTTCATCCGCAGTTTCAAAGAGTTTTCGGATGAAATCGCTTGCGTTGACCCAATCGGTCCTGTTCTTAACGAAGGCTCTGATCCGGTGGTTCATGCTGATTTCCCCGCTGGCGGCAAGCGCCTTCGCTGTTGTGAGGGGGTAGGTCGGCCTTCTCCTTTCTCTTCCCATGTCACCTCCTAGAGTTTAGCGTTACGCTAAATAATGACAACAACATTGTTCGCAGAGCATCGATAAGTGGTCGTGCCGAGGAGGACGGCTAATTCTCTGGAAAACGAAGAGGAAGAGGAAGAAGATGGACGATTTCGTGACCGAGTTCAACGAGAAGATGGCGGCGAAGAGCCGGGAGGTCTGCGAGCGCATCGAGCGCGAGGACGCCGAGCGCAGGGGCAGGCCGAGCGAGGTGGAGCGCAGGATCCTCGAAGCATGGCCGCGCTTCGAGGACGGCAAGCCGGTCTGGTTCGACAGCAGGTACCTGGACGAGGGCGGGGAACCGCAGGTGGTTCACGGCGTGCAGCTTTGGGTCGGCGCCGGCGAGGTGATGGCCGACCTCATCAACGAGGACGGTTGGCACACCGTGCTGGGCGAGGGGGAGTGCGCGATGCGGGTGGAGACCGCTTTGGACTCCCACGGGGCCGCGATCGTCGAGGGCGATATGGTCCGCTCCACGAGCGGCGAGGTATGGACGGTGGCGAGCGCGTCGCTGCACGGGTTCCTCCCGGGCTACATCCAGGTGCGCTCGGACAACGCGATGACCTACTTCATGCCGCACGAGCTGACCCGCATCGAGCCCGACAGCTGGGGTCGGCTTGAGCTGGACGCTGATTCGGGCGCGTTTCATTACTGCGTGTTGCGCGGCATAGATTACGAACGGGGCAGCACTCGCAGCATGAGGGAGGCCTTCGCATCCGACATCATCCGCCGCGCGAAGGCGCTCGCTGGCGTGGGGGCGGCGCGCGATGAGGATTAGCAGCGCGAAGGACGTCTGCCCGCGCTGCGGCCGCCATTCTGAGTTCGCCGCGGCGGGTCGGCGGGAGACGTGGTTCCACCGGTTCGATGCGAAGAACACCCCCGTCACATGTCTCTCCTGCGGTGCGACGGTGCGCAGGTGCGAGCTGAGGCGGTACACGCCCGCTGAGCGGACCGCCGTGGAGGCGTCGAAGGGGAAGGAGGCCCGGAATGAAGGTTAAGGCGGTGAGGGCGCTGCCCGCGAGGCCCAATACGGACTGCGGCCTGCACCAGCGCGCGCTCGTCGAGCTGGCGAGCCCCGTGGCGGTCGGGCGCAGGCGTTCGCCGTTCGTGCTCGTGAGCCATATCGAGCGCCGTCCCGAGACGCCGGAGGTGAGCGAGTGCATGGCGTTCCTGGCGGAGGAGGACGGCCACGTGTTCTGTTGGGAGCAGCTCGCCGAGGTGGTCGGGCTGGATTTCGCGGAATCGATCGGCTGGATGATAGAGAGGCTGGAGGGGCTATGAGCGGGAACCTGACGCAGATCGTGGAGGACAACCTCCATCTTCTCGACCGCAACCTCCAGCTCGAATGCGAGCTCGCCGCGCTGAAGGCGCGGCTGGGGCGCGCGGCCCGGATGGCAAGGGGTTTCAAGGGGAGCGCAGACAGCATCCACGCCGCCTACGGCGACCGACCGATTCCGCGCGACCTCGCGAAGCTCGCGAGCGAATACCGCAACATCGCGGAGCGGATTGAGGAGGCCCTGCGGCTCTGATGCGCCTCCGAGCTGCGAGAAAAGTCAGATTAATATGGGTTCGCCTATTGCAAATATAGGCGAACCCATATATAATAGAGGCAACAAAAGCCGAGAGGGAAGGGAGGAAACGATGAACGGTTTTTGTTGTTGGCTGCTTCAGGTGCTGCTCGAGTTCCTGATAGCGGAGCTGCTTCACTGGCTGATCGACAAGCTAAGGAAGCGAAAGACCCTCAAGACGCCCGGCAAGCACTTCAAGAGGGTCTAGCAACTGAGGGGTGCCGCCTTCGGGCGGTGCCCCGTCAACCACAGTCTACCAAAGGAGTCGAATATGGAGAAGCTCATCGAGTTCGCCATCGGCGTGGCGTTCTTCTTCGTGCTGATCGCCGTATACCGCCATTTCAGGAACAAGGGGGAGTAGATGGTTTCCGAAGCGCAGAAGCGGGCATCCGCCAAGTACCAGCGCGAGAGCACCAAGCGCAAGGCGCTGACGTTCTATAAGTCCGAGGCGGACATCCTCGAATGGCTGGAGAGCCAGGAGAACCAGGCGGGCTACATCAAGCGCTTGATCCGCGAGGATATGGAGCGCCGCACCAGCTCGTAGCGTTCTATGGCGTTCTACCTGGTAAAATGTAAGAGACCCGCCCGTGCATGGCCGCGCAGGCGGGTCTCGTTGGCACCTCCGGTACCGAGTCGCATCATCAAGGCTACCACAGGAGGTTGCATGGAGGCTTCAACGTATTCGAGCGCCCGCGAGTTCTTCGAGGCGGTGCGCGACGCCGCTATCGAGCTGGAGCGCTCGGAGCGGCAGATCACCAGGATGCGTCTCTCCGAGGGCGTCCGCGCGCAGCGCTACGAGGTGCGCGGCGCCGGCGGCGGGGACAGGTCGGGCATGTCCGCCACGGACGCGCGCATGGACTTCGAGTCGCTCATGGAGCGCAGGGTTCGCGAGGACAGGGAGATCGTGTCGCGCGGCGTCCGCCTCTGCTACGGCGAGGAGGGCGCGGGCGGCGGCGTGTGCGCGCTGCTTGGCTCCCTCGCGGCGGATTCGGTCTATTGGCGGTACTGCCGAGGCGCGAGCTGGGCCAAGGCCGCCGAGGCGGTGGGGGCCTCCACGAAGAGCGTCCAGCGATGGTACGACACGGCGTTCGACACCATGGACGCGCACGGCTGCGCGTGCTCGGTGGCCGGCATGGGGTTGGCCGAGGGGGAATCTTAAGTAATTTGACGCGCCGTGACGCACCGTGACGCGCCGTGACGCATTGCGCGCGGTGAAAAACGTGTTATAGGTATGGTGTGCGAATAGCGCATCGAGGCCGCTGGGATCCGTGATGACCCGGCGGCCTTTCTCTTTCCAAACCGAATAACGGAGGTGCCATGGGCAACGCGAGGGAGTTGGCTGCGGAGCGCATCAAGGAGCTGGGCAGGTGGCTCGAGGAGCATGCCGAGGCCCTGACGTCCGAGATGGACGAGATGGTGATCGCCGAGCGCGGCCTGACTATCAACTCGGATATCACGACGGATGGGATCCAGTCGGTGCACGTCGTGAAGAACTACATCCTCGTCAACAGATAGGAGGGCGCCATGGTCTCCATCGCATGCCTCGTCAAGTGCGCGCTGCGCTACGACACCGTGCTCTCCTGGGCCATGCGCCGGGCGCTCGGCATCAAGCAGCGTCCGCGCCGCAAGCCCGAGCCGAGTCCCGTGCCTCTGTGCGGGCGCGATGCGAACCGCGTGGACCGCGAAGTCCTCGAGTGCTTCAAGAACAAGGGGCGCTCGCCGGTGGAGTGGGGCTGAGGTGGGCAACCCGCGCTACAGCAACGGCGCCGCGAGGCGCAAGCTGCGCTCCTGGCTGCGCTCGCAGGGCAGGCCCTGCCACATCTGCGGGCAGCCCATCGACTACAGCCTGCCAGCGGGCGACCCGCTGAGCTTCGAGGTGGACGAGATCGTGCCGGTGTCCAAGGGCGGCAGCCCTCTGGACCGGTCCAACGTCGACGCCGCTCACCGTATCTGCAACCAGCGCCGTGGCAACCGCGACCTCGGTCCGACGGCACCCTCCATAACGACACCGGTGATGACCAGCCGAAGGTGGTAGCCGTTATAACGGCAGCTCATAGGGGGTGCATCCCCTCCCCCGGGGGTGCAGGCGCTCCCGGCGGCATTGCGCCTTTTTTTCAGAGGGGTCTTATAACAGGTCTACGGAACGGGGTGGTCCACGGGTGTCCACGGGGTCCACGAAGCCCAAGACGGGCAGGTTCACGGCCCGCGAGCGCGAGATCGTCCGCAACGCCTATCCCGGCCTCGGACCTGCGGCGCTGGCGCGGAAGCTCGGGCGTTCGAAGTCCGGCGTGTGCAAGCTGATCCGCGAGATGAAGGACTCGGGCGAGATAGCCGAGCCGGATTCCACGGAGCGGGCCACCGCCGCCCCTCCGCCGGGAACCTTGGACGAGGGGTCGGGGACCCAGGACACGCTCGGGCGCCTGAGGCGCCTGAGGGCGCTCCTCGAGCGGCAGCTCTACGACGCGGCGCCCGCGCAGGTGCGCGGGCTCAGCGCCGAGTACCGCGAGACGCTCGAGGCAATCGACAGGATCGAGAACACGGAGGGCGGAGACGATGGCGACGACGTCCTCGACAGGCTCGCGGGAGCCCTTCTCGGCCATAGAGGCGGCTGAGCCGCGCAAGCGCGTGACGCACCTCGGGGCGTGCGACCTCTCCGAGCAGGTGGAGATCTTCGCCGAGGGCGCGGGCATCGACCTGCTGCCCTGGCAGAGGACCATCATCTCGGACTGGACCCAGCTCACCGCGCCGCTCGCCGAGGGCGGCACGTTCATCCACCAGCGCGCGGGAGCGAGCATCCCGCGGCAGGCGGGAAAGTCGGTGTCCGGTATCGCCTGGGCCGGCTTCCTCGCGAGCATCCTCGGCTACAAGGTACTGTGGACCGATCACAACTACTCGACCACGTGCGAGATGCTCTCACGCTTCCGCGACATGTTCGGGCGCCGCCCGGCGGACGCCACCGCCAAGCACAAGGCGTACAACCGGCGCGTGACGCACGTGAACAACAAGACGGCGCAGGAGGCGTTCGAGTTCAAGGGCGGCGGCGTGCTGGCGTTCTCCACGAGGACCAAGTCGGCGGCGCTCGGCTACAGCTTCGACGTCGTCATCTACGACGAGGCGCAGGAGCTCACCGGCGAGCAGGTGCAGGCCATCGCCCCGACCATGTCCTCGGGCGCGGCACACAACCCGCAGTCGGTCTACCTCGGCACGCCCACGCGCGCCGGCAGCGCCGCCGAGTCGTTCCAGGAGGTCCGCGCGGACGCGTGGGCCGGCGGCGAGCGGGCGGCGGACCTCTGCTGGACCGAGTACGGCCTGGACGAGGTGGGGGACGTGGCGGACGAGTCGCGCTGGCTCCGCGCCAACCCGTCCCTGGGCGCGCTCGCCAACTTCGCCGCCATCCGGATGGGCATGCGCTCCGGCATGGGCGAGCTCGCCTTCGCGCAGGAGTACCTGGGCTATTGGCTGCCCAAGGTCGCGGCCGCCGTGGTGTCCGCAAAGGAGTGGGGCAAGTGCCTCGCCCCGCCGCCGCCGGAGGACGCCGAGATGGAGCGCGTCTGCTACGGGGTGAAGTTCAGCCCGGACGGCTCCATGGTCGCGCTCGCGGTCGCGGGCAGGCTCGAGCGCGAGTCTCTGCCGCACGTCGAGCTCATCGAGTACGCGCCCGCGTCGGGCGGCACCGCGTGGCTCGCGGACTGGCTCGCCGAGAGGACGCGCGTCGGCGCCTGCGTGGCCATAGACGGCCTGGCCGCCGCCGACGCCCTCTGCGACCGCCTGGCGGAGGCCCGCGTGCCGCGCGGCTACGCGGTGAGGCCGCGGGCGGGCGAGGTGATCGCGGCGGCGAGCCTCATGCACGAGGCGATCCGCTCCGAGCAGATGACGCATATCGAGCAACCCGCGCTCGACGAGTCCGTGACCCGCGCGACCCGTCGCAAGATCGGCTC
>URKM01000011.1 GCA_900548365.1 uncultured Collinsella sp. | reverse complement strand
GGGGGAGCCCGCGGGCGCCGGCGACGCCGCACAGAGGGAGGATGCCTAGATGTACACCACGAGCTTCGTAGAGATCGCTCTTTCCGAGCTGTTGATGCGCGTGCAGACGCTCAAGCACGACGGCGTCCGGTTCGTGCAGATGTGCGCGGAGAAGAACGCGCAGGACGATATCGACCTGGTCTACACCTTCTACGATGAGAATATCGAGGCGGCGGTGAACCTGATCGCGCCCATCGCTCCCGGCGACAAGGTGCCGTCCATCCAGGAGCTGTATTTCGCCGCGTTCTCATATGAGAACGAGACGCACGACCTGTACGGGGTGCGCTTTGCGAACATGAAGCTCGATTTCGGCGGGCGCTTCTTCAATCTGGCCGAAACCGCGCCCATGACGGTGATCTCGCCCGAGCAGCGGGCGGCGCGCGAGAAGGCCGCGAAGCTTAAGGCGGCCCAGGAGGCGAAGGCCGCGAAGGCTGCCGCCGCCCGTCGCGAGGCCGCGGAGGCCGCTGCCGCGGATCGCGCGCTGAACACGTCCGCGGCCGAAGCCGATGCCGCCGCCGTGGCGGCGGTGAACGCGGCGGCCCCGGCGTCCGTGCAGGGCGATGCCCCGGCGAAGCCCGCGCCCGCGACGGCGCCCGCGGCGGCTGAGGACCGTGCTGCGAAGATGGAGGCGAAGCTCGCCGCCATGGACCCCGAGAAGGCCGCGAAGATTCGCGCGGCGCTCGCGGCGAAGGGCGTGAAGACCGCGGCGGCGGGTGCCCCGGCTGCCGGCGATTCGGCCGATGAGACGATCAAGGAGGGCGAGTAGGCATGGCGACCCGCACCATTCTTCCCTTTGGACCCCAGCACCCCGTGCTGCCCGAGCCCGTTCACCTCGACCTGGTGGTGGAAGACGAGCACGTCGTCGAGGCGATTCCGCAGATCGGCTTCGTGCACCGCGGGCTGGAGAAGCTCGTCGAGAAGCGCGACTACAACCAGTTCATCTACGTCGCGGAGCGCGTATGCGGCATCTGCAGCTTCGGTCACGGCTACGGCTACGCGAGCGCGACCGAGCGCCTGCTGGGCATCGAGATCCCGCGGCGCGCCGAGTATCTGCGGTCCATCCTGCAGGAGCTCTCCCGCATCCACTCGCATCTGCTGTGGCTCGGCCTGCTTGCCGACGCCTTCGGCTTCGAGAGCCTGTTCAACCATTGCTGGCGCCTGCGCGAGACCATCCTCGATATCTTCCAGGAGACCTGCGGAGGGCGCATCATCCTGTCCATCTGCATGGTGGGCGGCATGTCGCATGACATCGACGACGCACTGCTGCGTCGCGTGTGTGAGAAGCTCGACGAGCTCAAGGTGGAGTACCGCGACGTGGTGAACACCATGCTGCATGACGATTCGGTGCGCAGCCGCCTGTGCGGCGTGGGCCGCATCAGTTTCGAGGACGCGCTCGACCTCTCGATGGTGGGTCCCTTCGCGAAGGGGTCCGGCGTCGAGCACGACATGCGCACGACCGGTTTCGGCGCGTACGGCGACCTGGAGCACTTCGAACCCATCATCGCCACCGAAGGGGATTGCTATGCGCGCTGCAAGGTGCGCTGCGAGGAGGTCTACCAGTCCATCGACATCGTCAAGGAGCTCGTGGCGAAGATTCCGCATGACGGCGTCGGCGGGGCGCCGCTTGCGAAGGTGAAGCCGGGCGAGGGGTCGCGCGCCCACGTGCTGATCGAGCAGCCGCGCGGCGAGGCGTTCTACTACGTCGCCGGCAACGGTACCAAGTATCTCGAGCGGTTCCGTCTGCGCACGCCGACGTCCCAGAATCTGGGCGGCATGGTGCGCGCGCTGCAGGGCGTGGAGCTGGCCGACGTGCCCATGATCATCCTCACCATCGACCCTTGCATCAGCTGCACGGAAAGGTAGGTAGCCATGGGTGGATTCAAACTGGGCAGGCTGACCCTGCGTTCGCTGTTCCGCAAGCCGGCGACCATCCAATATCCCGTCGAGCAGCCGGAGAGCTATCCGGTGCTGCGCGGCCACGTGGTGAACGACATCGACGAATGCATCCTATGCGGTCTGTGCGCCCGCTCCTGCCCCGTGCAGGCGCTGGCGGTGAACCGCAAGGAGGGCACGTGGTCGATCAATCCGTACCGCTGCATCCAATGCGCGTATTGCGTGAGCGAGTGCCCGAAGGACTGCCTCTCGATGTCGACGGAGCGCCCGCTGGCGAGCGCCAAGGTGGAGACGGTCGTCGTGCATAAGGAGACCGAGCCGAAGCCCGCGGCGACGGGCACCACGGGGGCGGGCGACCGCTAGGACCTACCCTGCGGCGATGGGCGGCGGCGCCTTGTTTCCGTACCAGTTGCTTGCATTCGAGCGCGCTCCAGGTCGTACAATGGGGATTCGATTATGACGCTCGCCTGAAAGGAAGAGGGCCCATGGCCGATACCGCCGCTCCCGCCAAGGTGTACTTCACCAATCTGCGCTCGCATGGTCGCGAGAGCCAGCTCGACAAGCTCAAGCGACTTATCCGCCGCGCCGGCATCGAGCAGATCGATTTCGAGAACAAGTTCGTCGCCATCAAGATTCACTTCGGCGAGCTGGGCAACCTGTCCTTCCTGCGTCCCAACTACGCGCGTGCCGTCGCCGACGTGGTGAAGGAGCTGGGCGGCATGCCCTTCCTCACCGACTGCAACACGCTGTACGTGGGCAGCCGCAAGAACGCGCTCGAGCACATCGACTGCGCCTACCAGAACGGCTTCACGCCCTATGCGACCGGCTGCCAGGTCATCATCGCCGACGGCCTCAAGGGCACGGACGAGACGCTCGTCCCGGTGAAGAATGGCGAGTACGTGCAGGAAGCCAAGATCGGCCACGCGCTCATGGATGCCGACATCGTGATCTCGCTCACCCATTTCAAGGGGCATGAGCAGGCCGGCTTCGGTGGCTGCATGAAGAACCTCGGCATGGGCGGCGGCAGCCGTGCGGGCAAGATGGAGCAGCATGCGGCGGGCAAGCCGAGTGTCGACGAGGCAAAATGCATCGGATGCCGCGCTTGCGAGCGCATCTGCGCGCACGGTGCGGTGAGCTTCCCGAGCACGCGCGAGCGCACGCTTAAGAACGGCCGCGTGGTCGAGTCGCCCGTGGCGCGCATCGACCATGAGCGCTGCCTGGGCTGCGGCCGCTGTATCGGTGCGTGCAACCAAGACGCCATCGAGCCCGATTACGATGCCGCCGCCGATGTGCTCAACTACAAGATTGCCGAGTACACGCAGGCTATCGTGCGGGACCGCCCGAGCTTCCATATCTCGCTCGCCATCGACGTGAGCCCCAACTGCGACTGCCATGCTGAGAACGACACGCCCATCGTGCCCGATATCGGCATGTTCGCGAGCTTCGACCCCGTGGCCATCGACCAGGCGTGCATCGATGCGGTGCTTGCCATGCCGGCGATGCCCGATACCGAGTTGACCGAGATGCGCGCTAAGTTGGAGGCGGGCGACGGCGTGCCGGAGCGCTGCGAGCACGATCACTTCAACATGACGCATCCGGACACCAACTGGCGCTCGATGATCGAGCACGGCGTGAAGATCGGCCTGGGCACCAACGAGTACGAGCTGATCGAAGTCAAATAGACGATGTGCGCTTCGTGACAAGTGGATAAGGCTGCCGCGCTTCCGTTTGCGGGGGAAACCTGACCGTTCGCCGGTGGCTCGCGGCTGATGGGCGTCGAATTGCGGCTTCATCGCTTGCACGTGATGGCGTTTTCAACTATTCTCAATCTGAAGACACGTGACTGGTAATGCAGGCGGGATCTTTCCAAAGCCCCGAGTGGGAAAGGAGAGGCCCCGCCTGTTTTCTTTCTCGAGGCGCCGAAGCGTTGAAGCGTGAGAAAGGAAGTACCGTGAATTACAACGCGCTTGCGAGTCAAATCATTGAAAAGGTCGGTGGTGCGGTAAACGTGGTGGCGCTGGAGCATTGCTCGACGCGCCTGCGTTTCTCCCTCGTCGACCGTTCCAAGGTCGATATCGACGGCCTCAAGAAGGTCGCGGGCGTCATGGGCGTCATCGACACCGCCCAGTTCCAGGTCGTCATCGGCAACAACGTCGTCGAGGTGTACGACGCCATCCTCAAGGGCCACGCCATCGGCGGTGCCGCCGCCAAGGCGGCTCCCGCCCAGAAGCAGGGCCTCGGTGCGACGCTGCTCGCCAGCATGGTGAGCATCTTCCAGCCGCTCGTCCCCGCCATCGCCGGTGCCGGCGTGCTCAAGAGCCTCCTGCTGCTCGTCAATCTCGTGGGCCTGCTCGCCACCACCGATCCCATCTACATGATGCTCGCGGCGATCTCCGACGCGACCTTCTACTTCCTGCCGCTCATGGTCGCGGTGACTGCCGCGGACACTTTCCGCTGCAACCGCCTCGTGGCGCTCGGCGCGGTGGGCTACCTGTTGCTGCCCGCCACCACCACGGCGCTCTCCGAGGGCACCTACAGCATCTTCGGCTTCGCAGCCCCCGCCATTGCCTACAATTCCCAGGTTTTCCCGGCTGTGCTTTGCGTTGCCTGCCTGGCCCTGTGCGAGCACTTCTTCAACAAGATCTCGCCCAAGCCGATCCGCATCTTCTTCGTGCCCATGATGGCGCTCGCCATCACCATCCCCATGGCGCTGTTCATCCTGGGTCCGCTCGGCTATAACCTCGGCCAGATCCTGACCGCCGGCATTCTCGCGCTCTACGATACCGCCGGCTTCCTCGCCCTCGGTCTGCTCGCCGCCATCCTGCCGTTCATGATCGCCATGGGCATGCACAAGGCGCTCATCCCCTACGCCACCGCCATGATGGGCGAGCTCGGCTATGAGATGCTCTATCTGCCCGCCTCTCTCGCCCATAACATCTCCGAGTCCGGTGCCTGTTTCGCCGTGGCGCTGCGCACCAAGGATTCCGAGCTGCGCCAAACCGCGCTTTCCGCCGGCATCTCCGCGCTCATGGGCATCACCGAGCCCGCTCTGTACGGCGTGACCCTCCAGCATAAGCGCGTCATGATCGGCGTCGTCGCCTCCGGCGCCATCTCCGGCACCGTCATCGGTCTGCTGGGAATCAAGGCATTCGCCCTGGTCGGCCCCGGCCTCGCCAGCATGACCATGTTCACCGATCCCTCCAACAGCAATAACCTTCTGTTCGCTTGCGGTTGCTTTGCCCTGGCCATAGCCGCCTCCTTCATCATCACCTTCATCCTGTGGAAGGACGAGAGCTCCGCCGAGGTTGCCGATCAGGCCGCCTCCGATCCGGTCGATGAGCCCGGTGCCGAGCTCGACGTCGCTTCCGTCGCCGTGGCGTCCCCCGCTGCGGGAGTCGCCGAGGGACTCGAGCAGGTCGCCGACGAGGTGTTCGCCTCCAAGACCCTGGGTGATGGCATCGCGATCGTGCCGTCTGCCGGTGAGCTGGTCGCCCCGTGCGACGCCGAGATCGCCATGGTGTTCCCCACCAACCACGCCATCGGCCTCAAGCTCGACAACGGTTGCGAGTTGCTCATCCATGTGGGCGTCGACACGGTGAAGATGGAGGGCGAGGGCTTTGCCGCGCATGTCGCGGTCGGCGACAAGGTCGGGGCCGGCGACAAGCTGCTCTCATTCGATATCGATGCCATCAAGGCCGCCGGGTACGATTCCACTATCTCCGTCGTGGTGAGCAACGGTGCTCACTTCGCGGTGAGCGATCAGGCAGCCGGCGAGGTCGAGGTGGGCGATCCGCTGTTTACGGTTGAAGGGAAGTAGATGATGGAATACACGTTTCCCGAGGGGTTCCTCTGGGGCGGCGCCACCGCTGCCGGGCAATACGAGGGTGGCTGGAACGAGGGCGGCCGCGGCTGGTCCGTCGGTGATGTCTCACCCGAGCACTTCAGCAGCTCGGTTACGGATTACGACACGAATGTCGGCATGACCACCGCGATCATCGAGGAGGCGCTCGCGCATCCCGAGGACGAGGTACATTATCCTAAGCGCCACGGCAGCGATTTCTACCATCGCTACAAGGAGGATATCTCCCTGATGGCGGAGATGGGCTTCAAGACCTTCCGCATGTCGATCGCTTGGAGCCGCATCTTCCCGCACGCCGACGACGCCGAGCCCAACGAGGAGGGCCTGGCCTTCTACGACGCCGTCTTCGACGAGCTGCTCGCTCACGGAATCGAGCCGCTGGTGACCATGAGCCACTACGAGCCGCCGCTCGACCTCGTTCTGCGCTATGACGGCTGGTACTCGCGTGAGGCGATCGACTTGTTCGTGCGCTACGTCGAGACCATCTGCCGCCGCTACAAGGACAAGGTCAAGTACTGGCTCACCTTCAACGAGATCGACTCGGTCATTCGCCATCCGTGGGTCTCTGGCGCTCTTGTAAAGGACCGCTTCGAGGGCAAGAACTTCGAAGAGGTCATCTACCAGGCGATGCATCACCAGTTCGTGGCGAGCGCCCTGGCGACCAAGGTCTGCCACGAGATCATCCCCGGCGCCCAGGTGGGGTGCATGCTCACCAAGCTCACGTACTATCCCTACACCTGCAAGCCCGAGGACGTCCTTGCCGCGCAGCAGCGGATGCGTGCCACGTACGCCTTCGGCGATACGCAGGTGTTCGGCGAGTACCCGGCTTACCTGCTCGCCGAGTACCGTAACAAGGGCATCGAGATCAAGATGGAGCCCGGCGATCTGGAGGCCATGAAGGCATATCCGGTGGACTTCGTGAGCTTCTCGTATTATATGTCGTCGTGCGAGGCGGCTGACACCACGGGTCTCGACGTCACGCCCGGCAACACGATCCTCGCCGTGAAGAACCCGCACCTGCCGACGAGCGAATGGGGCTGGCAGATCGACCCCACGGGTCTGCGCATCTCCCTCGTCGAGCTCTACGACCGCTACCGCAAGCCGCTGTTCGTGGTCGAGAACGGCCTCGGCGCGCGTGACGAGCTCGGGGACGACGGCTCCGTCCATGATTCGTACCGCATCGATTACCTGCGGCAGCACTTCAAGGCGATGTGGGAGGCCGTGCAGTTGGACGGCGTCGAGCTCATGGGCTACACCTCGTGGGCGTGCGTCGACCTGGTCAGCGAGGGAACCAAGCAGATGTCCAAGCGCTACGGTTACGTGTACGTGGATGCGGACGATTACGGCGAGGGTACGTACGACCGCTACCGCAAGGACAGCTTTTACTGGTATAAAGACGTTATATCCAGAAACGGCTTGCGCGAGGGCGATGCATAGCGCTTCTAGCTGTACGTGCACGTGAGAGGGGAGGTCCGGTTCGTCGTGTACACCATCAAGAAGGTGCTCAATTCGAGCGTGGTCCTTGTGACGGACCAGGCCGACCGCGAGTACATACTTTTGGGCAAGGGAATCGGCTACGGTAAGAAGGCCGGGGTTCGGATTGCTCGGTCTGAAGGGGAGCAGGTCTACGTTCCGATTGATAAGGAGCGCTCCGGCCAAGTAGGGGAACTCATGGGTTCCATGCCTCCCGAAGTCGTGGAAATCACGCAGGAGATCGTTCGCGAAGCGGAGCGCATGCTGTCTTGCAGCCTGTCTCCTGCCGTCTATCTCCTGCTCGTCGACCATCTCAAATTCGCGTTGGAGCGGGCTCGCCAGGGGATGGTCATAACGAACCGCGTTTTTTGGGAGATCAAGAACTACTATCCCGAGGAGTTCCGGGCGGGAATGCTCGGTGTTCGTCTGGTGGAAGAACGTATGGGCGTCAGCCTTCCTGAAGAAGAGGCCGCCAATATTGCCTTTCATATCGCGAACGCCAGGGGTTCCGATGGGTCTTCCTATGATGCCGCCCGCTATGCGAAGGTGATTGGCAAGATCATCAACATCGTGGTGTTCTCGATTAACCGGCCGATCGACACGAAGGGCATACACTATCGTCGTTTCGTGACGCATGTGAAGTACTTCGTGGAGCGGTATTTTACGGGTAATCTGCTTGACGGGGATGACGATGCCCTCTTCCTCCAGATGACCGATAGGTATCAGCGCGAGATGGCGATCTCATATAAGATCAAGGAGTTTATGGAGGGCGAGTACGATACGCTTGTAACGCGTGACGAGCTTGTGTATCTGGCCGTTCACATCTGGCGTTTGGTGACGGCGTAGCGAGGTGTCGGCACGCCGTTTTCAAGATGATGCGCCCGGGTGTTGGAGCATGTGCTTCGACGCCCGGGCGTTCTGGTGTGAAAGCGGCGCATATGGTCATCTTGGGAAAGCATGATATGGATAAGCGTCATTTGTGACGAGCGAGCCGCCTGCCGCGCGATAGGCGGAGGGTCCTCCCCTCGTGCCTCAAGCGTATAAGGACCCGGTAAGGAACGTGGAAGCGTCGGCGCAGAAACGGTGCACCTTTCTGCGTTTTTATCCAATTCTGCTATAGTATGCAAAAACGTTTTTGGAGGAATCTCAGCATACATGCCAGACACGAGTGACAGTTCGAAGCCGCGGAAAGCGTCCGCGGCGCCCCACGAAGCCCCTTCCGGGTCCGTTGATGCGGACGCGGCCTGTCCTGATGGCTGCATAGATTCACAAGAGCATGTCACAACTTCATCCATATCGGAGGGCGCGCGGGCGAACGCCGTCGAGGCGCAGCACGCGAGCGCGCCTGTCCTGTCGCGCCCCGCGGATGACGTCTTGGGGGACGCGCGCGCCCTGATCGACGCGGCCTGCGAGGGCGGTGCCGCCGAAGAGGCGCTTGCAGCTGCCGAGCGCGCCGCCACGGCTGCGGCGTCCAAGGCTGCCAAGCGCGCCGCGCAGCGCGCCCTCGAGAAGGCGAGGGCCGCCGACTCCATTCCCCGCTACACCCTGGGTGAAGAGATCTTCAACGCCGTGAGCCACGGCGTAGGCGTGCTGCTGGGCATCGCCGCGCTGGTGCTGCTCATCGTGAAGGCCGCGTTATCCGGCGGGCACCCCGCCGCGCTCGCCGCGGGCATCATCTACGGCGTGACCATCATCTTGGAATACCTGTTCTCCATGCTGTACCATGCGATTCCCGCACGCGGAGCCAAGCGCGTGTTCCGCATCTTCGACCATAGCTGCATCTACCTGCTCATCGCTGGCACCTATACGCCGTTTCTGCTGGTGACGCTCGCCGATTACGACGGGTTCGCCCTGTGCGTCGTCATGTGGGTTCTCGCCGCCGCGGGCATCCTGTTCGAGCTCATCGGCCAGGAGCGCCAGCCGCGCTGGGTGACCATCCTCATCTACCTCGTCATGGGGTGGATGGTGGTCTTCCGCCTGCCGCAGCTGCTGGGAGCGCTCGACCCCGTCGGCATCGGCCTGCTGCTCGCCGGCGGCCTGTGCTACACGGTGGGCACCGCGTTCTATGCGGCGAAGGGCATCCGCTACATGCATAGCGTCTGGCACCTGTGGGTGCTGGCGGGCAGCGTGTGCCAGTTCATGGCGGTGATCCTCTTCGTGATCTAGTTTTCGTCGCTTGCGACATCGCACCTTGGTTCCACCCATCCATCTTGGAGGTTTAACGCGTCCCCATGGACATAACCATCAGCATCATCACCACGGTCGTCCTCACCGTCGTCAACGGCTTCTTCTCGATGTCGGAGATGGCGCTCACCACCGCCAAGCGCGCGGTCCTCGACCATGAGGCGGAGGAGGGCGACCGCCGCGCGAAGCGCGCATCCGAGCTCGCGTCCGATTCGGGCAACTTCCTGGCAACCATCCAGGTCGCCATCACGCTCGTCGGCTTCGCGTCGTCCGCCGTGGCATCGACGAACCTGTCCGACCCGCTGGCGTCGTGGCTGTCGAGCTTCGGCATCGAGCCGCTGTCGATGATCGCGCCGGGCCTCGCCCCCGTGCTCATCACGCTCGCGGTGTCCTACCTCTCCATCGTGGTGGGCGAGCTCGTGCCCAAGCGCATCGCGTTGGCCGACGCCGAGGGCATGGCGAAGCGCGTGGCGCAGCCGCTCACGGTGTTCCAGAAGATCGCGCGCCCGCTCGTGTGGTTTACCCAGGCCTCTGCGAACGGTCTGGCCCGCCTCATGCGCATCAAGAGCGGCGATGACCGCCAGAACGTCTCCGAAGAGGAGATCAAGTACATGATCAACGAGCAGGAGACGCTGCTCGACGAGGAGAAGCGCATCATCCACGAGGTGATGGACCTGGGCGACGCGGTTGCCCGCGAGGTCATGGTGCCGCGCGTCGACGTGACGATGGTCGAGGACGACCAGACGGTTGCCGAGGTGCTGGGCCTCATGCGCCAGACGGGCTTCTCGCGCATGCCCGTCTACCACGAGGATCCCGATAACATCATCGGCATCGCGCATATCAAGGACTTCATCGGCCTGGCGCTGGACGGCAAGGCCGACGTGATGGCCTCCGAGAACCTGCGCGACGCCGCGTTCGTGCCCGACACCAAGGACATCCTGCCGTTGCTTTCCGAGATGCAGACCGCTCACGACCAGATCGTGGTGGTCGTGGACGAGTACGGCGGGACCGCCGGCATCATCACGGTCGAGGACATCGTCGAGGAGATCGTGGGCGAGATCGAGGACGAATTCGATCCCGATAACAAGTACCTCACGCGCCTGTCGAAGCGCGAGTGGCTGGTCGACGGCCGCTTCTCGTGCGATGATGCGGTGGAGCTGGGCTGGCCCATCGAGGAAAGCGACGATTACGAGACGATCGCCGGCTGGATTCTCGATCTGTGCGACTCCGTGCCCGATATCGGCGAGGTGTTCGAGGTTGATGGGTACAAGTTCAAGGTGCAGTCCATGCGGGGCCAGCGCATCTCGCTGATTCGCGTGACGGCGCCTGCGGAAACGAAGGCGCCCGAGGAGCCCGGGGACGAAGAGGATGCGAAGCATCCGTCGTTGCGCATGGGGAAGCACGAGGACGAGTAGACTTCTTGCAGGCTGAGGCGCTGCGAGCAGGAAGGGGACAACGGCCATGGCAGAGCTGTTCAACATCATCAAGATCTCGGTTGGAGCAGACAAGCTCACCGCTCGCGTTCAGGTGAACCCCGGCATGCCGGTGCGCACCTGCGAGGATATCGAGGCCACGGCGCGCGTGTACTACCTCGCTCCCGCCATCGCCATGCATACGTGCCTGGGCGATGCCGGCGAGCACTTCCAGGATTGCATGAGCGATACCGAGGTCGCGCACCTGCTCGAGCATCTCACGGTCGAGATCATGAACGAGACGGGGCTCGCCGGCGACATCGTGAGCGGCCGCACGCACGCGGTCCCCGGTGACGACCGGCTCTTCGACATCGACCTGTCCTGCCCCGATGACGCGCTCACCGTGGGGTCGCTGTCGTCCGCCACGTTCATGATGGACTGGGCGTTTCTGTATGGCGATCAGCCCGCGCCCGACTTCCCCGGCACCGTGGCGGCCCTACGCCATCTCATGCTGAAGCTGCGCGGCGAGGACGAGGAGACGGGGCGGCATGCGCCCGACCCGCAGATGCTCGATGCCGCGTATGAAGAGGGGCAGGCGCGCGCCACCATGAACGAGATGGGCGCGAGCGTGCTGTTCGGAGGCGCTGCCGCCGATGGCGTCGAATATGGCGATTCTGAGACAGGCGCATCGGACGATCCGGGCGCGACCATGATGATGCCTCCGATCAACGGCTAGGCCGCGGTCGCCGCAACGCGCATCGTCCCCGCCTCTGCCGCGGGCGCCGAGATGCGCATGTCCGCTTGCGGTTGCGCCGCAACGCGCGGCGGACTCTCGAGGACGCGCGCTCCGAAACGTTTGACAGCGGGTGTTTTGCGTCCAGCTGGGTATAATGGTTCATCAACAAGGTCGAATCATGACTTGTGGAAGGATATCGATATGGGTAAAGGTCTTGCTTTCGTAACGGGTGCCGCTCTGGGAGCCGCCGCGGGAACGATCATCGGTTTGCTGGTCGCTCCGCGCTCGGGCGCCGAGACGCGCGCCATGGCGGCGGACATGGCGAACGATGCCTGGGATTCCGCGCGTGATATGTATGAGCAGGGCATCGACCAGGCCCGCGCCGCAGCGACCGATTTCGGCCCCATGATGGATGCCAAGACCGATGAGCTCCGCGCCAAGGTCGACCTCGCGCGCGAGCGCATGGACCAGCTTCGCGAGTCCCTCAACGATGCCATCGCCGGCGGCAACGTAACCCCCGCTGCGGACGTCGTTGTGGAAAGCTCCGTGGCCGAGGCTCCCGTCGAGGCGTAGATGCGCGTAGCAGATTTCCAAGGTGCTCACGTCTATCGCCTGCTGCCCGAGGGCCAGCGGACGAAGAAGGACGGAACCCCGAAGGATCCCAAGAGGCTCGGCAAGGTCCATCTTCCCGTGTTCACGCCGGACGGCCGCACCGTGGTGGGCTTCATGGTGAAGCTCCCCGATATCGCGGGCATGATCAAGCAGGAAGACCGCTTCGTCGCGCTCGATGCGCTCGATGTACGCGACGGGCAGCTGGTCGTCGCCGATATGCGCGAATCCTATGACGCCCCGGCGGCGAAGCGTCTGGGCGTCGACCTGGATGCATGCATCATCTGGACGGGAATGGACGTCGTGACCAAGACGGGCAAGAAGCTCGGCTACTGCGCCGATGTGACCTGTCATCCTCGCACCGGCGCCGTGCAGGAGTTCCTCATCACGCCGGGAGCGGCGTCGAGCGCCCTGATCGGCCACATAACCATGCCGGTCGACATGCTGGTCGGCTATAAGCGCGGAGCCATGGTCGTCGCCGACGAAGCGGCGGTGCTGGAGTTTTCGGGCGGCGCGGCGGCCAAGGCGGCCGAAGCGTCCGTCAAGGTGAGCGAGGGCGTCAAGAAGGGCGCCAAGACGCTCGACGAGAAGGGCTCCGAAGCCGTGACCAAGGGGAGCCGCGCGCTCGGCGAGCGCATCGGGAAAACCGGCGAGGCCTTCAAGGGCTTCTCCGATGAGTACCACAAGGCCGCGGGCACGCCGGCTAAGAAGAAGGGCGCCGCCGCGAAGACGTCGGGCTCAGGCGCTGGCGCCAAGAAGAAGGCCGCTCCGGCGCAGGGCTCGGCTGCCCGCGCGGTGGGCAAGCAGCTCGGAAAGACGACGGGCATGTTCCAGGCGTTTGCGAGCGAGTTCAAGAAAGCGTCGGGGTCGTCGGGTAAGAAGTAGCGCGAGACTCCCGCATCGGATCGACCGCCGCGTGCGGCGGCGGGGGATAAGGAGAACCGTTGCCTTACTACACCACCTCCTACTCCACAAAGAAGCGGCCGACGTATCGCAAGGGGCCGTCGGATCATCTTCCCGGCGCCCATAAGCGCCGTCCGCGCAAGCCCGGCGCCCAGTACCTGCGCCATTCGCAGGGATTCGGGCGTCGGAGCTCGCGCCAGATGAATACGCGCCGTCCTGCGAACTCGCGCCGGCCCTATGCCTTCATCGCCGTGGGTTGCGCGCTGCTGTTCTTTATCGCGAGCATCATCTGGTATGCCAACCGCAGCGTCGACATCACGCTGAACGGCAGTACCGTCAAGGCGCGCATCAATTCCTCGTTGGAGCAGCTCATTACCGACCAGGGCCTCGAGCCCACGCCGGGCAAGCTGCTGGCGGTCGATGATTCCGTGCTGGACAAGCGCGGGGGCGAGCGGGTTTCCGTCAAGCTGAACGGGAAGCAGGTCGAGGACGACAAGCTCGTCGACACGAAGCTGCAGGAGCACGACGAGGTCGAGGTGGCGAACGGTCGCGATGAATACGAGCCCCATGAGGTGCAGGCGACTGCGATCGCGCCCCAGCTGGTCATCAAGGGGAGCGGCGCGATCGAATACGTGACGACCTGGGGCGTCCCCGGCCGCAGCGAGGTCTGGACGGGCAAGACGTCGGGCAAGACCCAGGATCGCGGCGTCGTCGAGGAGGTCGTGGACTGCGTGGTGACGCGCCGCTTCGTCTCTCCCGATGTGAAGGGCAAGCAGTACGTCGCCCTGACGTTCGATGAGGGGCCGAGCGAATACACCGAGCAGATCGTGCGCATCCTGAAGGAGAAGAAGGCGTCCGCGACGTTCTTCCTCTCGGGGGACGCGGTCGAGGCGCATCCCGCGGCCGCGAAGGCGATCGCCGACGCGGGGTTCGAGATCGGTTCCAACTCGTATGAGGACAAGAGCCTCGCCGAGCTGACGGCGTCCGAGGCGCGCAAGCAGCTCGAGGACGGGTTCAGCGCGATCGAGAAGGCGACCGGTGTGCGGACCGCGCTGCTGCGGGCGCCCTTTGCGGCGTTTAGCGAGCAGAATTGGGCGGATGCCATGGATATGGTGGGTGCCGTGGTCTCCTGGAACGTCGATTCGGGCGACTGGTTGGTACCGGGCGCCGATGCCGTGGTGAAGTCGGTGCTGGACTCGGTCTCCGATGGCAGCATCGTGCTGCTCACGGATGGCGCGTCGACGGGGCAGCAGGCTGTGGAAGCGCTACCCTCGCTCATCGACGAGCTGCGCGCCGCCGGGTACGAGGTCGTGGGGCTATCCGAGCTCATCGCAACCGATCCCGATCTTGCCGACGAGCTGCCCTCGGTGAGCACGGTGTCCATGCCCGAGGACGCCGTTTTGCCGACGGTCGTAAAAGAGGGGGAGTAGGGCTGCTTGGATATCGCCGAATCTGACACATTCGTCATTCTTGTCTGCTCGCAGCTTTTCGTCCGCATGAAGCGCCATCATCGAAGACGATAGCCGTCACCATTCGATTGGGGTTTAGGGTGGAACAGTCAAAACGAGACACGCCGGGCGCCGCCTTGCCGCCGCATCGTGTAGCGGCTTCGAGGCGTCCGCCGCATACGGAGGCGCAACGGACCGCGACGCACGCCGCCGGCGGGCGGGGGTCTGCCCGCCCTTCTCGTCCCATTCCCCATCCGAGGAAGCGCGGCGGTGCGCGCGGGCGAGGCGGCAGCACGCGGTTCATCCCGTTGGCCGTGCTGGCCGTCATGGCATGCTCGGTGCTGTTCATCTGCTACTGGTCGATGTGGCGATCGGTGCCGTTCACGGTCAACGGCAAGGAGTGCGCGGCGCGAGTCGGCACCCCTCTGGAAACCCTGCTTGAGGATAACGGGTACTTCGGTGCCGCCCCGGGGCGCCTGCTCTCCATCGGCGGCGCGGTGCTCGCGGAGGACGGCGGCGACCGCTGCTCCGTCACGATGGACGGCGAGCCCCTCGATATGGCGAAGCTGCCCGAGACGGAGGTACGCGAGGGGTCGAGTATCGAGGTCTCGCAGGGAGCGGACCGCACGGAGGGCTCTTCGGAGAAGACCGTCGCGATGACGCCCGGAATCCAGATGGAGTCGGGCGGGGCCGTGCAGTTCGTGTCGCAATGGGGCGCTCCCGGCAAGAAGGTCGTCACGGTGGGCGACCGTTCGGGCGAGACGATCGACAAGGAGGTCGTGGAGGCTCCCGTCGACATGGTGGTGTCCTCCCTCAATGTGCGGCCCCAGGGCGCGGGCAAGTATATCGCGCTCACCTTTGACGACGGCCCGAGCGGGTACACGCCGGACATTTTGAAGATCCTGGCAGACAAGGGCGCGAAGGCGACCTTCTTCAACCTGGGAAACAGCGAGGGGCGCTACGGCGCCTATGCGAAGCAGCTGGTGGATGAGGGCCAGGAGCTGGCGAGCCATACGAATGCCCATCAATACCTGCCCGACCTGGATGCCGACGCCCTCAGGGCCGAGATCACGGCGTCCGCGGACGCCTTGGAAGCCGCTGCCGGCGTGCGGCCCCAGATGATGCGCGCGCCCTACGGTGCCTTCACGGCGAACGACTGGGCGCGGGCGGGGGATCTGATCAGCTGCAACGTGCTGTGGAACATCGACACGCTCGACTGGAAGCGTCCCGGTGCGGCCGCTATCACCTCGATGGTGCTCGACAACGCGTTCAACGGCGCGATCGTCCTCATGCACGATGGCGGCGGCAACCGCTCGCAGGATGTGGAGGCGCTACCCGGGATCATCGATGGGCTGCGCGCTGCGGGGTACGAGCTGCTCACGGTAAGCGAGCTGCTTGCCAAGGATGATCGATTCCCGGCGGAGGTGGTCGACGGCACCGTGAAGATGCCCGAGGATGCCGAGCTGCCGGCTGCTGGGTGATACCCGGGTTAGCCGAATCGACGTCGCGCATTCTTGTTTCGAACCGAGCGTGCAAGGTTTGCGTAAAACTCGGTCGATGCGCGCGCATGGATGTTATAGTAAAGGGCGGTTGCGGCTTGTCTGCGACCGCTTTTTGTTTTGGAATCAGGGTCACGAGAAAGGCCTCAGGTGAAATCGAAACCCCGACCACACAGTAGCTGCTGACCCTGCGCCGCCCTTCGCTGCGGCTCGCGCGGGGTCGCGCGCCCCATACCGTATGACACGCGTATCGGCGAAGGAGAACCATGAACTATCTTTCCGAGATGCTCAGGCTTCCCGTTCTTGACGTGAACGGCGAGAAGCTCGGTATCGTCAACGACTTCGGCATCGCCACCGGCGAGGTCTTCCCCCATGTGACGTCGCTGGCCTTTCAGGGGCCCGGGAAAACGCCCTTTATGATCAGCTGGCGCAAGTACGTCGACCATGTGGACGATACGGGCGTGTACCTCAACTGTCCCGATACCGACATCCGCTTTTCGTACCTGCAGCCCGACGAGGTGCTGTTGGCGCGCGATATCCTCAACAAGCAGATCGTGGACACGCAGGGCATGAAGGTCGTGCGCGTAAACGATATCAAGTTCTCGATCTCGGGTGAAAACCAGCTGCAGCTGCGCCTGCTCGGCGCCGAGGTGGGCGCGCGCGGCTTGCTGCGCGCGATTCATCCCGCGTTGGAGCGCGTCGTCGAGCGCATGGCGAAGGCCGTGGGCAAACCGCTGGGCGAGGATATCATCGCCTGGTCGTATATGGACCTGCTGGAGCGTTCCACGCAGAACATCAAGCTCTCGGTGTCGCACAAGACGCTCGACGAGCTGCACCCGGCCGATATCGCCGACATCATCGAGCAGCTCGATCCTCGTCTGCGAAGCCAGGTGTTCGCCCAGCTCGATACCGCCCAGGCGGCCGAGGCCATCGCCGAGCTCGACGACGACGAGCTCGTGGCCGAGATGCTCGAGGGCATGACCGACCGCGACGCGTCCTCGATGCTTGCGCTCATGGATCCCGACGACGCCGTCGAGCTCATCGAGGAGCTCGGCAACGAGAAAGCCGAGAAGCTCCTGCGCCTCATGGGCGTCAAGGAGGAGAAGGCCATCCGCAACCTGCTTGGATACGAGGAGGATACCGCGGGCCGCATCATGACGAGCGAGTTCGTGGCGCTGCCCTCCACCGCCACCGTGCAGGACGCCATCGATGCCATCAAGAAGCTCGACGAGGATTTCGAGAGCGTCTACTACGTGTACACCACCGACCCGTCCGGCATGCTCACGGGCGTGCTCTCGCTGCGCACCCTGATCGTGGCGGAGCACGACGCGCGCCTGTCCGAGCTCGCCTACCGCGATGTGGTGTGGGTCGCTCCCGACCTCGACCAGGAGCAGGTGACCGAGGAGATGACCAAGTACGACCTCGTGGCCATTCCGGTGTGCGACGAGAACCGCCATATTCTGGGCATCGTCACGTTCGACGACGCCATGGACGTCATTGCCGAGGAGCATCAGGAGGACCTGCAGATCGCCGGCCTCTCTTCGGGCGAGTCCACCACGGGCGAGTCAGCGCACACCTTCGTGTGGTTCGCCCAGCGCCAGTACTGGATCGCGGTGTGGGCCATCGCGGCTTGCGCCATCGCCGCCATCGCGGTCACGGCGCCAGATCGCATCGCCGCCGACGCCGACGCGCTGCGCATCATCACGAGCGAGGGCCTGTTCGCGCTCATGCCCATCTCCATCATGCCGGTGGTGCTGCTGGCGGCCATGCGCATGACGGCCTTCGTGAAGAACAGCTTCCTGGAGTACGACGACCGCGAGGACGAACCCCGTCCTTATCTGGGATTCTTCCTTAAATCCACGCTCATCGGCCTGGTGCTGGCCGCGGTGGTGTACCTGTGCGGCGAGCTCATGGCCACCACGATCTTCGCGGGCGGCGACCCCATGGTCATCGCCACGTACATGGATTGCTTCCGCAACGCGGCCCTGGTGATCACGGCCACGTATGCGAGCGCGGTGATCTACTTCGCCGTGCTGGTGCGCGGCGAGGATCGCGACCACACGGCCTCGGGCACGTCGCTCACGTTCGCGGCGGTCCTGCTCTCAGCGTTGGCGTACACGGTGCTGGGCGCCGTGCCGTTGCTGTAGGACGGGTTGGGTGAAGCATGCAACCAGAGACTAAACAGAAGCTGACCGTCGCCGCCGTGCTGGGTGCCATGGGCCCCGGTTTGCTGGCGGCCCTCTCGGGTAACGACGCGGGCGGCATCGCAACGTATTCGAGCGCGGGCGCGAGCTACGGCTACGGCACGTTGTGGATGCTGCCGGTTATGGCGTTGCTCCTCATCGTGGTGCAGGAGACCGCGGCGCGCTGCGGCTGCGTCACGGGCAAGGGCTTCGCCTCGCTCATCCGCGAGAAGTTCGGCGTGCGCAAGAGCGCCCTGGCGATGGGCGCGCTGCTCATCGCGAACACCGCCGTGACCATCTCCGAGTTCGCGGGCATCGCGAGCGGCTTGGCGCTCTTCGGGGTGCCCAAGACCGTGTCCGTCCCGCTGGTGGCGCTGCTCGTGTGGATGCTCACCATGAGCGGCAGCTTTCGCCGTATCGAGAAGATCCTGCTGCTGGTGAGCTGCGTGTTCGTAACGTACATCGTGGCCGCGTTCCTGGCGGGGCCCAACTGGGGCGAGGTCGCGCTGGCAACCGTCACCCCGCATCTGGTGAACGAGCCGCAGTACGTATCGCTTCTGGTGGCAACCATCGGTACCACCATCGCTCCCTGGATGATCTTCCTGGCGCAGAACAACGTGGTCGATAAGAACATCGACGAGGACGGCATCGTGCTGCAGCGCATCGACACCGCCACCGGCTCCATCATCGCCTGCGCCATCGCGTGGTTCATCATCGTGACCACGGGCGCCGTGCTGCATCCGGCGGGCATCGAGGTCGCCGACGCGGCCGATGCCGCGCTCGCGCTCGAGCCCATCGCCGGCGAGTTCTCCACGATCCTCTTCGCCTCGGGGCTGGTCGCCGCGAGCTTCTTGGCGGCATGCGTGCTGCCCGGCGTGACCTCGAGCGCTATCTGCGAGGCGTTCGGTTGGGAGCGCGGCGCCGACCGCAGCTGGGACGAGGCGCCCGTGTACCGCGGCATCATCACCGCCGTCATCGCGGCGTCCGCGCTGCTGGTCATCATGCCCGGCGTCGACCTGTTCCAGATCATGATGAGCGCGCAGGTCATCAACGGCGTGCTGCTGCCCGTGCTCTTGGTGTTCCTGGTGTTCATCGCCCAGGACAAGCACATCATGGGCAAGTACCGCAACGGCCGTGCGTGGAACGTCCTCACCTGGGGCACGATCGTGTTGATCACCGTGCTCACCGCGGTGATGTTCGGCCTGCAGGCACTCGGCTACTAGCGGGGACTGCGGGCGGGCGCGTTGCTGCTGCGTGCGCGTTGCCGTTGCGGGCGGGTCGCCGTTGCTGCGTGCGGGCGTTGCTGCGGGCGGGACGCTGCTGTTGGCGGGCGCCCCGGCGGGTCGCCGTTGCTGCTGTGGGCGGGGTGTCCTCGCGGGTCGCCGCCGCGTGAGGGCGCTTCGTTGGAATTTCGTGCACTTGAAGGCAGTGTGCCGTTTTCGAGCAGTTTGAGGCAGCGAGAATCGCTATCAGGAGCTTTATGCTGCCTTCAAGTGCACGAAATTCTGCAAAATGCCTTCAAGTGCACGAAATTCCGCTAACTGCCTTCAAGTGCGCGAAATTCCGGCAGCTTTTCCGCCTGCAAAGTGCACGAATCGGCATCTATCGCCTTGCCATGCGAGCGGCTGCGCGGTCAGCCCATCGGTCGCGCGCGGGCGCTATCGGGACTCGGTGGCCGCGTCGCTTTTGAAGAGCTGCGCCCCGGCGTTCGACGCCCAGGTGTTGGCAAGCTGGTCGACGAGGGCGATGACCTGCTGGTCCACGTGGTCCTCGGGATGGATGGGGAGATCCTTTTCTACAGCCTGGTAGATGAGCTGGATATAGTAGGCGGCGCCGTCGGATGACAGATGCGTGCCGTCGCCGTCGAACAGCTCGGCTCGCCCCTCGCTGAGCGCGTACCAATCGATGACGCGCACGTTGCCATAGCGGTCGGCCGCCCGGGCGATGGCCTCGTTGGTGGGCGCCACCCAAGGCTGCGGGCTGCGGGTGGTGACGAAGACCGCGATGCGATCCGGGCCGATGAGGTTCATGATCGTATCGATATCGCTATCGGTCACCAGTCCGTTCGTGCCGAGCGCGATGACGACGATCTTGCCGAGCTGCCCGTTTGCCAGGTAGGTTGAAATCAAGTCGATTCCCGTGCTGAACTGCCTGTTCTTCTTGGCGTCGATCAGGCCGTGCGGGAAGGTCGCCTCGAAATCCGGAATGGTGCGCAGCGAGACGGAGTCGCCGACCATGAGGACGTCGTACGCGTTTTCGGAAAACTGGGTCGCGGGTTCCTCACCGGCCGCCCCGCCCGACCCGGACTGGGCGTTTGCCGGGGAACCGCCCTGATCGTCGTCTCCTTGGGCGAGCAGCGCGGCACCCTCATCGCTCAATGCGGAGATTCCGGGGACGAATGCCAACGCGCCGACGGCCGCTATCGTCAGGACTCCGGCGAGAGCCAGGGGAACCGGGTGGCGTCGAGCGAGCGCGCGGGGCGTCGATCCGCTTTTCAGCTGCTTCGCCACGTTGCCGACCAGGCCGTGGCGGAAGGGCGTCTCGATGAAGCGGTAGGAGAGCTCCGCTGCCGCTAGGACGACGGCGAGCTGGACGGCCGTTTCCCACCAGGAGTCGGCGGTGATGTCGGCAACGGGGTTCATCAGCGCGAGCAGGGGGAAATGCCAGAGGTAGATGCTGTAGGAGCGCTTACCGAGCCAGACGAGCGGCTCGAGCGAGAACGCCTTGGCGAGCAGGCCCTCGGGCTGCATGCAGGCGGCGATGAGCATGAGGGTGAAAAGGGAGCACAGCAGCATGCCGCCGCGATAGGGGAAGGCGGAGTACCCGTTCGTGAATACGAACAGGGCCACCAGGCCGGCGAGCCCGAGGCAGCCGATGAGATCGAGCTCGCGCGAGGGCTTTTCCGCCTCGGAGGGAGGTGCTGCCGGCGGAAGCGTGCCGTGCAGGCAGTATGCGAGCATGCGTCGCGGCGAGAGCGCGGCATCGGGGATGAAAGCCAGCCACACGCCCAGGAGCAGGGAGAACGCCCGTGTGTCCGTACCGTAGTAGATGCGGCTGGGGTCGGCGCCGGGGGCGTAGAGCGCCGTCATGGCAAGCGCCGACGCCGCGGCGAGCACCAGGACGGTTCGGCGAACCACCGGGCGCTTCACGTGCAGGCTGAGCATGGCCATGAGCAAAGGGGGCCAGATGAGGTAGAACTGCTCCTCGATGGCGAGCGACCAGAAGTGCGTCAAGGGGGAGGGGTCGCCGAGCGCGGCGAAATAGGAGGCGTCCTGGGAAATCTGCCACCAGTTGTTGAAGAATAGCAACGACGGCAGGATGTCGGGGCGCATCTTCGTGAGCATCACGCGGTTGAAGATGGCGCAGAGGACGATGACGACCACGATCAGCGCGACGATCGCGGGCAGCAGGCGCCGCGCGCGACGGATCCAGAACTGCTTGAGGTCGATGCGCCCGTTCGCATCGTATTCGCGTAGCAGCAGGCGGGTGATGATGAAGCCCGAGATGACGAAGAACATCGTGACGCCCAGCAAGCCGCCGGACATCCAGGGGAGATGCAGGTGGTAGAGCACGACGGCGATAACGGCGAGCGTGCGAATGCCGTCGAGTGCGGGTATATAGCGTCGCTGCTGCGCCGGCGCGGCGGACGCGCGGGAGGCGTGGATACGTGCGGACACCGGTCCGTGGGCGCCGGCCGAGGATGCCGCACTTGTCGGCGCGGGGGTACCGGAGCCGCCGGCCGAGGGGACGGATGTCTTTGTGACGACGTGCTCCGCGCGGCTGGGCGGAACGGTTGACGGGTGCGTTGTCATGGATACCTCGATGGTACTTCGATTCTGGTTCGTAAAGGTATGCGGCTTCATTGTATCGATTTGCCCTGAGCGCTTGCAGGGTGATACCGCGAGCATAGGAAAAACGCCCCGCAGCGCAAGGCTGCGAGGCGCTTCGAGGAAGATGAGGGTTGCGGGAAGCTAGAACTTCACCTGGGGGACGTCGCGCGATTCGGGCGCAGCCTCGAATCCGGAGCGCTCCTTGAACTGGAAGATGCCGGCGAAGATGTTTCCGGGGAACGTCTGGATGGAGTTGTTGTACTTCAGCACGCAGTCGTTGTAGCTCTGGCGCGCGTAGGAGATCTTGTTCTCGGTGTCCTCGAGCGTGCTCTGGAGCTGGCTGAAGCTGGTGTTCGCCTTGAGGTCGGGGTAGGCCTCTGCCACGGCGAGCAGCTGGCGCAGGGCGCCGGTGAGAACGTTGTCGGCTGCGATCTTCTCCTCCGGCGTCGTGGCGGAGACGGCGGCGTTGCGGGCGGATGTCACGGCATCGAGGGTCTCCCTTTCGTGGGAGGCATAGCCCTTGACGGTCTCGACCAGGTTGGGGATGAGGTCGTTGCGACGCTGCAACTGCGTATCGATGTTCTGCCACGCGTTGTCGATGCGGTTGCGCAGCGTGACCATGTTGTTGTAGATGCCTGCGATGGCGCTGGCGATGGCCACGATGATGACGATACCGATAATCACGGGAAGCATGGATAAACCCCTGTCTCTTCTGAGCGCCTTCAAAGCGTCGGCGCATACATGAATCAGTATACCCCGCTCGATGCCGAGCCTTTCAGGCGACCTTGCCGAGCGGTAGGGGAAAGGGGCACGGTGCGGGGAGCCGGACGCTGAGCGCGGCGCGGGCACTTGAGCGCGCGAGGGGGCGGAGTCACGATGACGCCCCGCCTGCGTGCGATCCCGTCCTTGTTGGAAGATTGGGTATCGATGCTCACGGGCGCACCGGAGGGAATCTGGGAATCCCTACCGACGCAGTTTGTTGACAGGCGTACGCTAAGCGACACAATGAGGTTCAAGCGCTTACAAGAATGAGCGATATGTGAAAACGGACGTCGGGGGACGAACTATGGATCTTCGCGTGAAGAAGACGTATGGCGCGCTGATCGCTGCGTGCACCAAATTGCTGAGCGAAAACCGATTCGAAGATATGTCGGTGGCGATGTTGTGCGACGAGGCCCTGATTCGCCGCACGACGTTTTACAAGCATTTCGCCGATAAAGCGGAGTTCTTCGCGTTCTACGTTGAAAACCTTCGTATCGACATGGTCGAGCGGGGCAGGCGTCTGGCCGATGACGAGGGCGTGTTCGAGGACGATGCGCTGGAGCGCCGCGCGATCCTGCGCGAGTTCGCAGACTACCTGCTGGAGCACGAGGACCTGATGGACAACATCTTCTCGAGCTCGATGTCGGGCGTGCTGATAGCGGTTATCTGCGACAAGATCGCGGAGTCGTTCTACGACCGCGCCCGGCGCACCGCCCCCAAGGAGATGACGGCTTCCGGCGACCTGGTCGACCGGGCGGAGTTCGCTGCGGGCGGCGTGGTGCGCGTCATGATGCACTGGTGGGACGAAGAGAACCGCGCCGAGCGCCGGGACGACTTCGTTGAGACGTCGGCGGGGCTCGCGGCGCGCATCCTCGACGAGTAGCGAGGGGGGATTCGCGTCCGGCTCCGCCGTCCGCGGCTTCGGCCGGCTGCCGCCGGCCTCGCACGCTCGCTGGGAAACGCTCGCGCGTTTCCTCAGTCTCGCGACCCCAATGGGTTCGAATCCCCGCGCGTTCCACGAAAAAGCGAGCCCACCGGACTCGCTACTCTGTCTAACCTGGCGGAGAGAGGGGGATTCGGGGCTGCTGCGCAGCCCTTCGCTGCGGGGCCTGGCGGCCCCTTGCGCGCTGCGCCGGCAAACGCTCAGCGCATTTGCTCGGCTTCGCGCCCTTGCGGGTTCGAATCTCCGCGCGTTCCACGAAAAAAGCGAGCCCATCGGACTCGCTGCTGGATCTAACCTGGCGGAGAGAGGGGGATTCGGGGCTGCTGCGCAGCCCTTCGCTGCGGGGCCTGGCGGCCCCTTGCGCGCTGCGCCGGCAAATGCTCAGCGCATTTGCTCGGCTTCGCGCCCTTGCGGGTTCGAATCCCCGCGCGTTCCACGAAAAAGCGAGCCCACCGGACTCGCTGCTCTGTCTAACCTGGCGGAGAGAGGGGGATTCGAACCCCCGGAACGCTTGCGCGCCCAACGGTTTTCAAGACCGCCGCATTCAACCGCTCTGCCATCTCTCCATGCTTGGTAATGATAGCATCGAATGGTACATGGAGAACAGAAGGGAACGCGATGCAGTTGAGCGAGCAGGAGGAGACCACATCTCACGAGCGCTTCATGCGGGAGGCGCTGGCCGAGGCGCGCGAGGCGGCTTTGGCGGGGGAGGTGCCCATCGGGGCCGTGGTGGTCCGGGGCGGGGAGGTCATCGCCCGCGCCCACAACGTTCGCGAGCGGGATGACGACCCGTCCTCCCATGCCGAGTTCAACGCCATCCTGGAGGCTTCGAAGAGGCTGGGGCGCTGGCGCCTCAGCGACTGCATCGTCTACGTGACGCTCGAGCCCTGTCTCATGTGCGCCGGCCTCATGGTGAACGCGCGCGTGGGCGCGTGCGTGTACGGAGCAGCGGACCCCAAGGGAGGAGCGCTGGGCAGCCTGTATGCCGTCCATGCCGATTCGCGCCTCAACCATCGGTTCGATGTGGTGCCGGGGGTGCTTGCCGAGGAGTGCACGCGGGAGCTGAAGGATTTCTTCGCAACCATCCGCGCGTCGCGCAAGGGGTCCGAACCCCGGGAGGGCGCCGCGGAGAGGGCCGGTCTGCTGCGCCACACGGATGAATACGAGGAAGCCGAGCGTCTTCACCTGCGGAAACGCGACGACGAGCGGGATGTGGTGCGATGCGCGCCGGCGCCCCTTGCCGGTGCCGCGCCGGCCAGCGCACCGCTTTCCCTGGTGCTCGCGATCGATTCCTTCAAGGGCTCCGCTACCAGCGATCAGGTCGAATGCTGGTTCGAGGAGGGCGTTCGCCGTGCGTGTCCCGACGCCCGCATCGAGCGCGTGCTTCTCGCCGATGGCGGCGAGGGCACCGTCGCCGCGGCCTCGCGGGCGCTCGACGGAACGATGCGCGCCGTGTCTGCACACGATCCTTTCGGCGGGAGCGTCGAGACGGAGTATCTCGTGACGCGCGACGGGGACGCGGTCGTCGAGGCATCCGCGGTCAACGGTATCGAGTTTTCCGGTTGTACGCACGATGAAGCCCTGCGCGCGTCATCCTACGGGGTGGGCGAGCTCGTCCGCGACGCCGTGCGGTCCGGTGCTCGCCGCATCTACGTGGGACTGGGGGGCAGCGCGACGAGCGATGGCGGCGCGGGCTTTCTCCAGGCGCTGGGCGCGCGCATCTTGGATGAGTCGGGGGAGCAGGTCCCACCCGGGGTCGAGGGACTGGCTTCGGTGCGCACCGTCGATCTGACGGCCGCCCTCGACTTGCTGGCGGATGTCGAGCTCATCGCGCTGGCAGACGTCGACAACCCCTTGGTCGGCAAGCGCGGCGCCATCCGCGTCTTCGGCCCTCAAAAGGGCCTGGCCGACCATCCGACGCCGCGCGGTGCGTGCGCCATGCTGTTCGACCAGCTTGACCGGGACATGATCGCGTACGCCACGCTGCTCGACCGTGCTCGCGCCGCCTTGGATGACGGGGCCGCCGCGGCATCGGAGACCCCGTCCGAGCGTCGCTTCCGCACCGTGCTGGGCGTTCCCGGCGCGGGGGCGGCGGGCGGTCTGGGGGCCGCCATGCTGGCCTGCGGGGCCAGGCTTATCTCCGGTGCGGAGGCCCTGCTGGACCTCGCCCATTTCGACAGCCTGCTCGCCGACGCCGACGCCGTCGTCACCGGCGAGGGCCAGATCGACGAGCAGACGGCCGGCGGGAAAGGTCCGTCGATCGTCGCTCGTCGCGCCAAGAAGGCGGGGAAGCCCGTTCTCGCGGTTGCCGGCGGCCGCGTGATGGGGTTGGACGAGGTATACCGCGCCGGTATCGACGCCGTGCTGCCGGTGGTGCGCGCCCCCATGTCCATGGACCGCGCCCTGTCTGCTCAGGAGACGCGACGAAACCTCGTGTGCGCGGGGGAGACGGTCGCCCGGATGCTTTGCCTTCGCGGGTGGCGGCAATAGCGGGACCGAATTGCTAGCAACGGTTGGAACGGATGGAGAACGCCATGGGCCATGCAGCCATCAGCTATAACTTCGACGAGGTCATCGACCGTCGTCATGATGCCTTCAGCTATTCGAGCAAGTGGAGCACGAGCCATCATACGGCCGAGCATTGCGGGGTGTCCGAGATCACCGACGACCATATCGCCCTGTTCACAGCCGATATGGACTTCCGCTGCGCGCAGCCCATCCTGGACGCGCTGCGCGCGACGGTGGACCACGGCATCTTCGGCTATTCCACGCTCGACGCGAGCGAGCGCTACAGCGAGGCGGTGAAGGGCTGGTTTGCCCGCCGTGATGGCTGGAAGATCAATCCCGACCTCATGCTGTACTGCTCGGGAACCGTGCGCGCGCTGCAGTACGCGGTCGAGGCGTTCACCAGGCCGGGGGACGGCGTGATCATCCAGCGTCCGGTGTACCCGCCGTTTACCAGCAGCGTGGAGGATGCGGGGCGCACGGTGCTGAACAACCAGCTGGTGCGTCATGTCGAGGGGGACGAGCAGGGGGATCTGTACTATACGATGGATTTCGACGGGCTGGAGCAGCTGGCGGCGCGCCCCGAGGCGACCATGCTCATCCTGTGCAACCCCCACAACCCCGTGGGCCGCGTGTGGTCCGAGGACGAGCTGCGCCGCGTCGCGGATATCTGCACGCGCAACGGCGTGATGATCGTCGCCGACGAGATCCACGGCGACCTGCTGCGCCCGGATGCGACGATGCGCCACCTGGCGCAGGTCGCCCCGTATGCGCGCGTGATGACGTGCACCGCGGTGAACAAGACGTTCAACCTGGCGGGGCTCGCTGCGACCAACCTGGTGTTCAGCGACGCGCGCGATCGCGTTCGCTTCGAGCGCGCCATGGGGTTCGCCGAGCCGAGCCCCTTTGCCATCAGCGCGGTCATCGCGGCGTACGAGCAGGGAGAGGAATGGCTCGAGCAGTGCCGCGCGTATCTCGACGACAACATCGACGCGGTCATCGAGTTCTTCGCCGAGCGCCTGCCCGATGTGCGCGTCCGTCGTCCCGAGGGCACGTACGTGCTGTGGATCGATTTCGAGGACCGTTGCCGTGCGCTGGGCATCGACGCCGACCAGCTGCATCGCCGCATCTACGAGGAGGCCAAGGTCATCCTGCAGGACGGCGTGAAGTTCGATCCCGTCGCAGGCGCTTTCTTCCAGCGCATGTGCGTACCGAGCCCCCGTTCGGTGCTGCTGGAGGCATGCGAGCGCATCGCGGACGCGCTGGCGCTCTAGCCTCAGGCTGGAAAACCTCAAAAGGGGGACAGGCACTTTTCTGAGGCCAGACTTGAGGCGGGCGCCAATCTGGGGGCGGGCGCTGGTTTGGGGGCAGATATTGGCCTGAGCTGGAGCGCTGGTTTGAGGACAAGCGTTGGCTTGAGGCTGGGGCCTGACGCTGGGCATTGACGCGCGTGGCTCCAGGCTGGACTTGGAGCCACGCGCGTCAAAATAGGACGGCGAAAATTGACATATTGGACTCCAAGAGCGCCATGGAGTCGCGGAAAGCAATACATGGGAGGATTTTTCGACATCCGCGGCCCCGAAAACGAATCTGGAGTCGCGGAAGGCAGCCCGCCCGCCTGGTCGCCCGCCCGCTGCGGTGGTCGGCTCGCACATACGTGTTTCCGCTTCGGACCCCTAGGGCGATCCAACTTTTCGTCCGCAGTCCTTCTGGGGGCGCCGGCTCAGATCGGGGATAGACGCCGACCCAGGCGGAGCACCCGAACCCGACCCAGGCGGAGCATCCGACCCAGGTAGAGCGCTCAATCCGAACGGGTCGCCGAGCTCGTTGTTAGGCGAGCATCTTGATGAGCATGCCGATTCCGATGCCGACCGCCCCGCCAACGGCGGCGCCGAGGATGATTTTCAGGCTGTTGAGCACGCCTCTTTTCCACGGTTGCATCTCGCGCGCGTGCTGTCCGGCGAGCGTGTCGCGGTCCACGTGCTCCCCGCGGCTGAACGCCAGCACCTCGCGGTAGGTGACCAGGTCGTGCTGCTTCTTCAAGCGCTCGAGATTGGCGAACGCGATCAGCATGACGAACAGCGCGGCGAGCGCGAACGCCACCGTGGGGATCGCGTGCCCGCCCCATCCCCATTCGTACTGGAGCGCGCCCCAGATCCCGAGCAGCAGAAACGCGACCGCGCTCACCACCGCTACCGTCGAGAGGTTGTTGTACTTCTTGACCGCCTCGTTCATTACCTGTGCCATGGTTCCCACATCTCCTTTGATGAGGGAGTCCACGGTCACCCCGAACACGTTGGAAAGCAGCAGCAGGCTCTGGACGTCCGGATACGTGCGGCCGCACTCCCAGTTGCTGATGGTCTGGCGCGACACGTAGATGCGCTCCGCCAAATCGTCCTGGGAGAGTCCGAGCTCCGTTCGGTGCTCCTTGATGTGCGAGCCCAGCTCCATGTGTCTGCTCCTTGCGGGTCGGGATGACCCTTGTCGAGGGCCACCATGGCATTGACGGGGGAATCGTACCATCAAAGGTCTTTATAGCTTGCCGCCGAAGGGTCAAATCGGGTTGTCAAAAGGCTTTATAAACGGCCGTGAGCTGGGGATTCTCGATATGGCGAAGCGGGCGGAGATGACATGCGGCGGTGCGCGGGTCGCGTCGTCCCGCATGGGAGGGACTAAATGGCTATTTAGAGGAGCTGCTGTTTGCGAAATACGATGAGCTGTTCCCCGCAGAATCTGAGCACGATGGAACACTTGCCGATATAGGGACGGTCGTCGGTGGCGCTACTCCGTCGAAAAAACGAGCGGAGTACTATTGTGAAAATGGAATTGGATGGATCACGCCGCGTGATCTGTCGAACTCTAGCGACAAGTTTATTGCTCAGGGAGCAGTTGATCTAACCGAAGAGGGCTACTCCTCATGCAGCGTAAAGTTGCTTCCCGCAGGAAGCGTTTTGTTCAGCTCGCGTGCGCCTATCGGTTACGTGGCCATTGCGGCTGCCAATGTGACTACAAACCAAGGGTTTAAGTCAATCGTGCCCAAGGAGGAGTTCGGCACTGCCTTCGTCTACTGCTTCCTCGTTAGAAATAAAAAGAAAATCGCAGATATGGGCGCCGGAACGACGTTTCCGGAAGTATCTGGCAGCATGATGAGGTCCGTTCCTCTCTCATTGCCGAGTGGGCAGCTTTGTGCGGAATTCAGTGCATTTGCCCATCCAATTCTTGAACAGCAGAGGTCACTCGAATTGGAGAATCGCAACCTTTGTCTGCTTCGTGACACCCTGCTCCCCAAACTCATGTCCGGTGAGATCGACGTCTCGAAGGTCGATCTCACGCAGCTAAATAGCCATTTAGCCGATAGGCTGCCCTTGCTGGCAGGAAATGTCTATCGGCTGCACGGGCTCTTCCTTCCCGTGCGCCCGCTAGCCTCTTCTTTGTTGTTAGAAGACCAGAGAAGGGATTATTCATGCAGAATGGCTCAGAGGCGATTTTGGCGGAAATGCAGCCCATCTTAAGCCCTTATCAGTTTAAGCGTCTTGTAGAGGCTCTCAGACGCTCAGAGGAGGAGGTTGAGCCACGCAACAATGTCGATCTGCTCAAGCTATTCCTCACGGCAAAGGAGGTGGAGGGATGTTCGTCGAAAACGATCGCGTATTACGAAGCAACGCTCGAGCGTCTTAACGCTACCTTAGCAAGGCCGTATTCGCATATCACGAGCGACGACTTGAGAGGGTATCTCAACGACTATGAAGCTCAACGCGGTTCAAGCAAGGTGACGATCGATAATATTCGTCGTATTATGTCTAGCTTCTTTTCTTGGCTGGAGGACGAAGATTATATCGTCAAAAGCCCCGTGCGGAAGATTCGACGAGTCAAAGCTCCGATTAGAACAAAGGAGACGCTGTCGGACGAAGACCTGCAGGCGCTTCGTGATTGTTGCGACTGCAGGCGCGACCTTGCAATTGTAGATTTGCTTTCTTCGACAGGAATGCGCGTTGGGGAGCTTATTAACCTTGATATCGAAGATGTGGATATCCAGGAAAGGGAGTGCATCGTGACGGGCAAGGGGAATAAGCAACGTCCGGTGTATTTTGATGCACGGGCTAAGCTGCACTTGCTTTCGTATTTGGAGTCACGTAGTGATAGCAGTCCTGCGTTGTTCGTGTCGCTGGATGGGCGGGCGAAGAGATTAAGCTCTGGTGCGATAGAGAAGAGGTTAAAGATCTTGGGAGAGAGGGCACGGGTCAATAGGGTCCATCCCCATAAATTTAGACGTACGCTTGCGACGCACGCAATAGACAAGGGGATGCCGATTGAGCAGGTTCAAAGGCTCCTTGGCCATTCAAAGATTGAGACCACGATGCACTACGCAATGGTCAATCAGAACAATGTGAAGTCGTCTCACGAACGATACCTATCGTAACAAATAGTGCTAAAATTAGGGCTACTTATAGGGCTATATAAGGAGCCGAAATGAGTAACGCAGTGGCAACTGTCGGCATGGCAGAGGCAAAAACCAATTTCAGTAAACTCACCGCGAATGTCAACGCGACTGGCGTTCCCGTCACGGTGTTCAAGAACAATAAGCCGTGGGTGGAGATTCGTCCGCTGGCAACGCCGCGCGATGATTTCAAGGGTATGCCTGCAGAAACCATTGAGGCAATTCAGGAGACTGAAGACATGTTGGCAGATCCCGCGCACGTGACGTATACGTCCGCTGACGACTTGTTTGCTGCGCTTGGGCTGTAGGGGATGTGAATGTACTCGGCATCATTTTCCCCGCGGTTCGAACGCGATGTGAAGGCGTGCAAGAAGAAGCACTGGAATATGGCGGCGCTGAAGGTGGCAATTGATGAGCTGCTTGCGAGCGATGAAGAGCAGCTACCAAGACGCTACAAGGACCATGCACTCGTCGGTTCATGGCTGGGTTACCGAGCGATTCACGTAGATTCAGCACCAAATCCCGCCAAGGACCAGTGGGTGCTTATGTACAAATTGATCGGCAATGAGCTTGTGTTCGTCCGAACAGGCACGCACGAAGAGGTGTACGGGAAGTAGTCAGCGGATTTGTAGGACAATTTACCAAAACGATTGCCGTGCACGATTGCTGCGGAATAACGGGGTGTCCAGTGGAAAAGCAGAATCTTGAGTCAATATGTCGTTATCGCAACGAGGCGGTTTTTGCTAGGGATGCAAAATGTGAAGAGTACATTTCGACGGAGTCGATGGTCGCAAATCGAGGCGGAATCACGCTTGCGTCATCCGCTCCGTTGGACGGGAAGGTGAGGCGCTATCGTAAAGGCGACGTCCTCGTTTCCAATATTCGCCCCTACTTCAAGAAGATTTGGCATGCGGGTCATGATGGCGCTTGCTCAAATGACGTCTTGGTTTTCGAGGCGACAAAGTGCGACCCGAACTATCTGTTTTGGGTCCTTTCCTCCGATGCCTTCTTTGACTATATGATGAAAACCGCAAAGGGCACCAAGATGCCCCGCGGTGACAAGAAGGCAATTATGGGCTACCAAGTTGGCCTTCCGCCGGTTGATCAGCAGAAGGCAATTTGTGAAATACTGGAATCCCTTCAGGAGAAGATTGCACTTAACAATCAGCTAAATGGCTATTTAGCTGCCTTGGGCGAAGCCATAGCGACTCGTCACTCAAACGAAGCAGATGGAACGCTCGATGATATCTGCAATCAATCGAAGGAGGCCGTCTCCTTCGAATCCGCCCAGCTTGAAACATATGTTTCGACCGAAAACCTCCTTCCCAACAAAGCTGGGCTTCAGTTGTCGGCGGGCCTTCCCACAAGTGGAAAAGTTACGAGATATCGGAAGGGAGATACGCTAATCGCAAATATTCGCCCTTACTTCAAAAAGATTTGGTACGCAACAGATGAAGGAACTTGCTCGGGGGATGTAATAGTTTTCAGAGCAAATGACGTCAGATACGCACCGTATGTTTTCTTCTCTCTATTCTGTGACGAGTTCTTCAAATACGTCATGCTTGGAGCAAAAGGCACCAAGATGCCTCGTGGCGACAAGAAACAAATGATGACTTTCCCAATATGCACAAACTGCAATTCGACTGATTTGCAATTGCTTCATGAACTTGCCAGCATGATCGGCACCAATCATGCCGAGAGCAGGCAACTTGCGCGGCTGCGCGATGTCCTGCTCCCCAAGCTCATGTCCGGTGAGATCGACGTCTCGAAGGTCGATCTCACGCAGCTAAATAGCCATTTAGGCGATTGTTGAGGGAGATTTTTTCGTCAAAGGATTTCAAGAGAAAAGAAATGACATTCTGTGTATCGATGTCGGGAAGCGCCATAGTTATATTCAGGAGGTTGAACTGGCTAAGCTTTGGCTGGGTTGATCCGGTGATGTAGCCAGAAATATCCATGCTATTTAGAAGGTGTCGTAAGTAGATTAGGTTGCACCTTTCCGTTCCCCTAAGAACATGGGCATGATTGTTGACGCGAAAGCGGCCGGAGACGGCATTTGCGATGGGCTGTTTTCTCGAGCGGAGGTTTTCTCCATCTTCTGCAACGAGAAGATACTCTCCTTCATATGTGTAGTCGTTGAGGTGGTCGACTACGCCCTGGGCTCCAAAATAAGGGTAGGTGCCTTTGCGCTCGTTTCGCCTTCTTGCAGAGATGGGCTCTCGCTTGGCATCTTCAAGTCGGATCACATCGCCCAAGCGAACGGTTGAGTTACAACCCATATCCGATCGCCTCCAGGTTCCTCTTGATCTGCTCCTGCAGGCGGTTAGACTCTTCAAAGCATTTGGAGATCTCACCGGTGAGACGAGCCATCTTCTCATCGAAAGGTTCACCGTCATCTTCCGCCTCAGCAATGCCTACGTAGCGGCCGGGGGTCAAGATGAAATCCTGCTGGGCAATATCCTCGATGCTCGCAATGGCGGAGAACCCCTTCTCTTCCTCAAGCTCGTTGTTGCGGAATGCCGTGAACGCATCGGCGACCTTCGCGATGTCCACTTCGGTGAACTCGCGCAGCTTGCGGGTCACCATGGTGCCCATTTCGCGGGCATCGATGAAGAACGTCTTGCCGGGCTGGGTTTTCTTTTTGTTGAGGATCCAAAGGCATACGGGAATTGCCGTGCTGTAGAACAGCTGGCCGGGCATGGCCACAATACCCTCGACCAGGTCGTCCTCAACGATGGCACGACGGATGTCGCCCTCTCCGCTTGTTTGGCTTGAGAGAGACCCATTCGCGAGCACAAGTCCGATTTTGCCGCTGGCGTTCAGGTGCCAGATCATGTGTTGCATCCAGGCGAAGTTGGCGTTGCCCGTGGGCGGGGTTCCGTACTCCCAGCGCACGTCTTCTCGCAGGTTCTCGCCTCCCCAGTTCTTGAGGTTGAAGGGCGGGTTGGCGAGGATATAGTCGAACTTCTCGTTTTTATGCTGGTCGGCGCTGAACGTGTCGTTGTAGCTGCCCAAGTCGGCTTCGATGCCCCGGATGCCCAGGTTCATTTTGGCGAGCTTCCATGTGTTGGGGTTGCTTTCCTGGCCGAACACCGTGATGTCTTGGACGACATTGCCGCCGTGGTGCTGCACGAATGCGGCGGACTGGACAAACATTCCGCCGGAGCCGCAGCAAGGGTCGTATACGCGGCCGTGGAACGGCTGGATGATCTCGACGAGCGTGCGGACGATGCACGAAGGCGTGTAGAACTCTCCGGCATTCTTGCCCTCGAGTGATGCGAACTGGGAGAGGCAGTACTCATAAGCGCGACCGAGGAGGTCTTTCTCGCTTTCGCCGTCGGACATCTGAATGTTGGTGAACAGGTCGACGACTTCGCCTAAACGCCGCTTATCGAGCTCAGGGCGCGCAAAGTTTTTGGGCAGCACGTCTTTCAGCGCGTCGTTTTCGCGCTCGATGGCGCGCATGGCGTTGTCGATGACCTGGCCGATCTCAGGAGCATGAGCCTCGCTGGCTATTTGAGCCCAGCGTGCCTCCTCGGGAACATAGAAGACGTTTTCCTCGATATAGCAATCGCGATCCTCTTCATCCCCATAGCCTTCGGCTACCAGTTCCTGATAGCGCTCGTCAAATCTGTCGGAGAGATACTTGAGGAAGATAAGACCGAGCACGACGTTCTTGTAGTCGGCCGCGTCCATGTTGCCGCGCAGCACGTCGGCGGCATCCCAAAGCTGCTTTTCAAATCCGATGTCTGCGGAGTTCTTGGTTGCTTTTGCCTTTGCCATAGTCTTGCTTCCTTACGCTGCGTTGTCTGCCCAGAGCTCGCACTGCTCCATTACCGTGGAGAGCGCGGATTCCATGCCCTCGGGTGGATACCTATGATGCTTCAAAAGTCGCTTGATTGCCACGCGCATCGCGGCGCGCGCGCTCTGCTTTTTCTGCCAGTCTACCGTTCTAAGCTCTCTCATCTTTGTGGCGAGTTCTTGAGTTATGGCAACGAGTTCATCGTTTCTCTCGCGGTAGTAGTCTGCCACGGCTTGAGGCTGCGTGAGCGCTTCGTAAAAGGCAAACTCCTCTTCCGTGAGTCCGAGGTCTTTGGCCTTTTGGTTTTCCGTGAGCATCTCCTGAGCCATTTTGAGCATTTCTTCGAACACCTCGGCGTTTGTGAGCTGCCCATTGAGGTATCCGTTGACCATGCCCTGCATGAGTTCTGAATACTTTTTAGCCTGAGTGACGCTCTTGGAGCGATAGCCCTTGATTTGGTCGTCGATAAGCTTTTTCAGCAATTCGTATGCGAGGTTTCTTTCTTTCATGCGGGAAAGGCTCGCCAAGAACTTGGGGTCGAAAACGGAGACGGTCTCATCCTCAACTTTGAACAAGTTGATTACCCCGTCGCTATGCACGATGTTCTGTTCGAGCAGGGCGTTGATGCGCTCGTTAACCTGCTTGAGTGTAAGTTTGCTCTTGCTGCCGGGCTGCGGACCTCCCTGTTCAGTGAGCTGGATGATGAGCTCTCGGACAACTTGGAAATAGCCTGCCTCGGTGCGCTCTGAATCGGTCGCGCGGCTTTTTGCAAGTCCATATGCCTTGAGCATGATTCCCGCCTGCTCGACAAATTCGCGGGCGGTGTCTTCGTCCCCGGGAGCGAGGATATGGTTGACGCCTCCAGTGATAAGGTCGGCACGTTGGGCTGCGGATTCGGTAGTGAGGAAAGCGCTGTAGTCGTAGCCGAACATCTTGTCGCGGCATACGGCGAGCTTTTCCAAGAATTTGGGATAGGCGGTCTTGCCGATATCCATGTCACCGTATTTTTTCTGATCACGTTTGGTGTAGTCGCGCATTGCGGACTTGAGCGCATTGGCGATGCCGACATAGTCGACAACCAAGCCGCCCTCCTTGTCCTTGTACACGCGGTTGACGCGTGCGATGGCCTGCATGAGGTTGTAGCCCTTCATGGGCTTATAGACGTACATGGTCGAAAGGCTGGGGACGTCGAATCCGGTGAGCCACATGTCGACGACGATGACGATTTTCAAAGGGTCGTTGTCGTCTTTGAAACGCTTGGCCATCTCTTTGACGTGGGCTTTATTCCCCACGATGTCAAACCACCATTCCGGGTCCTGGTTTCCCATGGTCATGACGACCCCGAGCTTGCCCTCTTCTTTCCAGGAAGGCCGCAGCTCGCAGAGACGCTGGTAGATTTCCATGGCGGCTGGGCGGGAATACGCCACAATCAGTGCTTTACCTGTGAGCTCGTGCGCGCGGTTTTTCTCGTAGTGTTCAACGATGTCGGAGCACAAGGCGTCGATAACCTCTGGTGCGCCCAAAACGGCGTCGAGGTTGGCAAAGTTGCGCTTGCTGGCATCAAGGGTTTCCGCATTTGCCTCGCTGGTCAACTTTTCATATTCAGCATCGACCTTGGAGAGGATCTCTTGGTCGAGTTTGAGGGCAACGACTCGACTTTCGTAAAAAACTGGTCGCGTAGCGTCATCCTCAACTGCCTGCGTCATGTCGTAAACATCGATGTAATTACCAAATACCTCGCGCGTAGAGCGGTCCTCAGCCGAGATGGGCGTGCCCGTGAATCCCACGAAGGTGGCATTTGGCAGTGCGCGCCGGATGAGGAGTGCAGCGCCGGTATGCTTTTTGCCGTCACGGTCGTACTTTTCCTCGAAGCCGTATTGCCCACGATGGGCCTCGTCTACGAGAACGACGACATTTTCCCGATCAGAAAGGGCGGCATCTCCCTCTGCAAATTTCTGCATTGTTGTGAAGATGATGCCGTTGGCGCGCCTGCTTGCGATTTGATGCGAGAGGTCGGATCTGCTTTGGGCTTGGATTGGGGTTTGACGCAAGAAGTCGGAGCACATTGAGAATTGATTAAAGAGCTGGGAGTCCAAGTCATTGCGATCGGTGATTACGACGAGCGTGGGGCTGTCGATTGCATCTTGCAGCAGATGTGCAAGAAAGACCATGGATAGGGACTTGCCCGACCCTTGGGTGTGCCAGAACACACCGCCCTTTCCGCTTCCGCCGATCGCTTCGCGCACGCTTTCAAGTGCTTTGTTCACGGCAAAGTATTGGTGATAGCCTGCAAGAATCTTTGCGTCGCCTGAGTAGAGAATGTAGTTCCTCAGGATATCGATGAGGCGCTCTTTGGGGAACATGCCATGCAGGGGCGTCTTCCAATCGGCGAACTGGGTGGTTTCATAGTTGCCGTCAGCACTCTTCCACTCCACGAACCTCGATTCGCTGGCGGTGATGGTGCCCACCTTGGTATGCAACATGTCGCTAATGACGCAAAACGCGTTGTATGTGAAGAGCGAGGGAATTTGCTTCTTGTAATTTTGGATCTGCTGATATGCGTCGGCGTTGTCAGCCTCGGCACGCGCCGGCGATTTGAGCTCGAAGAGCACGAGTGGGAGCCCGTTGACGAATACGATGACGTCCGGACGCTTGTTGGTGCCGCGCTCGATGTAGGTCCACTGGTTGACGACATGGAAAGAATTGCGTCGGGGCTCATCGAAGTCGATGAGCTTGACGATATCGGTTCGATCTTCGGTTCCGTCGAACCATCTGACCTCGACGCCGTTTTGCAGCATATCCATAAAGACCTTGTTCTTTGCAACAAGGGAGCCGCCCTCAATTTCCTTCAGCCGGGTTATCGCCCCATCGATAGCGCGGCGGTTAAGAGAGGGGTTGACGGATTTGAGGGAGTGCTCAATCGCGCCAGGGAGGAAGGCGTCGTCATATCTGCCGGACGTGCGGCTGACATCAGGCCCGTAAAGATGCTCGTATCCGAGCTCATCGCGAAGCACCTCGATAATCGATTGCTCGTAAGAATCTTCGTTCATACCCGACCGTTCGAAAACAAGCCGAGCGGTATATGTTTCAACGTGGGGAACGGTCATGGGCGCTCCAATATGTCTGAATTACGAGTTAATTATTACGCAGATTGTCATATCTTGCAGGGATGAAGCTATGGGCACGCTTTCTTGCGCTCCCATTGTATCGCCGCGCCTCAGATCGGTGCCTGTCCCTTATCTGAGGTTCCGCGCCGCGTCTCAATTTAGTGCCTGTCCCCAATCTGAGAGGGGCGCCTAATATGAGGGGGGGACGGCTCTCGACAGACGCGCCTGCTTTGCGGTAGAATGTCCCGTACACGCCTCGCGCGTTCGATGGGTTCGGGTGACGATATGTTCCGAATCTGGTCAGGTCCGGAAGGAAGCAGCCATAAGGAGCCTCTGCCGGGCACCCGTTCCCATCGAGCTCACGGGGCGTTTTTTCATATTGATTCGGGGTATGGAGCGCGTACATGCTTAGGCTTATCAGGCGTTTTGCCGGCGCCTACCGTCGCTATTTCATCTTGGGACCGCTCGCCAAGCTGGTCGAGGCGTGCTTCGACCTCATCACGCCGCTCGTGGTGGCGAGCATGATCGACACCGGCATCGCTGCACGCGATGTCGACGCCGTCGTCCGCCACGGAATCGTGCTGGTGGTCATGGCGGTCGTCGGTATCTCGGCCACGCTGGTGTGCCAGAAGATGGCGGCGCTCGCGTCGCAGGGCATGGGTACCGACATACGCCGCGACCTGTATCGCCATATCAATGCCCTCTCGTTTGCCGAGCTCGATCGCTTCGGAACCCCGTCGCTCATCACGCGCATCACCAACGATGTGAACCAGATGCAGCTCGCGATCGCGCTCGCGGTGCGCATGGTCATCCGCTGGCCGTTCCTCGCGGTGGGGTCCATGGTCGCGGCGCTCCTCATCGATGTGCGTCTTGGCACGGTGTTCCTGGTCTGCACGCCGCTGATCGGCCTCGTCTTCTGGTTTGTCATGGCTAGAAGCGTCCCGTATTTCAAGACCATCCAGGCGAAGCTCGACCACGTCGGCCTCGTGCAGCGCGAGGCGCTTTCCGGCGCGCGCGTAATCCGCGCGTTCTCCCGCGAACAGCGCGAGCGCGAGCGTTTCGACCGCGCGGCGACCGAGCAGGCGGATGTCGCGATCGCCGTGGGCAAGCTGTCGAGCGTGCTCAACCCGGTGACCTTCCTCGTGATGAACCTCGGTATCTGCGCGATCCTGTGGAGCGGCGGCGCGGCGGTCCAGGTGGGCGGCCTCACACAGGGCGAGGTCATCGCGTTCGTGAACTACATGACGCAGACGCTGCTGTCCATCGTGTACGTCGCCAACATGGTGGTGGTGTTCACGAAGGCGTCGGCGAGCGCGAGCCGCATCAACGAGGTGCTCGATTGCGAGCCGTCGCTCGCGAGCACGTCCACGCGTGCGGTCGAGCTGCCGCCGGCCGCGGGCGCCGCATCGGCCCCCGCGCTGTGCTTCCGCAACGCGTCCTTCCGGTATCCCTCGGCGTCCGCCGACGCGCTGCACGACGTGTCGTTCGAGCTGCCCGTCGGCGGAACGCTCGGCGTCATCGGCGGCACGGGCTCGGGCAAGTCGACCCTGGCCGCCCTCATCGCGCGGCTGTACGATGCCGGCGACGGCGCCGTCGAGGTGTTCGGCACCGACGTGCGCCGCTGGCCCTTGTCCCAGCTGCGCTCCGTGGTGGGCATGGTGCCCCAGACCGCCCAGCTGGTTTCCGGCACCGTGGCGTCCAACCTGCGCTGGCGCGATGCCGGGGCGACGGACGAGGAGCTGTGGCGCGCCCTCGAGATCGCGCAGGCCGCGGAATTCGTGCGCGCGCTGCCGGCGGGGCTCGACGCGCCGGTCGAGGCAGGGGGCAAGAACTTCTCCGGAGGCCAGCGGCAGCGCCTCACTATCGCGCGCGCCCTGGTGGGGGACCCGAAGCTGCTGGTGCTGGACGATGCCTCCTCCGCGCTGGACATGCGCACCGACGCGGCGCTTCGCCATGCGTTGCGCGCATTCGCCCGGGGCGCCGCCCCCGCTCTGTCGGGCGCCGCTCTGGATGCGTCTCCCCGCGCCGCCTCGAGCTCGGCGCCGCCCCTCACCACCGTCATCGTCTCCCAGCGCGTCTCGGCGGTGCGCGATGCCGACCTCATCTGCGTGATGAGGCGCGGTCGCGCGGTGGGGGTGGGGACCCACGACGACCTGTTGGCCACGTGCGAGGTCTATCGCGAGGTCTGCGCCTCGCAGCTGGCGCCCGGGGAGGTGGCGTAGGATGAATCCGTATGTTTCGACCGGTTCGGTCTCGACGGTCACGTCGAACCTGGCGGGAGGCGGCTCGGGGAAGCGCGCCGGCGCGTTCGCCGACGACCTGGAGCCCACGGTGCCGCTCGGCGCCGGGCAGGTCACGCGGAGGCTCATGGGCTTCGTGAAGCCGCACGGCGCCTCGTTCTGCATCTCGTTCATAGCGTCGGCCGCTTCGGTCGTCCTGCAGCTCTACGTGCCGATCCTGACCGGTCGCGCGATCGATACCATGCTGGGCCCCGGCCTGGTCTCCTTCGAGGCGCTCGCCCCGTTGGTGCTGCAGCTCGCGACGGTGACGCTCGCCGCCTCCGCGCTCCAGTGGGTGCAGGGCTACTGCGTGAACCGGCTCACGTATCGATGCGTGCGCGACATGCGCGTCGCCGCCAGCGATAAGATCAGCCGGATGCCCATCTCCTTCATCGACGCCCATCCGCACGGGGACCTCATCTCGCGCGTTGTGAACGACGTGGACCAGATCGGCGACGGCCTGCTCCAAGGCCTCAACCAGCTGTTCAGCGGCATCGTGACCATCGCGGGGACGTTGGTGTTCATGCTTTCGGTCTCGGTCCCCATGGCGATCGTGGTGGTGCTGGCGACGCCGCTCTCCATCGCAGCCGCCGCCCTGATCGCGCGCGTGTCCAACAAGAGCTTCGTTGCCCAGCAGCGAATCCAGGGCCAGCTGGGCGCCCATATCGAGGAGTACGTGGGCAGCCAGCGCCTGGTAAGCACGTTCTGTTACGGCAAGCGCGCCCAGGAGCGCTTCGATGCGATGAACGCCGAGCTCTATACCGCCGGCGAGCATGCGCAGTTCATGGGCTCGCTTTCAAATCCGGGCACGCGCTTCATCAACAACCTCATCTACGCCGCCGTCGCGGTGATGGGGTGCTTCTGCGTGATCACCGGCAGGCCGGCCCCGCTCACGGTGGGCGGCGTGCAGGTGTTCTTGAGCTATGCGAACCAGTACACCAAGCCGTTCAACGAGATCACCGGCGTCATCACGCAGGTCCAGACCGCCTATGCGTCCGCGCGCCGGCTGTTCGCGCTGCTCGATGCTCGCGAGGAGCGCGAGGAGGCTCCCGACGCGGCCCGCGCGCTCCCGGGGCCCGCAGCAGCCGGCTCCGCGCTCCGGGCTCCCGCGGCGACGGGTTCGGACGCCTTCGGGGGCGTGCGCGGCGACGTGGTCTTCGATCACGTGTACTTCAGCTACGTGCCGGATCGTCCGTTGCTGCAGGATATCTGCATACATGCGGCCCCGGGCGAGCGGATCGCCCTGGTGGGGCCGACCGGGTGCGGGAAGACGACGCTCATCAACCTCCTGCTGCGCTTCTACGACGTGCAGCAGGGGAGCATCGAGTTGGATGGTGCGAACATCCTCGATATCCCGCGTCCCGACCTGCGCTCGTGCTTCGGCATGGTTCTGCAGGATACCTGGCTGTTCGAGGGGGCGGTGCACGATAACATCGCGTACGGATGCGACGGCGCCACGCGAGAGCAGGTGCGGGAGGCGGCGCACCGGGCACACGCCGACGGCTTCATCGATGCGCTGCCGCGCGGATACGATACGGTGCTGGGCGAGGGCGGCGGCACCCTGTCGCAGGGCCAGCGCCAGCTGCTGTGCATCGCGCGCGTGCTGTTGGCGAATCCGGCGATCCTGCTGCTCGACGAGGCGACGAGCTCCATCGACACGCGTACCGAGATCCAGGTGCAGACGGCGTTCGACGAGCTCATGCGCGGCCGCACGAGCTTCGTGGTCGCCCACCGGCTCTCGACCATCCGCGAGGCCGATTGCATCCTGGTGATGCGGGACGGGCGCATCGTGGAGCGCGGGACTCATGAGCAGCTGCTGGCGGCGGACGGCTTCTACGCCGAGCTGTACAACAGCCAGTGGGAAGCCGAGTAGCGCTGCCGGGTGCGCGCGGCGCGAGATGCGGGGCGCGACCGGAGGCGGATCGCAGGGTGCGCGCCGGCGTCCCGGCGCTGTAAGGAGGCCGTAAGCGGCGCGTGGGTTTTTGGCGATGCGGGCGCGATGTCGCTATAGTAAGGGCGTTTAGGCACGGGCGCCGCGCCCGTGCACCGTCTCGAGGTGAGGTTCTATGATGGTTCCCCTAGCGTCCGTTTCCAAGCCGCTTCCGCTGAAGGGCGCTCATAACGTGCGCGACCTGGGAGGATATCCCTTTACCAGGGAGGATGGGACCACGGGCGTCACCGCGACGGGGGCGTTCTTGCGTTCGGGCACCCTGGGTGGGCTCCGCTCGTCCGATCGCGCCTACCTGCGCGCGTACGGGCTGCGGCGCGTGGTGGACGTGCGCAGCAACTTCGAGCTCAAGTACTGGCCCGATCCGTACGCGAAGCATCCCGACCCGGCGATCGGCTACACGCATATCCCCCTGCTCGACCAGCTCAACTCCAGCGGTTTTCGCGGGGCGTTGCCGCATTGCATGTTCGATGTGTACCGCTCCCTGCTCGATGAGAGTGCCGACAGCCTGCGGCGGGTGATCGAGGCCCTCGACGGGGACGGCTGTTCGCTCTTCCACTGCCGCGCCGGCAAGGACCGCACGGGCGTGATCGCGATGCTATTGCTGAACCTGGCGGGAGTCGACGACGAGCACATCGTGGCAGATTACGCCGTGACGCAGCGGTACATGGGCAGGGGCTTGCGCGCGCAGCGCGCGGGCGTCTCGGTCCTGCTGCTGAAGAAGGTCCCGCGCTGCCTGTTCGAATCCGCACCGGAGGAGATGGAGCGCACCCTGGCTTATTTCCACGAGCGGTACGGCTCCGCGCGCTCGTATCTGGAAGGGGTCGCGGGCTGCTCCCCCGACCTGCTCGACCGCATCGCGGGCCGTTTGCAGGGATAGCGCGCCTCCGATCCGTGCGGGGGCAAGAGTTCGCCATTGTGTACATTCGTTGTAAAGCGGACGCGGGCTTCCGTCCCGTGTTCACCTTTGACAAAAAATCGATAATCGCGCGTTAGTATTGTGGGCTGCAACGCAAGGGTGCGTAGCGCTTTCGGCGGCATCGCCGCCGGGGCGCCCCGCGCTCGTATTCCCTACGCATACGCAAGGAAAAGGTCGGTATGTTTGTAGCCCTCATCTCGTTTGCCGCGCTTGCGGCCACCCTGTACGCCATCGTGCGCGATGCCCGCCGCGCGGAGGCGGACGGAAGGTCCGTTGGGCGCCGCTTGCTTTCCGCAGCGTTCTTCTTGGCGCTGCAGGCGTTTGCAGGCGGTTATGCGGCGATCGGCATGGTGGAGAACGACATCCTGTCCGCCATGGTGCTCAACATCGCGTTGAGCGGCTGCGCTCTGGCGAGCTGTCAGGCGCCTCGGATCCGCGCGCGCCTGGAGCGCTTCGTCGGCGCGGACGGTCGCTTCGCCCATCCGCTGGTCGCCTCCGTTGCATTCGTGCTGCTCGCCGGCGTCTTCGCCACGCTTGCGCTGGAGATTCCGAGCAACCACAACCTGCTGTGGATGTATCCGCTCTGCTTGTTGCTCGAATGGTCGCTCATCACGGCGCTCATCGCGGGCCTGTTCTTCATCTTCCAGCGGCGCGCCGGCGCCCCGGGCGTGCTGGCGTCCTTGCTCTACGTCCTGGGCCTGGCGGAGCATTTCGTCATCACGTTCAAGTCGATGCCCATCGCGCCGGGCGACCTCTCGGCCCTGTCCACCGCCATGGCGGTCGCGGGCACGGGCTACTCCTACATCCTCAATCCGTTCTGCCTCTACGGCATGGCCTTCGCGGCGCTTGCCGTGTATACGCTGCGCGTCGCCGCGCTCATCGCGCCGGAGCGCCGCGCGGGAGCGCGGGCGGTCGCCATCAACGCGCTCGTCGGCGTGCTGTGCTTCGCGGGCGTCGGCGCCCATGTGACCCTGGTGGACTACTACAACCAGCTCTACATCCAGGTGTATACCTGGCGCCCGCTCGAGAGCTACTACCGCCAGGGATTCCTGCCGAGCTTCATTTCCGGCGCCCAGACCATCAAGCCCCCGGTCCCCGAGGGGTACAACATCGGCACCGCGCAGGATCTCATCAAGGAGTATGCCGAGCGCTACGACGAGGGCGAGGGCGCGACCATCGAGCGCCAGCAGGCTGCCGCGCAGTTCGATGAGGAGAAGCCCACCGTCATCACCATCATGAACGAGACGTTCTCCGACCTTTCGATCTACCAGAACCTCCATGCCGGCTACGAGGGTCCGCAGTTCTTCAAGAGCATCCCCGACGCGCTGCAGCGCGGCGTCCTGTACGTGTCCGCCTACGGCGGCGGCACGTGCAACACGGAGTTCGAGTACCTCACGGGGAACTCCATGGCGTTTCTGGGATCGGGTACGTACCCGTATACCATCTACGACCTATCGCGCACCGAGTCGTTGCCGGCCCAGTTCCGCGACATGGGCTACAAGACGACCGCGATCCATCCCAACCACGGCACCAACTGGAATCGCGAGAACGTCTACACGACGCTCGGCTTCGATCAGTTCCTCACCATCGAGGACTTCCAGAACGCCGAGAAGCTGCGCGGCATGGTGACGGACGCCGCGACGTACGACGCGATCCTGGCGATGCTCGAGTCCGATGCCTCGCCGCAGTTCATCTTCGACGTCACGATGCAGAACCACTCTGGATACGAGACCGGCCTGATTCCCTATGACAAGCAGGTCAACTACCTGATCGACGGCGTCAGCGATCCGGAGGCGAACGAGTATCTGGCGCTGATCGAGGAGTCCGACCGCGCGCTCGAGGAGTTCATCGCCAGCCTTCGCAAGCTCGACCGCAAGGTCGTGGTGGTCTTCTTCGGCGACCACCAGCCGTTCTTCCCCGATCAGTACAACGAGTCGTGGTTCCAAAACGAGGATGAGGCCGTGCACGCTCAGCGCCTGTGGCAGACGGACTACATCGTCTGGGCGAACTACGATGTCGCGGGGCGCGACCAGGAGAGCAAGGTCGATGACCTTTCGGTCAACTATCTGGGCAGCTCGATGATGAACCTCATCGGCGCGCCGATGACCAATTGGGAGAAGGCGCACATCACGTTGCGGGAGGTGCTGCCGGCGATCAACGCCACGGGCTTCGAGGATAAGAGCCTGCGCTGGTATCTCTCGAGCGCGGCGACCAAGCCCGAGGACTATCCGGCGGGCAGCGCTGCGGCCGAGGCCATCGAGGCGCGTTCGGACCTGGCGAAGATGCAGTACTTCATGATGTTCCGGGACGGCAAGGACATCTACGCCAAGACCTTCCAGGCGGCGGCGAACGAGACCGATCCGAATCTCGCTCCGGGTACGACGAAGATCAAGTAGCGCGCCTGCGCGAGCGCGCGTCCGGTTCCAGGCCCTCCTGCGGTAAGATGCTCGATAGTTGTCGAGTGGGCAGGAGGGCCTTTGCTATGAAGATCGAAGCTGTGACCAGGGGAGACGGATGGAATGAGGAGGCGCTGGCGTTGATCGCCGAACGCTCTTCGACGCGCAAGTTCTCCGACAAGGCGATAACCGACGAGCAGCGCACCGCGGTGCTGCATGCTGCCAGCCGCGCGCCGTCCGCCGGCGCGATGATGATGTACTCCATCATCGACATCCGGCGCCAGGAGACCCTCGATCGCCTGTCCGTCCTTTGCGACAACCAGCCGTTTATCGCGAAGGCGCGCTGGGCGCTCGTGTTCGTCGTCGACTATTGCAAGTGGATCGACCTTTTCGAGCATGCCGGTTGCCTGACGGAAGAGTTCGCGCGCGAGCACGGCTGCGAGACGCGCGCCACCTGCGGTCTGGGTGATTTCGCGATCGCGGCGCAGGATACGGTCATCGCGGCGCAGAACGCCGTGATAGCCGCCGAAGCGGTGGGGCTGGGAAGCTGCTATATCGGCGATATCGTCGAGAACGCCGAGGAGGTGGGCGAGCTGCTGTGCCTGCCGCCGCACACCATGCCCCTGACGATGCTGGTGTTCGGCACGCCCCACAAGGAGCGTCCGGCAACCCCGCATCCCGTGGAGAACCTGGTGATGAGCGAGCGCTATCGCCGCGCCGATGCGGCGACCATGGACGCGCAGATCGCCGAGATGGACGCGATGTTCAGGCCCCATGCCACGGAGGCGGGCGCGCGCGTGGTCGATATCTACACGCGCAAGCATACGAGCGCGTTCATGGCGGAGATGAACCGCTCGATGGAGCGTTGGTTCGAGAATTGGCGCGGCCCGGCCGATGGAGACCGCTAGCCGGTAGCCGGACGGCTCCGCCTGACGGCGGCGCGGCGGTCGGATGGAACGATGCGCCCGGCTGAACGAGCGATTCCATAAAGAAGGCGGCCCCTCTTGCACGCGTGGTGCGAAAGGGGCCGCCTTGCGTCGTTATGCGCCGCCTGCGCCGGACCTTTGACCGGCTGCGCGGGCGATCAGCGTGCTTGCGCAGCTACGGGCGCACGCTGGGGTCGATGCGCGTCATACGGTCGACCTCTTTGAACTTGGTGAACAGCGGAACGTACTCGTAGAACACGCTCGAGCTCTCGAGGCCGAACCAGCGCGCGGGCGAGCCGGCGAAGCGACGGATGGTGTACTTCAGCGCGATGGCGGAGCGCTCGCGGCTGTCGACGTCGCTTTCGGGGGCGAGCATCTTGCGCAGCATGCAGAAGCGGAACGAGCCGATGGGACCGGGCTTCTTGTACACGGAGTATGCGTGCGTCTGCGGCGGCAGCTCGCCGGAGGCGGACAGGTCGGAGACGACTTGGCGCAGGTAGGCGTTCACACGCTGATTGACCTTGTAGCCCAGGTACAGGTGCACGCGGAACACGTAGTCCGTGCCGAAGGTCTCGACCGAATAGGAGAACGTATGGGGTTCGTCCATGACCTCGACGTTCAAGAACCAGTACGCGCGAGCGCGCTTGGGGTGCTTGTCCAGAATCGAGTACAGGATGTCGCGGTCGAGGTAGTTGGTGTTGGTCTCGTTGGTGAGGTAGACCAGGTTGTCGCTCATCAGCTCGTAGGTGTCGTCGTTGCGCAGGCGATCGAGCTGCTCGAGGTAGTTGCGGATGGGCAACAGCGTGGCCTGGCGGCGCTCGACGGCGGTGCCGTTGTACCAGCTCACCATGATGCCCATGATGAGGGCGGCCATGAGGATGGTGAAGTAGCCGCCATGGAAGAACTTCGTGAGCGAGGAGACGAAGAAGAAGCCCTCGAGCGAGACGAAGAAGATCACGAAGATCCATGCCGCGATGCGGCGCTTGCGCACGTTATGCAGGAAGAAGAAGAGCAGCACCGAGGTGCAGATCATCGTGATGGTGATGGCCAGGCCGTAGGCGGCCTCCATATGCGCCGAGGACTGGAACAGCAGCACGACGGCGATGCAGCCCACCCACATGACGTTGTTGACCATGGGGATGTAGAGCTGTCCCTTGGTCTCGGCGGGGTAGAAGACCTGCATATGCGGCATGAGGTCCAGGCGGCTCGCCTCGGAGACCAGCGAGAACGCGCCGGTGACCAGCGCCTGGGAGGCGATGATGGCGGCGGCGGTGGAGAGGCCGACGGCGAACGGGCGCATGCCCTCGCCGAGCATCTCGAAGAACGGGTTGAGGTCCTGGATGGCGGCGAGCTCGGGGTTGCCGGCGTTGGCCAGCAGCCAGGCGCCCTGGCCCAGATAGGACAGCAGCAGGCAGGCCTTGACGAACGGCCAGGTGGCGTAGATGTTGCCCTTGCCCACGTGGCCCATGTCGGAGTAGAGGGCTTCGGCGCCGGTGGTGGCGAGGAAGCAGCTGCCCAGGATCATGATGCCGGCGTGGTTGTTGGGCGACAGCAGGAACGCGATGCCGCGCAGGGGGTTGAACGCCAGCAGGATGGCGGGGTTGCCAAGGACGTAGACCAGGCCGTTGGCGCCCAGGAACAGGAACCAGAACGTCATGACGGGGCCGAACGCGCGGCCGATCTTGCTGGTGCCGGCGCGCTGGACGGCGAACAGCAGGCTTACGATCACCAGCGTGATGATGACCACGTTGGTCTGGCCCTCGCCGATAAGGTGCTCCATGGCGGGAATGGTCCTCAGGCCCTCGACGGCGGTCGTGATGGTGACCGCGGGCGTGAGGATGCCGTCGGCCAGCAGGGCGGAGCCGCCCAGCATGGCGGGAATGATGAGCCATTTGCCGTATTTGCGCACGATGCTGTAGAGGGCGAAGATGCCGCCCTCGCCGTGGTTGCCGGCCTTGAGGGACACGAGGACGTACTTCACCGTGGTGAGCAGCGTGACAGTCCAGATGACCAGCGACAGGGCGCCCAGGATGAACTCCTCGGTCACCTGCATGATGCCGCCCTGTCCGGCGAGCAGCGCCTTGGTGACGTACATGGGCGAGGTGCCGATGTCGCCGTACACGACGC
>URKM01000010.1 GCA_900548365.1 uncultured Collinsella sp. | reverse complement strand
ACCTGCGCAGACGACCCTGAATCGGACACACTTTTTGTCCTATAACCCCGATGCGGCGCCGGCGCGATTCAAACGCAAAGGACCCGAGCTATAAAGCCCGGGTCCTTGAGTCGCTTCTGTTGTACTCCGTACGTTGAACACGTTAAAGGGGATGCGCGTTCAAGCAGGTGAGCAAACGATGAAACGAGCGATCCAGATTGACGCGCTGATTATGAGAGCGCCTGCTGGAATGAGCGGTGGAGTCGAGGAGGCCAGTTCTCTGTGTCGGGGGGAAGGAGAAATGGTTCGCACGTCGGGATGGCTCTACTGAAGAAGTTCGAGCTGCGTCTTTGGGAGAATGCATGCGTCGACCTCCTCGTCCGTCCACCTGTACCATACGCATCGCAGTCGCTGCTCTAGCGATGCGCTGAGCCTATTATCGCCTGTATTGGCCGATTTACACGCTAGAGAATCTCTTACAATTTTTTGAAGAATGTAAAAAAGAGCAGGTAAACATAGGAAAACAGCGAATAACCTACCGCTTAACCCTGAAAATTATACCGTCTACCGTGGTGCTCTCGTGGTGAAACGGTCGGCGAACCATGAAGAGGCAGGGTACCGTATCTATTGATAACGCACAGCTGTCCATTAGGTGAGCTCAGCGGCGCGAATCGTTTCGATGACGCGCTGCATGGTCTCGTCGATGCGCGCCTTCTTCAGCTCACACTCCCAGATGGTGATGGCGGTCCAGCCCATGTCCTCGAGGTCGGCGAGGGCCTGCGTGTCCCGCTCGACGTTGCGGCGGAACTTCGCCTCCCAGAATTCGGTGTTGCGCTTGGGCGTGCTGGGAGCGCAGTGCGGGCAGCGATGCCAGAAGCAGCCGTTGACGAAGATGGCGATCTTCCTGCCCGGAAAGGCGATATCGGGTCTGCCCGGGGCCTTCTTCCATTGCAGGCGATAGCCCGTGAGGCCGGCGGCGCGCAGCCGTTGCCGGACGAGCATCTCGGGTTTCGTATCGGAGCGCTTGTTGCCCTGCATCGATTTCCTGCTGTCGCGCCGCCGCTTTACCTGGGCGGCATCGCCTTCGGCGTCGCCGGCTTGCATGAGGGCTTCCACCAGGCCCGCGTCCGCGGGCATCCAGGCGAGCTCGGCGAGCGACGAGCGGTGGATCCAGCGCATGTCGCGCTGCTCGGTCCGGGTGATTTCGCCCGATTCGATGGTGCATAGAAAGCAATCCATGGAGAGGTGGAAATCGGGGTAGTCGTATTCAACGGTGTAGAAATCTCGCAGGTTGCCGACTTCGACGCGCAGCTCCTCGCGCAGCTCGCGAATGCAGGCATCACGTGGCGTCTCCCCGCGCTCGATCTTGCCACCGGGGAACTCCCAGAGTCCCGCCAGCTCTCCGTAGCCGCGCTGTACCGCAAGCACCTCGCCGGTGGAGTCGTTGCATATGATGCCTGCCGAGACGCGTACGGTTTTCAAGGGCGGTCCGTTTCTACGTGGTTGCATGTGCCAAACGGTAATGATAGCGCCTTGCGGCGTGTCCGGCGGCGCGATGCGGGGCGCGCCGGCAGGTCTTGCGGGCGGGCGCGGCGATATCCCAGCGGTCCAACCTTACAAAAACGAAACCGAGGCGTAAGCCAAATCGATGGTTGCCAACGCACCTTCTTGCGAGTATAGGGTCAAGGAGGTGTTCGTCATGGAGTATACGAACAAGGTACAGTATTCGAATCCGTATGAGATGTCGTTTGCAGATGAGCCGCGGAGCGTGGTGACGCGCGCCGGCATGTCGGTGGTGGAGATGGTCGCCTGGCTGGCGGTCATGGCGGTGCTGTGCTTGGGCATGATCTGGATCATGTCCGCAGCCTCCCGTTAAGCGTTTGTTGCGAAGGAGCATTCTATGAGCAAGAACAAGGTATCCGCCGGCACCATGATCGGCCGGCATGCCGTCCCTGCGGCGCAGGGCGCGACCGGTTCCGCGGCAACCCAGACGGTCCTCGAGGTCCAGCACATCGAAAAGGTCTACGGAGCGCGCGGTAACGTGATGCGCGCCCTCGACGACGTGTCGTTCGCGGTGCAGCGCGGCGAGTTCGTCTCCATCATGGGCCCGTCGGGTTCGGGTAAGTCGACGCTGCTGAACTGCGTGTCCACCATCGATAGCGTGACAGCCGGTTCGGTCCTGATCAACGGCGTGGACGTGACGAAGATCAAGCACGAGAAGCTCACGCGCTTCCGTCGCGAGCAGCTGGGCTTCATCTTTCAGGATTCCAACCTGCTCGATACGCTCACGGCGCGTGAGAACATCGCCCTGCCGCTCACAATCGCGCGCACACCCGCCAAGGAGGTGCTGACGCGCGTAGAAGAGGTGGCGAAGCGCCTCTCGATCGCCGAGACCCTCGACAAGTATCCCTACCAGATGTCCGGCGGCCAGCAGCAGCGCGTCGCCGCGGCGCGCGCGCTCGTCACCAACCCGGCCGTGATCATGGCCGACGAGCCCACCGGCGCGCTCGACTCCAAGAACGCCCGCCTGCTGCTCGAGAGCTTCGAGACCATGAACCAGCGCTACCAGGCGACGGTTCTCATGGTCACGCACGACAGCTTCGCCGCGAGCTACACCAATCGCGTGCTGTTCATCCGGGACGGACGCCTCTTTACCGAGCTTCGCCGGGGCGACAGCTCGCGTCGCGAGTTTTTCGATCGCATCATGGAGGTCGTCGCCATGATGGGCGGGGAGGGTTCCGATGCTCTGTAAGCTCGCTTGGGGCAACGTGCGCCGAGCAGGTAAGGACTACCTGGTTTACCTGCTTACGCTCACGCTTGCCGTCACGGTGTTCTACTCGTTCAACACCATCTCGGTCCAGGCCGATATCGTTTTGCAGGAGGAGGGGCTGCCCGAGCTGCTCGGCAGCATCATGGGCGGTCTCACGATGTTCCTCGCCGTGGTCATGGGCTTCCTCATGGTGTACGCCAACAACTTCATCATGAAGCGGCGCAAGAAGGAATTCGGCCTGTACCAGGTGCTCGGCATGAGCCGCGGGCAGGTATCGCGCGTCATGGCGCTCGAGACGGCCATCGTCTCGGGAGCGGCGCTGGTGCTCGGTATCGGCCTCGGCGTCGGCGTCTCGCAGCTCATGACGTTCTTCACCGCCTCGTTGTTCAAAACGCAGATCGGGGATTTCCATTTCTTCTTCTCGACCCAGGCGCTGATGCTCACGGTGGGCTGCTTGGTCGCCATCTTCCTGGTGACGCTCGTCTTCAACCTGGGCGTGGTGCGCCGCGCGAAGGTGATCGACCTGATGAGCGCGGGCCGCAAGAACGAGTCGATCAAGACGCGCAATCCCATCATCTCCGCCGTGCTGTTTATCCTCGGCGCCGTGATGATCGGCGTGGCGTATTACCGCCTGCTGCGCGACGGCCTGCCCGTCGACGCCGCGCCAAGCGAGTACGACGCCGCCTTCACCCAGTTCGCGCTTACCACGGGCATCGTGGTCGCGGGCACCATCCTGTTCTTCTTCGGGCTCTCGGGCTTCCTGCTCAAGGTGCTCCAGAGCGCGCGCGGCCTGTACTGGCGCGGCCTCAATATGTTCACCCTGCGCCAGCTCGCGGCCAAGGTGAACACCGTGAGCTTCTCCATGGCCGTCATCTCGCTGATTCTGTTCCTCGCGATCACGAGCGTGACGGGCGGCATGTCCATCGCCAACGTGATGAACACGAGCGTGGAGCGCAGCGTCATCGCCGACTACTCGCGCGCCGTCATCTACTACGGGCAGGATATGTTGAACGAGCCCGGCTTGGCGCAGGAGCGCGAGCAGGAGGGCTATCCCGTGGCGACGCTCCCGGAGCAAGCCGTCGATATCCTGGTCGAGAGTGCCAAGAACACGGTCGACCCGTACGGGGATGCCGCGCGTCCCTTCGACCTTGCGGGCATCTTAGGCAAGCACGTGCAGGTTGACGTGTACGACTCACGTCCCGTGGGCGAGGAGCTGCCGTTGGTGAGCCTTAACATGCTGGCCGAAGCCGTGAATATGCCCCTTCCTAAGGGCACGAACTCGAGCAATGTGAGCATGATGGGCCTTATGGTGACAAGTGAGAGTGCCTATAACCGCTATCTCGACTTCCGTGGCATGGACCGTATCGACCTGGGGGAGGACGGCTATCTCATCCTGAGCGATCTGGGCGATTCGGTGAACAGGATCTACAACGCCGACCTGCGCGAAGGCGTTACCCTCGAGCTCGGCGGGCGCACGCTTCGTCCCGCCGCCGAGAGCGTGAACGCCGATGCGAGCTCGCTGTTCAACTCCTCGATGGGGTCCAACTCGGGCACCGTCGTCGTGCCGGACGAGGTGCTCGACGCGCAGCCGCTGCCGCTCTACGCGAGCTATTTCCTGGGCGATTACAAGCCCGGTCTCTCTTACGAGGAGACGGAAGGGTACGTGCGCCAGGACCGCAACTGGGGTTCCATCCTCAACGCGGACGGCACCGAGAGCGCCCTGTGGGGCATGGAGGCCACGCGTGCGCAGAGCTACGAGTCGACGAACTCCATGAACGGCCTCATCAGCTACCTGGCGATCTACATCGGCTTCGTGCTGGTGGTTGCCTGCGCCGCGATCCTCACGATCCAGCAGCTGTCGGCGGTGGCCGATTCCGGCAAGAACTACCGCATCTTGTCCGAGTTGGGTACCTCGCGTCGCGAGATCATGCGCTCTGTGCTGGCTCAGCAAGCGGTGTTCTTCGTGTTCCCGTTGGTGATGGGCGTGGCTCATGCACTCGTGGCGCTGAAGGTGGTTATCGACATCATCGCGCTGTTCGGCGGCTTGTCGATCGGGGGCATGGTGGGTGTGACCTGTGCGATCTTCCTTCTGTGCTATGGCGGGTACTTCCTGGTCACCTATCTGATGAGCAAGGGCATGGTAGGCGATGCCATCCGTATCCGTCATGCGGGCTAGCGTCATGGAGGACGCGCTCGCGTGGGCGGCGAGCGGGTTGCTGCTGCCCGTCGGCTGGATCGTGGGCGGGCTTGCCATCGGCATCTTGCTCGGGTTTCGCTAGGGACCGCCGGTTCGACCGGGCGGAGCGCACCTGAACGATGTTCGGAAGAGGTGCGATGAAAGAAAGGGGCGGCGACCGCGTATGAGCGCGGTCGCCGCCCCTGTGCGTTTGTCGAGCAGAGGGAGAAACGGGTTCGTGGCGCTAGATGGAAGCGGCGTACGGCCTGCGCGGCCATTGCTCGGAAGGGGTGGGGATGCTGGAGGCGTCCGTGCCAGCTTGCTTGGACGCGCGCAGAAAGGCGGCGTAGGCATTTTTCAGGTTTGCGCGCGTGGCGCCGGCATTGCTCTTGCCGAGTGTGATTCGTACGGGGGCGTACGTCGTGGTTGCTTTGGTCGAAGCGGGCGCCGGCAACGCGTCGGCTGCGTTGGCGGGCTGTGCGGCGGAGAGGGGGATGGCGTCCAGCGTCTTCGCGCTCTTCTTGCGGCGCATGAGATCAGCTCCATTTCAGCGTTGCCCGGGGCGGATCGCATCCGGGCGGTCGGTGTGCGCATGATGTATGTACCACGCCGGCGTCAGGTTAGACTCCGTTCACGCGGGTTGCAGAATTGCTTTACCATTTCCTAAGGGTCTGTCGGAGGCGGGTCGCGTGAGAGCGACTTGGTCGCCGGGCGGAGGAGCGCGGGCGGTTTCGGGCAGACCGGCCGGTATACGCTAAAATGATGCCTGGCAGATGGCAAAATACGCCGCCAGGGGCGGGGCCAATTGGTCTAGCAGCAAGGTAATTCCTGATAAATCGATAAAAAACGAGGGGCGGACGCTCGCGGCCAACATCAAAATTGTAGGAGATGAACCCGTCCGAGCCGCCCTCCTATGATATTCTTACGAGCATGGGTGATTTCTCGGCGAATGGTCTTAATTGAGACGTGAACGCGCGGGCTTTCCACCGAACGGTGCAATATGCACGGTTGAACGGCTTAAACCAGTTAGGCCACGGGAAGTATGCACGAACGCGTCCTTTTTCACCATTCTTCGAGATCCGATACATTCGTGCGCGAGCTCCCAACGCGCACACCGTAGACTCTAGGAGAGTGGTCACAATAATGCAGGAGGCATGGGAAGGCTTCGAGGGCGGTAATTGGCTCAACGAGGTCGACGTCCGCGACTTTATCCAGAAGAACTACACCCCCTATGAGGGCGACGAGTCCTTCCTCGTCGGTCCGACCGAGCGCACCACGAAGCTGTGGGATGACGTGCTGGCTCTGCTCCTCAAGGAGCGCGAGCAGGGCGGCGTGCTCGATATGGACACCAAGACCGTTACGGGCATCGTGAGCCACCCCGCTGGCTATATCGACGCTGCCCACCCCGAGCGCGAGACCATCGTCGGCCTGCAGACCGATAAGCCGCTCAAGCGCGCCCTGCACGTCAACGGCGGTATCCGCATCTCCATGCAAGCTGCAGCCCAGCACGGCTACGAGATCGACCCCGAGGTCGTCGAGAACTACACCTTCAACCGCAAGACGCACAACGCCGGCGTCTTCGATGTCTACACCCCCGAGATGCGCGCCTGCCGTTCGGCCCACATCATCACCGGCCTGCCCGATGGCTACGGCCGCGGCCGCATCATCGGCGACTACCGCCGCGTCGCGCTGTACGGCATCGACTTCCTCATCAAGGACAAGGAGGCCCAGAAGGCTTCCACCCCCAAGGTCATGACCGAGGACAACATCCGCGATCGCGAGGAGCTGCAGGAGCAGATCCGCGCCCTCGGCGAGCTCAAGATGATGGCCGACTTCTACGGCTTCGACATCTCCAAGCCGGCTAAGAACACGCAGGAGGCCATCCAGTGGATGTACTTCGCGTACCTCGCCGCCGTCAAGGAGCAGAACGGTGCCGCCATGTCCATCGGCCGCACCTCCACCTTCATCGACATCTACGCCGAGCGCGACCTGAAGAACGGCACCTTCACCGAGGAGCAGATCCAGGAGTTCGTCGACCACTTCATCATGAAGCTGCGCATGGTCAAGTTCGCCCGTACCCCCGAGTACCAGAACCTCTTCTCCGGCGATCCGCAGTGGGTCACCGAGTCCATCGGCGGCATGGGCGTCGACGGCCGCACCCTGGTCACCAAGATGAGCTTCCGCTACCTGCACACGCTCGAGACCATGGGCACCAGCCCCGAGCCCAACCTGACCGTTCTGTGGTCCACCAAGCTTCCGCAGGCCTTCAAGGAGTTCTGCGCCAAGGCTTCCATCGCCTCCTCGTCCATCCAGTACGAGAACGACGACGTCATGCGCGTGTACCACGGCGATGACTACGCGATCGCCTGCTGCGTGTCCTCCATGCGCGTCGGCAAGGAGATGCAGTTCTTCGGCGCCCGCGCCAACCTGGCCAAGTGCCTCCTCTACGCGCTCAACGGCGGCGTGGACGAGGTCTCCAAGAAGCAGGTCGGCCCCAAGTTCCGTCCGGTCGAGGGCGACACCCTGGACTTCGACGACGTCATGGCCAAGTACAAGGACATGATGCAGTGGCTCGCCGGCGTGTACGTCAACTCGCTGAACATCATCCACTACATGCATGATAAGTACTGCTACGAGCGTATCCAGATGGCGCTGCACGACAAGCACGTCCATCGCTGGTTCGCCACCGGCATCGCCGGCCTCTCCGTCGTGGCCGACTCCCTGTCCGCGATCAAGTACGCGAAGGTCCACCCTGTCCGCGACGAGCAGGGCGTCATCGTCGACTTTGAGATCGAGGGCGACTTCCCCAAGTACGGCAACGACGACGACCGCGTCGACGTCCTCGCCCACGACATCGTGCACCAGTTCATGGAGTACATCCGCATGAACGACACGTATCGCAACTCCGTCCCCACGACCTCGGTGCTCACCATCACCTCCAACGTCGTGTACGGCAAGAAGACCGGTGCCACGCCCGACGGCCGTAAGGCCGGCGTGCCCTTCGCCCCCGGTGCCAACCCCATGCACCAGCGCGATACCCACGGCGCCATCGCCTCGCTGTCCTCCGTCTCCAAGCTTCCCTTCCGCGACGCCCAGGACGGCATCTCCAACACCTTCTCCATCATCCCGGGCGCGCTCGGCAAGGAGGACCAGGTGTTCTTCGGCGACCTCGACCTCTCCGGTGATATCGAGATCGAGAACGTCGTTCCCTGCTGCGACTGCACCGACTCCTCGGCTCCCGAGGGTGCTTGCGACTGCCAGTAAACCGCTTGATTCGACGCGCTTCGCGATCGTGAACGAGCTGATGGCGGAGCGCTCGAACGCTTGATGGCTTGATAGGGGGCCGGGGTTTCGGCTCCGGCCCCCTTCGTGCCAATGTGTGCATACGTTCGCATATTCGTGCAGGCTGCTCATGTTGTGCAGCAGCGTAAAAATGTTGTTGTCTTGGTGGCAATGACTCGGTAACGAGATATAATCTCGATAGCGACTTTGGAAACAGCCCGATATCGGGCATTAAAGGAGGCTAACAATGAAGGTTTCGGACGTCCCCCAGACCCAGGCTGACAACCTCGTCGGCATGATCGACGCCTACGCTGAGAAGGGTGGTCATCACCTGAACGTCAACGTGTTCAACCGCGACACCCTGCTCGATGCCCAGGCTCACCCCGAGAAGTACCCGCAGCTCACCATCCGCGTTTCCGGCTATGCGGTCAACTTCCACAACCTCACGAAGGAGCAGCAGGACGAGGTCATCTCCCGTACCTTCCACGAGGGTATGTAGTCCCGCTTTCGGATTTGATCGGGCAGCCGCCTATGGAGCGCGCTCCCATCGTTTTCCTATAGGCCGCCAGGTGGACATACGTCCAGCTGGCGGCTTTTCTCGTTTGGAGCGCGTCGATTCCGGCGCCGGGGGCAAGTGTCTACACTAGGTCAAGGGGACGGCGATCGCGAGCATCAGCACGAGCAGGATAGCGTTAACGAGGCTGAAGCAGAGCAGGTAGCGTCCGGTTTCTGCACGGGGAACGCGGGCGTAGATGCGCAGGGAGATGAGGCTCGCCAGCGATGCGATGGGCGTCCCGAGTCCTCCGATATTGGTGCCGATGAGCAGCGCGCGCACGTTATCGGTGAAGCCGGAGAGCATGATGGCGGCGGGGACGTTGCTGATCACCTGGCTCGCGAGCGCCGACGCGAGGACCTCCCTTCCTGCCATCGCGGTCGCGACGAACGTCGAGATGGCATCGACCTGCTTGAGATTGCCGACGAAAACGAAGAAGGATAGGAAGGTGGCGAGCAGCGAATAGTCCACCTGGGCGAAGACCCGGCGATCGAAGCAGATGCATGAGAGGGCGACGGCGACGCAGCAGAGCTCCCACGAGACCATGCGTCCCACGCAGGCGAGGCAGAGCGCGAATAGGGCGAGGTAGAGGAAAAGACGTCCGGAAGCGATGGCAGACGCCTCATTCTGCATCGGTTTGTCCAGATGTTCGGCGGGAACCAGCGCTACGAGGGCGATACAGCACAGGTAGCTGAGGGCGCCGATGGGCAGAACCGTTGCGAAGAAATCGTCGAGGCCCATGTTGAAGGCGGATACCAGGTAGATATTCTGGGGATTGCCGATGGGCGTGCACATCGAGCCCAGATTTGCGGCGACGGTAAGGGCGACCACGGTTGCTATGGTCGCGCGGGGGCTGGCATGCATGAAGAGGGCGAGCGCCAGAGGGACGAACGTGATGAGCGCCACGTCGTTCGTTACCAGCATGGATGAGACGAAGACGACGTTCACGAGGATGAACGCGAGTCCGCGGGCCGATCCGACGCGGGACATGAGCCAATCGCGTATGCGGTCGAGCAGGCCCGCGCGGCCCAGGCCGGCTACCACCGTCATCAGGCAAAACAGCAGGCCAAGCGTTCGAAGATCGATGTAGCTCGCATAGACGTCGACCGTCGAGGCGGTAAGCGGATAGAGCATCATGGAGGCGATTGCCGCCACGGCGGCTATGACGAGGACGGCTTCGGCTTTGAGGAAGTCGCGCATGCGCGCGCCAAGGCTGATCGACATGAATGTTCCCTTTGTTCGTTATTCGGCTTATTGATGATACGACAAGGTTCGTACCCCATGCGGTCGTTTGCTCTCGCAGCGCAGGAAGGCGCACGGATTCATGCGGGCGCATGCGGGCGTGTAACAACATGGTAATCAGCGGCGATCACGGGTTTGACCTGAAGCGACCGGAGCGGTAGCATGCGCAACTAATTAACTACTAAACCAGTAGGTAATTACGGGAGGAATGCTAATCAAGGAGGAAGAAGATGGGGCGCTACATCGATAATCCGCTTCACACGTTTCATTTCGACACGCTGCAGCTGCATGTGGGACAAGAGCAACCCGATTCGGCAACGGATTCGCGTGCGGTTCCCATCTATCAGACAACGAGCTACGTGTTCAAGAATTCCCAGCATGCGGCGGATCGCTTTGGTTTGGCAGATGCGGGAAACATCTATGGCCGTCTGACCAACACCACGCAGGCGGTGCTGGAGGAGCGCATCGCGGCGCTTGAAGGCGGTGTGGCCGCCCTGGCTGTTGCCTCGGGCGCAGCGGCGATCACGCTGACCATCCAAGCTCTGGCCCAGGCGGGCGCCCATGTGGTGGCGCAGAAGACCATCTATGGCGGCACATACAACCTGCTTGAGCATACGCTCGCAGGGTTCGGCATAGAGACGACGTTCGTGGATGCACATGGTGTGGACGAGGTTTCGGCGGCGATTCGTCCCGAAACGGCGCTCGTGTACTTGGAGACGCTGGGCAACCCTAATTCGGATATCCCGGACATCGATGCGATCGCGCGGGTCGCCCACGCGCACGGTGTGCCCGTGGTGGTCGATAATACGTTCGGCACGCCGTATCTGTTTCGGCCGCTGGAGCACGGGGCGGACATCGTGGTGCATTCTGCGACGAAGTTCATCGGCGGACATGGGACGAGTTTGGGCGGCATCATCGTAGATGGCGGCACGTTCGACTGGGCGGCGAGCGGCAAATACGCGCCCATCGCGGAACCCAACCCGAGCTACCATGGCATCTCGTTTGTGGAAGCAGCAGGTCCCGCAGCGTTTGCGACCTATGTGCGCGCCATTCTGCTGCGCGACGAGGGCCCGTGCATCTCGCCGTTTAACGCATGGGTTTTGTTGCAGGGTACGGAGACGCTTTCGCTGCGTCTCGATCGGCACATCGAGAACACCCGGCGCGTGGTGGAGTATCTCGCCTCCCATCCGCGCGTCTTGCGCGTGAACCACCCCAGCTTGCCCGATCATCCCGATCATGCGCTTTATACCAAGTATTTCCCGCACGGCGGCGCATCGATCTTCACCTTCGAGATTCGCGGCGGTAAAGAGGCGGCTTGGACCTTTATCGATCAGTTGCAGGTGTTCAGCCTGCTGGCGAACGTGGCGGACGTGAAGAGCCTGGTGATTCATCCGGCGACCACCACGCATTCGCAGCTCACCGATGCCGAGCTGGCGGATCAGGGCATCACGCCATCCACCATCCGCCTTTCTATAGGCACCGAGGCTGCTGAAGATATCATTTGGGACCTCGATCAGGCGTTTACCGCACTGGATGCCGCCGACGATGGGGCGGTTGGATAACCGCGGTAAAAGAAGCACATTGAAGGGGCTGTGCGTGCTCTAGAATAGATGCAGACCAACTCGTGAAGGAGCACGCATGGCTCAAAAGATTTTCGAAGCGGACGCCGAGGCGGCGTCTTCGCGCTATGAACTCGGACGCATCCATTCCATCGAGAGCATGGGCACGGTCGATGGACCCGGTATCCGCTTCGTGGTCTTCACGCAGGGCTGCCCCATGCGCTGCGCGTACTGCCACAACCCGGATACCTGGGCGGTCAATGCCGGCAGCATGGTATCGGTCGAAAAGCTGTTGGAGGAGTTCGAAAGCAATCGCCAGTTCTACAAATCGGGCGGCATCACGGTTACGGGCGGCGAGCCGCTGCTCCAGCCGAAGTTTCTGGCCGATCTGTTCCGCGCCGCCCACGAGGCGCCGCGCGGGCGGATCCACACCTGTCTGGATAGCTGCGGCTATGCATATGACGAGCGGCATCCCGAACGGTTCGACGCGGCGCTGAGCGAGACGGACATGGTGCTGCTCGATATCAAGCACTCCGATCCGACGGGCCATCGCGAGCTCACGGGATGCAATCCGGAGCGTATCATCGCGTTCGGCGACGAGTTGGCGCGCCGCGGCATCAAGACGGTCATACGCCATGTGATCGTGCCCGGCATCACCGATACCGAGGAGGAGTGCGAGGCACTCGGCCGGCTGATCGCGCCGTGGCGAAACGTGGTGGGTTTGGAGCTCCTGCCGTACCACACCATGGGGATCGTGAAATACGAGAAGCTGGGGATTCCCTATAGGCTCGAGGGGGTTCCCCAGATGGACAAGGCGCGCATCCCCGCGCTGCGCGAGGCGGTGCTGCGCGGCATACGCGCGGGCCGCACGGCTGAGAAGCGGGCGTACGGGGCGTAAGCACCCTTGCGTCGGGATGGAACGTCGGTGTGACCGCGCGGTCGGCTCATGCGTTATGATTCTGAGCGAAGAATAAAGCTTCGAATCATGGTGAACGGGGGCCTTGCGTGGTACAACATGCGCTTCAAGACGGGTTTGACCGAAGGATAAGCTACCTGCGCATCGCCGTCACGGATAAATGCAACTTTCGATGCGTGTACTGCATGCCCGCCGAGGGCGTGGCGCCGCGTTCGCATGAGGAGATGCTGAGCACCGAGGAGATCGCGCGCTTCGTGCGTATCGCTGCGTACGAGGGAGTCAAGAGCGTTCGCCTGACCGGCGGCGAGCCGCTGGTGAGCCATCGCATCATCCCGCTGATCGAGGAGATCCGCGCGATTCCGCAGATCGAGGACATCTCGCTCACCACCAACGGCGCGCTGCTGCCGCGTATGGCGGGCGCGCTCAAAGACGCCGGGCTCGACCGCGTGAACATCTCGCTCGATACTCTCGACCCGGTGCAGTTTGGCGCCATCACGCGTCTGGGCCGCGTCGAGCAGGCGCTTGCCGGCATCGATGCAGCGTTGGCGTATGGCTTTCATCCGGTGAAGGTGAACTGCGTGGTCGTGCGCCGCCTACAGCAAGACGTATTCGGCATGGCCCGCCTCACGCTCGAACGGCCCATCCACGTGCGCTTCATCGAGTACATGCCCATCGGTAGCGACGAGGAGCGCGGGTTTCGGGCAACGGATGCTGGCGAGGAGCCGGCGGGCGAACTGCGTCCCGAGGCATGGGGTGCGAGCGACACCGTGCCCTCGCGCGAGCTGCGCGGGCGCATCGATGCCGAGGCCGCGGCGGCAGGTATCGGGGCGCTCGAGGCGGTGGGCGACGGCGGCGCGCCTGCGGGCGCGGGTCCGGCGCGCTACTGGCGCTTCCCCGATGCGGTTGGAACCGTGGGGTTCATCTCGGCCATGTCGAACCATTTTTGCGCGAGCTGTAACCGCATGCGCCTGACGGCCGATGGTGCCATTCGCCCTTGCTTGTTCTCCGACGCGGAGTACCGGGTGTTCGATGCCCTGCGCGCCGGCGATGACGACGCGGTCGCGCGTATCTGGCGCGATGCCGTGTCGCATAAGCCTCGTGAGCACGAGGTGATCGAGGGGACCGAGCGCTTCATGTCGCAGATCGGCGGTTAGCACGCCCACGTGCTTCATCTTCAGCCATCGCTGGTGAGCCGGGTGCGCCGTCGACTCCGCAGACTTGCGCGCCGTTTAAGGTTGGAGCCAACGGACGCAGCATATCTCTGCTTTGTGGGCGGCCAGCTGGCTCCGAACTCGCCCACGGAGCCAGCGGGCACAGCGAGCCCGCCCTCGCAGGCGGCCAGCTGGCTCCGAACTCGCCCACGGAGCCAGCGGGCACAGCGAGCCCGCCCTCGCAGGCGGCTAGCTGGCTCCGAACTCGCCCGCGGAGCCGGCGGGCACAGCGAGCCCGCTGGTAGACGGCGCTGAACGCGTGATAGCGCTATGGCCGTGTGGGACGTTGGCGGCTGCGGGTTGGATGGACTTCGGATGGGCGAGTCCGCGCTACAATGGGGAAACATTCGCTTTGAGTACAAGGAGCCCACTATGGAAGACGCTGCATCCCGCGATGCGTATCGCGACGAGCTCACCCATGTCGACGAGGCCGGCGAGGTGCGCATGGTCGACGTCTCCGAGAAGGATACGACCCGCCGCATCGCGGTGGCGGAGTCGAGCATCCTGATGCATCCGGAGACGCAGGCGATGGTGCTCGAAGACCGGGCGAAGAAGGGCGACGTGCTCGCCTGCGCGCGTGTCGCGGGCATCATGGCGTCCAAGCGCACGAGCGACCTGATTCCCATGTGCCATCCGCTCAACATCACCAAGGCGAAGGTGGAGATCGAGCCCATTCCCGCCGTCGGCCCCGCTGCCCGCGCCGACGGCCGCGTGGGGTTCCACGTGCTTGCCACCTGCGGCGTTACCGGCGTGACGGGTATCGAGATGGAGGCGCTCACCGCGGCGAGCGTCGCGGCGCTCACCATCTACGACATGTGCAAGGCGGTCGACCGCGCGATGGAGATCGTGGATACGCGCCTGCTGCTCAAGGAGGGAGGCCGTTCGGGAACGTGGGCGCGCGTGCCCGCCGAGGTCGATCAAGCCGCTTCAGCCGAGGGCGACGGCCGTCTGACGCAGGTGTTCAGCGCAACCGAAGCCGAGCCTTCGCTGCCGCGGCGCGCACCCGCCGTCGCATTTATCGGCTATCAGAATTCCGGTAAGACCACGCTCGTCGAGAAGGTGATCGCCGAGCTGACGGCGCGCGGGATGCGCGTGGGTTCGATCAAGCACCATGGGCACCAGGGATTCGATATCGACGTGCCGGGTAAGGACTCCTGGCGCCATGCCCAGGCGGGCAGTCGCCACGTGGGCTTGATATGCGCGAATCGTTTCGCCGAGTACGGCGACACGGAAAACGAGATGCCGCTGGATATCCTGCTCGACCGTTTCACCGACGTCGATATGGTGGTCGTTGAGGGCTATAAAGCCGCCGGCTTGACCAACGTGGTCGTGGCGCGCTCGGGCGTCGACCGCCTGCGGGGGCAGAGCTCGCTCGACTTGGTGAGCGATGAGACGCTCGCCATCGCATGCAACGACGCGCTGGCGAACCGAATCGGCCTCGATGTGCCCGTAGTCAACATCAACGATGCCGCGCGGGTTGCCGATGTCATCTGGGCCTATTGGGAGCGCGAGCGCCCGCGCGCCTGCTGACGTGCTAGGATAGTGAGCATCCGAGTACCATCTGTCCTTACGGAGGGAACTAATGAGCAACGTTCTTGTTTTTGGTCACCAGAATCCCGATAACGACGCCATCATGTCGTCCGTCGTCCTGTCTCAGCTGCTCAACCAGCTCGAGTATCAGGGCAACACCTACACCGCCTGCTGCCTGGGTCCGCTGCCGGCCGAGTCCGCCAAGCTGCTCGAGGACGCCGGCGTGCCCGCTCCGACGCTGATCGACGCCATCGAGCCCGCCGCCGAGGGCGAAGAGGCCCAGCTCGTCATCCTCACCGACCACAACGAGCCCGGCCAGTCCGTCGCCGGCCTTGAGAACGCCACCATCTTCGGCGTCGTCGATCACCATCGCTTCGGCGATTTCACCACCGCCGCCCCGCTGCACATCGTGGCGCTGCCCTGGGGCTCCTCCTGCTCCATCGTGGCCAAGCTGTTCGAGGTCGTGGGCGTCGAGCCCACGGATACCCAGGCCAAGCTGCTGCTTTCTGCCATGATGACCGACACCCTCATGCTCAAGAGCCCCACCGCCACCGATGTGGACGCCGCGATCGCCGCGAAGCTCGGCGAGCAGCTCGGCGTCGACCCGGTCAAGTTCGGCATGGAGGTCTTCCTCACCCGTCCATCCGGCTCCTTCACCGCCGCCGAGATGGTGGGTAACGACATCAAGATGTTCGAGGTCGCCGGCAAGAAGCTCCTCATCGGCCAGTACGAGACGGTCGACAAGTCCCGCGCGCTCGGCATGATCCCCGAGATTCGCGAGGCCATGCGCGCCTATGCTGCTGAGAAGGCCGCCGACGGCATCGTGCTGTGCCTCACCGACATCATGGAGGAGGGCTCCCAGGTCCTGCTCGAGGGCGATACCGAGGCCGCTCAGAAGGGCCTTGAGATCGCCGACGTCGCCGAGGGCGTGTGGATGCCCGGCGTGCTCTCCCGCAAGAAGCAGGTCGCCGCGCCCATCCTCGCCGCCAACTAGCCCGTCAGGGCCTGCGCGCCCGTCAGCATGATCGAGAAACGCCTTGCAGTCCGGTTGTGAACTGCGAGGCGTTTTTTTAGCGTGGATGCGGCTGCGGCGCGGTGCCGTTCGCCGCCATGTTCGAGCAGTGTTCGGGGCTGCTTAGCGCAGGATGGCCGAGGCGAGGTAGATGATGTAGAACATCACGAAGATGAGGCCGCAGCGGCGCGAGAAGGTGCGCGTGCGCCCCACGAAGGTGAAGATCACCATGCATACCGCGAAGATGGCGATGAGGGCGAGGTCCAGGTTGTGGACCGGGTTGAACGCGACGGGGGCGAAGAGCGCCGGAGCGCCCGCGACCAGCAGCAGGTTGGTGATCACCGAGCCCATGACGTTGCCCACGGCGGTGTCGGCGTTGCCCTTGAATGCGGCCACAGAGCTCGTGACGAGCTCGGGCAGGGCCGTACCGACGGACACGATCGTGAGGCTGATGAGGACCTGGCTCACGCCCAGCGCGCTTGCGATGGCGACGGCGTTGTCGACGACGAAGTCGGCGCCGAGCTTCAGCAGGGCGATCGCAACGACGATGTAGACGAAGTCGAGCAGCAGCGAGTGGCCGTCATCCGGTTCTTCCGCGGCCTTCGTGCCGGCGGCCTCGTCGTCTTCGACCTCGCGCATGCCGGCGACGACGCTGTTGGCGATGAACAGCACGAAGCAGGCGAGCAGGATGGCTCCCTCCACCGCGTTGATCGAGTTGCCGGTGTTGGCGAAGATCGCGAAGACGAGGACCGCGCCGATGCTCATGGGGACCTCGACGCGCGTGGTGCGGTGCGCCAGGTTTAGCGGGACGATGATCGCGCTGACACCTAGGATGAGCAGCAGGTTCGCCATGTCGCTGCCCATGATGTTGCCCACTGCCATGCCGGAGTTGCCGCCGATGGTGGAGGTGACGCTCACGAAGACCTCGGGCATCGAGGTACCCACGGCGCATATGGTGAGGCCCGCCACGCGGTCGGACATGCCGAAGCGCTTGCCGATATGCGTGGCGCCTTCGACGAGCTTGTCGCCGCCAAGGACCAGCATGGCGATGCCGAGGATGATCAAGAGGAGGTTGAGGACCATATCGTGGTTCTCCCGTCTCGGGCGCGCGGCCCGTTCGAAGGTTCACGCAACGCGGGGTCTTAACTCACAACTCGGCACCTCCGCGCGAGGCAGGGGTGCCGAGATATGGGTGAAGCTATAGATGTTGCAAATCCCTTTAATACTACCCAAAAAATCAACGCGGTTCTGGGGTTTCGCCAGTTAATGGACGTTCCGTGGGCGGGTCGTGGCGAAGTTTTGCCAGCGAGCGGGCGCAGCGCGCTGGATTTTGTATTCGCTGTGGAACCGATAACGGACATATGTCCTATTAATTACGGCGCTGGGTAGGATGAAAAGCAAGCAAGAACGCGGGTGCATCGTGTATTCGATGCGGATTGTCCGGGGCGGCGCCGACGGGCCCGCTTCACCGGATGGCAGGGAGGGCCATGGACGCACGCGAACAGCTCTTTACCGAAACCCAGCGCCGACGCATCAGGCGCTACGACGTGTGGGGGCGCATCACGGAAAACGGCACCATCGCCGCGGCGGTGATGGTGCTGGCCGCGATCGCGGCGGTGGCATGTGCGAACAGCGATGCGTACCAGGCTATTCACCAGGTTCTGATGGAGCCCATCCACGTCGGCCTGGGGACTCACGAGGTGGTCATCTCGCTCGAGGTGTTCGTCAACGACTTCCTCATGGCGATCTTCTTTCTCCATGTGGGCATCGAGCTCAAATACGAGATGACCGTCGGCGAGCTGCGGCGTCCGCGGCAGGCGCTGCTGCCCATGCTCGCCGCGATCGGCGGCGTCGTTGTCCCGGCGTGCATCTACGCGCTGTTCAACAAGGGCGGCGCCATGCATGGCTGGGCTATCCCGATGGCGACCGATATCGCGTTCGCCCTGGGCGTGCTCTCCCTGCTGGGCGACCGCGTGCCGGCGGGTGTGCGCGTGTTCTTCTCGACGCTGGCCATCGCCGACGACCTCGTCTCGATCGCCGCGATCGCCATCTTCTACGGCAGCAGCCCCGATCTGTTCTGGCTTGGCTGCGCCGCGTTGGTCACGGCGGCGCTGTTCTGGTTGAACAGGACCCAGCATTATCTGCTGCCGCCCTATCTGGTGCTCGGCTTGCTGTTGTGGGTCTGCCTGTATAGGTCAGGCATACACGCGACGCTCGCCGGCGTGATCCTCGCGTTCGCGGTGCCGGCCCGTTCGGGAATCAAACTCGATAACCTGAATGAATGGATGGGCGACTACATGCCCGATATGGTCGAGCGCTACGACGAGGACGAGCATATCCTCGCGCAACAGGATTTCACCGAGGCGACCTTGGGCGCCGAGCGCGTCATGCATCGCGTGGCACCGCCCTTGGTGCGCCTGGAGCGCTTGGTCGCAACGCCCGTGAACTTCTTGATCCTGCCGCTCTTCGCGTTCGTGAACGCGCAGGTGCGCCTGGTGGGCGTCGATCCGCTCGCGCTCGCCCTCGATCCGGTGGCGCTCGGGACCTATTTCGGCATGGTATTGGGCAAGCCGCTCGGAATCATCGGTATGACGGCGCTCATGGTGCGCACGGGCATCTGCGAGCTTCCGCGCGGAGTGGGCTGGGGCCATATCGTCGGCGTCGGCCTTCTGGGCGGCATCGGCTTCACCATGTCCATCCTCATCGCGGGCCTGGCGTTCCCCGTCGAGCCATCCGAGGTCCTGGCTGCGAAGGCGGCGATTCTGCTGGGTTCCGTCAGCGCCGCGGCGATCGGTATGGCCTATATGGGCCGCGTGTGTCGACGCGCCGGCGCGTAGGGTCGCACGCGCGCGAAGAGCGGCGGGGCAGGGGTCTCGTGCCGTGGGCTGCCGACGGCGCCCGGATTTCGTGCACCTTGAGGCAGTGGGGATTTTTTGGTGCATTTGGAGGCAGCCAACATCGAGATTGCGAATTGCTCGCTGCCTCAAAGCGCACCAAATCCGCTCGCTGCCTAAAGGTGCACCAAATTCAGCCGCGCCCGGCCGTGCCCAATCTGCTCGCTGCCTCAAAGCGCACCAAGTTCAGCCGCGCCGGCGCGTAGGGTCGCGCGCGGGCGAAGAGCGGCGACGGGGTCGGCACGCGCCCGCATGCGCTTCCTCCGGGGCGTCTCGCTATGCAAAGTACGGCTAATCCTATGCATGAAGTGGCAATGAAAAATGCGCGTTAATACGGCGTGCTTGCAGACAAATTGATACTCCTCTTTGCTAAAGTGCTGCTTAACCTCGCAAAGCCGCTTGCCGACAAAACATGTCCGCATGCGAGCGGTTTAGATTCCAATAACCAGTGTATGCATTGCGGGGGCTACCATGGAGCATGCGGCCGATTGCCTGGTTCGTGTGCGGCGCGTTGCCGCGAGCAGTTGGCCAAGGAAGGAGAGTGTCATGCTCAAAATCACTCCGTCCCACGAGGTGCACGGGCTCCGCTTCAAGCGGTTCGCGTGCGGCCTCATGGTGGGCGCCGCCCTGGTTGGAGCGGCTCCCGTCGGCGCCTTCGCCTGCACGCAGGTCTGGGTGCCCGGTCAGTTCACCGCCAACGGCGACCGCTACGTCGGTCGTTCCGAGGATTACGCTTCGCGCCACGTGAAGATCTTCGGCATCGAGGAGCCGCAGGCGAATACGCGCTACAGCTCCGACGAGTCGGATTTCGACTGGACGTCCGATAAGACCTCGTATCGCTATACCTACGTGCGCGACCATCCGAGCGACTGGAGCGATCGGCATGACGCGTATTCCGAGGCCGGCATCAACGAGCACGGCGTTTCCTGCTCCGCGACGCTGACCACGAATTACAACGACGCGATCAAGGCGGTCGACCCCAGCACCTCCACGGGTATCGGCGAGTACAACTACGCCAGCGTCATCCTGGGCGAGTCCAAGACCGCCCGCGAGGGCGTCGAGCTCCTCGGTCGCCTCATCGACGAGTACGGTGCGTCCGGCCGCGACCAGATCACCATCTCCGACGCCGACGAGACCTGGCTGTTCTGCGCTCTCTCCGGCCATCAGTGGGTCGCCTACATCATGCCCGAGGACCAGGTTTCCGTGAACCCCAACATGGGCAACCTGCGCTTCAAGGTCGACCTGGACGACACCGCCACCTGCCTGCACTCCGAGGGCCTCATCTCCGTGCCCCAGGAGGCCGGCATCCTGAAGACGTTCGAGGACGGTACCCCCGATATCGCGTCCACCTACGGTAAGTCCGACGCCGACCACAGCTCCGGTACCACGACCCGCTACGTCCAGGGTCGCCATTACTTCGAGGCGCCGCTGGCCGCCGACCGCTACACCGTGACTCCCGGCGTGGGCGTGACCGCCCTGTCCGAGCCCACCCAGTTCTTCACCCCCGGTCGTTCCGGCTGGACCACCAACGAGCTGCTGCGTTCGCTGGCGGCTCGCGGTGAGGGAACCGATGTCGACGCCAACAAGGACGCCGCTTTCGGCGCCATCGGCAACAACCGCACGGTCGAGAGCCATATGTTCCAGATCCGTGACGGCCTCTCCGACGATATCGCCACCGTTCAGTGGGAAGCGTTGTCCCGTACCGAGTTCTCCGTCTACGTGCCGCTCTATTCCGCGCTCCTCACCGAGGTGAGCCCCTACTTCAGCGACCTCAACTGCGATGAGACCCATCAGGGCCCCGGCCAGAAGGACAACGTCGAGTGGGCCATGCAGGAAGAGCCCGAGAACTCCCTGCCCTTCGTCCTCATGGACATCAACACGCTCGCCTACAGCCATCGCGACGCCATGGCCTCCGGCACCCGCGCGTACCTCGATGCCCTGCAGGAGCAGATCATCGACCAGCAGGATGTCGTCGACGCCGTCATGAAGAACACCCCCGCCGAGGCGCGCACCGATCTCGCCAACAAGGCCCAGATGGCCGTTGTCGAGCAGACCTACCTCAAGTGCGATAAGCTCCTCGACGAGATGCGCGCCTACATCAAGGCGGGCGATTTCTCCAAGCCCTTCACCGCTTCCGATATGAACGCCGAGGGCACCGACCTCGCGACGCCCGTGCTCTACGCCGACGCCGTGGTCGCCCCCGTGATCACCCAGCAGCCCGTCGACGCCACCTATGTCCAGGGTGCTCAGGCGTCCGACCTCGTCGTTGCCGCCGCGAACGCCCATGGTGAGGGCGCCCTTGCCTACGAGTGGTTCGCCAAGGACGGCGAGACCGTCACCTCGACCGGCGTGAAGACCGCGAACCTGCCGGTCGATACCGCGACCGTCGGTTCCAAGACCTTCTTCTGCCGCGTGACCAACGCGAGCGGCCTCTCCGTCGATTCCAACGCCGTGACCGTGACCGTGAAGGCCCCCGAGGCCAAGCCCGAGCCGAAGCCCGAGACCAAGCCCGAGTCCAAGCCCGGCACTTCCGGCACGCTCGCCCAGACGGGCGACCCCGCGAGCATCGCCCTGTTCGCGTCCCTCGTGGGCGCCGGCGCGGTGACGATGGGCGTTCGCCGCACCCGCCGCAGCAACCGCGACCGCGTGTGCTAGCCGGTTTGCGCGTCGATACGATGCGACTCGCGGCCTCACGTCGGCGATACGAGACGTGATGCCGCATGAAGAAGCGGGTGGACCCCCTGTGGGCCCACCCGCTTTTGCGTGATGCGTCAAGATCTCGCTTCGCCGGGTTCCTATTCGACCGTGCCGTACATCGCGCCCCAGCCATGGGCGGCGAGTGCCGAATTTAGCTGGTCGCAGAGGCGCTGGCGCTCATACGAGCCCGGGGGCAGCAGTTCGACGATCTCCATGAGGTCGGGAGCCAGGTCGAGGATCTCTGCCTGCACGACGAGGTCGAGGCGGTCGACCACGGCGCGCCCACCGGCATACATGGCGTCGACCAGGCGCTGCAAGTCGCCGAACTCCTCGGCTTGAAACATTCCCATCTGCATGATTCCTCCAAGTTAAACGGCGAAGGGCATAGGGGCTTTCTGAGAATAGCTATACTACTCTAGCGTGGTTGAGTATGTAAGCCCGAAGAAAGGTTTTGCTATGCAGACGATGTACGAGCAGATGGGCGCTGCGGAGCTCGAATCCGCTATCGCTTCGCTGAAATCCCAGGTCGACGAGGTCAAGGCCCGCGGTCTCGCGCTCGATATGGCGCGCGGCAAGCCTTCTCCGCAGCAGGTGGACATCTCCCGTCCCATGCTCGACATCCTGAGCTCTTCGGCGGACCTGCACGACGGCAACGTGGACTGCTCGAACTACGGCTTCTTCGAGGGTATCCCCTCCGCTCGCGCCCTGGCCAGCGAGATGCTCGGCGTGCCTGCCGAGCAGACCCTCGTGCTGGGGTCGTCCAGCCTGCTGCTCGAGCACGATATCTGCGGCCAGTTCTGGCGCTGCGGCAGCCTGGGTAGCGAGCCCTGGGCGGATTATTCGGCGAAGCACGAGGGGGAGACGGTCAAGTTCCTGTGCCCCGTGCCCGGCTATGACCGCCACTTCGGCATCACGGCGGACCTCGGCATTGAGAACGTCCCCGTTCCGATGACCGGCGAGGGCCCCGACATGGACGTCGTCGAGGCCATGGTTGCCAACGACGCCAGCATCAAGGGCATGTGGTGCGTACCCAAGTATTCGAACCCCACGGGCGAGACGTATTCGGACGAGACGGTCCGCCGCCTGGCGACCATGAAGACCGCGGCGCCCGATTTCCGCATCTTCTGGGATAACGCGTACTGCGTGCACGACCTGTACGATGAGACCGACGCCCTCGCCAACGTATTCGATTACACGCGCGGCACGGAGGCCGAGGACCGCGTGGTCGCTTTCGTGTCCACGTCCAAGATCACGTTCCCGGGCTCGGGCATCGCGTTCGTGGGCGCCTCGCCCGCGGTCATCGCCGAGGTCTCGGCGCTCCTCAAGATGGGACTCATCAGCGCCGATAAGATGAACCAGCTCCGCCATGTGCGCTTCCTGCCGGATCTCGATGCGGTGCGCGCCCATATGAAGAAGCATGCCGCGTTCATGCGTCCGCGCTTCGAGGCGGTGGAACGCAAGCTTACCGAGGGCCTGGGCGGCACGGGCTGCGCCGCGTGGACCCATCCGCGCGGCGGCTATTTCGTCTCCTTCGACGGCCCCGAGGGCTCTGCCAAGCGCGTCGCGGCCCTGTGCTCCGAGATGGGCGTGAAGCTGACGCCTGCGGGCGCCACGTGGCCGGGCGAGGATCCCCGCGATACCAATATCCGCATCGCGCCGAGCTATCCCGCGGTCGAGGAGCTCGAAGCCGCGCTCGACGTGCTGGTGCTCGCCGTCAAGCTGGTCGCCGCCGAGCTCGCTGCGGAGGCGCGCGCGTAGATGGCGGACGCCCATGCGGAGCGCGTGAAGGGAATCTTCTCCCAGATCGCGCGAAAATATGACTTGTTCAACGCGCTGTCCAGCTTCGGAATCTACCGAAGCTGGCTTCGCCGTGTTGCCCGCGCGGCTTCCTGCGACGGCGGCGATCGCGTGCTCGACGTCGCAGGCGGCACGGGCGACGTCGCCTTCACGCTGTGCGAGCTGTGCCCGCCGGCGTCGATCGAGTTGACGGATTTCACCCCCGAGATGCTCGATGTCGCCGCCGAGCGCATCGCCCGCGGGGAGGGGCGCGGCGTGCCCTGCGACCTCAACGTGGTCGATGCGCACCGGCTGCCTTACGGGGACGGGGCGTTCACGGTGGTGACCTGCGCGTACGGCCTGCGCAACTTCAGCCGGCGCCGCCGCGCGATGGAGGAGGCGGCGCGCGTGCTCGTACCCGGGGGTCGCTACGTGGTCCTGGAGTTCGGCACGCCTCCCCATGCGCTGTGGCGCGCCCTCTACCGTTTCTACCTGGCGCATATGATTCCGCTTATCGGGGGCTTGGTCACCGGCGACCGCGCGGGCTTCGAGTACCTGCGCGACTCGATCGAGGCGTTCCCGCCGCAGGACGAGATCGCGGACGAGCTTCGCGCGGCGGGATTCTCCCGCGTTTCCTACGCCAACCTGACCGGCGGTATCGTCGCGGTATACACAGCGGTCCGCTAGGCACCGGGGCCCCGGCTGCACGCCCTCGGGGTGACGGCGGCGTGCAAATCGCATGCATTCCCGCGTCCTCGGGTGCGCTGCCGTTACAATACAACGCATATGTACGGTACCCATCCAGGGAGATAGGGCATGAACGACGAGTTTTTCGATGATGAACAGGAACTCATGGAGGCGCAGCTCGAGGCCGCGTCCGAGGACGCCGATACCGTTCGCGATATCGCGGATGCCCGGCGCGACGAGCACGCGACGTCCGAAGCGGAGGCGCCGGCTCCCGCCGCCCGCCGCGACGCGCCGCCGTTTTGGATGGTGCTGGCGATCGCCGTCATCGCCCTGGTGCTGGGCATCGTAATCGGCTACCTCATCGGCACCTCCGCGACGCTCGCCGAACTGGAGAGCGCGAGCTCGCAGATGGCTGCCCAGGGCGAGGCGTCGGGCGGCTCGTCGTCCACGCTGCCCGAGGGGCATCCCGACCTCTCGATCAACGAGGACGGCACCGCGACGCTGGCAGACGGCTCGTCCGATTCACAGGAATAGGGGGCGCGCATGGCTTTCTCGAAGGATCAGAGCCGTCGTGCTCGCTCCGTCGTCGTGCTCGTCTTGCTCGTCGCCGTCGTGTCGCTTGCCGCCGTGGTGCTCTTCGGGGGAGGCCCCCTCGGCGACGCTTCGCGCGATGCATCGAGCGGCTCGTCCGTCGCGGCCTCGAGTGCTGCGGATGGCCCCGCGGCGAGCTCGCAGGCGCAGCAGGACGGTCATACCATGGCGGATGTCGACGCATCGTACGATGCGGCCACCAAGCAGCTGCTCGCTAAGTACGAGGCGAACCCCTCGGACCCCTCGACGCTGCTGAACGTCGCCAACGGCTACTTCGACTGGGGCGCGACCGCCCTCTCGCATGCTCAGGGCGCCGAGGACGAGCAGCACGTGACGGAGCTGTTCAACCAGGCCACGCGCTACTACGACGAGTACCTTGCCGCGTATCCCGGCTCTAAATCGGCCGAGGTCGATCGGGCGGTGTCGATGTTCTACGCGGGCGACCACGCCAAGGCGATCCAGATGCTCGAGACCTTCGTCGCGCAGGACGATTCCTTCGGCCCCGCATGGGCGAACCTCGGGATGTTCTACGATGCCGACGGCCGCGCCGATGACGCGCGCACGGCCTATGAGCGCGCGATCGAGGCGGATGCGGACGACACGTATGGCGCCAAGACGTACGCCCAGCAGCGCCTCGATGCGATGGATTCCGCTGCTGCGGGCGACGCGTCCTAACCTCTTTTGGCCACGTCCGCGCATCCCGTGCATGAATACGCAAGCATAACGAACACAAAGGAGTAAGACATGGAGCTGGTCATCGAAACCAATCCCACGCCGGAGTGCTATACGATCGCCGTCACCGGCGAGATCGACATTTCCAATGCAACCAAGCTGCGCGAGTCCATCGACTACGCGCTCGCCCAGCCCACCGAGAAGGTGCGGCTCGATTTCGCGAACGTATCCTATATCGATTCGACGGGAATCGGCGTGCTGGTCGGTGCCGCCCATCATGCGCAGGAGAGCGGCAAGGGCTTCGAGGCCGTCAACGCCCAGCCGAACGTGCTGCGCGTGGCCCAGCTGCTGGGGCTCGACAAGGAAATCGGTATCAGCGCTGCGTAAAGCCGAGCGTTGCTCGCGCTCGCACGGCGTTGCGCGGGGTATACTCGTACAGTTGACTATTCGGGGGCCGCAGCGCGCGTCTGCGGCTTCCTTGCAAGAAGAACTCTGGAGGCGTCGTGTTTGGAATTAGTTCCACCGAGCTGATGATCATCGTGATCTTCGGCTTCTTGCTTTTCGGTCCCGACAAGCTGCCGCAGATGGGCCGTACGGTCGGTCGAGCCCTGCGCCAGTTCCGCGAGACCCAGGAGAAGATGACCTCGGTCGTCCAATCCGAGGTGATCGATCCCATGGCCGCTGCTGCCGCGGCGCCGGTCAAGCCCAAGAAGGCTGGCTCCTCCCAGGGTGCCGCCGCGGACGACGACCTGGATGCCGATCGCTCTGATGCGGCCGAGGCGGCGCCTCGTCGCAAGGAGACCTTTGCCGAGCGTCGCGCCCGCCTTGCGGCGGAGAAGGCCGAGAAGGAAGCGGCTGCCGCCGAGTCCGAAGCCGGCGCCGCGGTCGTCGCGGGGTCGGACCAAGCGACCGCGACGGCTGCGCAGTCGGCAGCCGATGGCTCGCACGCGGAGGGCGCCGAGCCCGCGCCCGAGCCCGAGCAGCCCGTCGTCCGCACCACCGAGGACCTGTACGCGCGTCGCCCGCGCAAGCGCAAGGCCGCGGTGGACGAGCGCGCCGAGGATGTCGCGCCTGCAGCCGACGCATCCGCCGTCGACGCCGCCCCGGATGTCGCCGCTGTGGAAGGGGGTGAGCAGTAATGCCCATCGGACCCGCTCGAATGCCGCTCTTCGACCACCTGGGCGAGCTGCGTCGTCGCCTCACCATCGTGGTGGTCTCCGTTCTCACCGCCTCCCTCGTGCTCTACTTCGCCACGCCCGTCGTCATCGACATCCTGCAAGACCCCATCCGCGAGTTCGCTGATGAGTTCTACGTCATGACGGCGCTGGGCGGCTTCAGCCTGCGATTCTCCATCGCGTTCAAGCTCGCCCTGGTCATGTGCACACCCATGATCATCTGGCAGATCCTGGCATTCTTCCTGCCCGCGCTCAAACCCAGCGAGCGGCGCTGGGTGGTCCCCACCATCGTGAGTGCCACCGCGCTCTTCTTCCTGGGCGTGCTTTTCTGCTATTTCGTGATCATCAGCCCGGCCTTCGGCTTCCTCATCGGCGAGTCCGAGGCCATCGGCACGGCCATGCCCATGCTGGAGGACTACATCAACATCGAGCTGCTCCTCATGATCGGCTTCGGCGTTGCGTTCGAGCTCCCGCTCATCGTGTTCTACCTCGCCGTCTTCCACATCGTTCCGTATGTGAAGTTCCGCGAGGCGTGGCGCTACGTCTATGTCGTGCTGCTGGTCGTCGCCGGTTGCGTCACGCCCGACGCCTCGCCCGTGACCATGGCGTATATGTACGCCGCCATGCTCGCCCTGTATGAGATCGCGCTCGCGGTCACCCGCGTCGTCATCGTGAAGCGCGAGGGCAAGGCCGGCTTGAAGGAAGGCCGCCTCAGCCTGTTCGACGACGAGGACGAGGAGTAGGCGAGAGCGTGCACGAGCTCGGTGTTGTTTCCGGAATCATAGATGTTGTTCTGCGCACGGCGCGCGAGGCTGAGGCTTCGCGCGTCGTCGCCGTTTCGCTGCGCGTGGGCGATCTGTGCGAGATCGTGCCGGAATCTATGGATTTCGCCTGGGAGGTCCTGCGGGAAGAGAACGCGCTCACGCGCGATGCGGAGCTGCGCGTCGAGCGCGTGGCGCCGCGCAGCGCATGCGTGCAGTGCGGTGCCGAGTTCGACCACGACCGGTTCCATTGCCGGTGTCCCGTATGCGGCAGCGGCCAGACCCTCACGGTGCGCGGACGGGAGCTCGACATCGTATCAATCGAGATCGAGACGCCCGACTGACCCCCTCGCTCTCGACGCGGCTGCCGTTGCGTGCGCAAAGGGTGACGGACGCGAACAGGGCGGCGCATGCGAACAGGGCGACGTACGCGGACGGAGGCGACGCGCCGGATGCATCGGCGGCGGATGGAGCCGCGCCCGATGGGGTACACAAGCGTACGTATGGATAGAACGTGGAAATGGAGCGCATGCATATGGCAGGCAAGGTCATCGGTATCGAACAGCCCATCCTTTCGCGCAACGAGCGCTTGGCGGAGCAGCTCCGCGCGCGTTTCGCCGAGAACAAGATCTTCGTGGTCAACGTGCTGTCGAGCCCTGGATCCGGCAAGACCTCGACCATCCTCGCCACCAACGAGCGCCTGCGCGACCGCTATCGCTGTGCCGTGATCGAGGGCGATATCGCATCGGACGTGGATGCCGTCACCATGAAGGAGGCCGGTATGCCGGCCATCCAGATCAACACGGGCGGCCTGTGCCATCTCGAGGGCAATATGATCGGCCAGGCGGTCGACGCCTTCGAGGCGGGCGTCGGCCTGGACGACATCGACGTCATCTTTATCGAGAACGTCGGCAACCTCGTGTGCCCCGTGGATTTCGATTTGGGCGAGAACCTGTCCATCATGATCCTCTCGGTGCCCGAAGGCGACGACAAGCCGCTGAAGTATCCCGGGATCTTCCAGCACGCCGGCGCGCTGCTGCTCAACAAGGTGGACGTGGCTCCTGCCTTCGACTTCGATATGGACGAGTACGGCCGCACGCTGGACGACCTTAATCCGCGGGCGCCGCGCTTCAGCGTGAGCGCGACGCGCGGTACGGGTATGGACGAATGGTGCGACTGGCTGGTAGGGCGGATCGAGGCCGCGCGCGCATAGCGCCGCCCCGCGTCGGTTCGCGCGTGGGGCCGCGTGTGGGGCTGCACCGCGCCGGTTCGCACGCGGGGTCGCTTCGCATCGGTCCGCGCAGAAATCGTGCATGATTCGCCAAGCGCGCCCAAGTCGCTATACTGCTGACCATACCTGTACGTGTAGCGAAGGAGCCCCGTTGAAGCTCGTCATTGCAGAGAAAAACATCGCAGCGCAGAAGATCGCGCAGCTCTTGGCCACCGGTAAGCCGAAAAACGACAAGGTGTACAACACGCCGGTCTATCGTTTCGACGTGGACGGCGAGGAGTGGGTGTCCATGGGTCTCGCCGGCCACATCCTGGCGCCCGACTTCCCCGACGAGATCCTCTTCGATGAGAAGGAGGGCTGGTACTCGCTGACCGGGGACGGAGAGGTGCTCCCCGCTGCGGTTCCGGATGGTCTCGCCCGTCCGCCTTACGACACCAAGCGCCGTCCCTTCCTGGCGAACGGCATCAACATCAAGGGATGGAAGGTCGAAAGCCTGCCGTACCTCACCTGGGCCCCCATCATCAAGAACCCTGCTGAGAAGGAGATCATCCGCGTTCTCAAGAATCTGGCAAAGAAAGCCGATTCCGTCGTCATCGCCACCGACTTCGACCGCGAGGGCGAGCTCATCGGTTCCGATGCCCTTTCCTGCGTGCGCGAGGTCGCACCCGACGTACCCGTGAGCCGAGCACGTTATTCGGCGCTCATCAAGGGCGAGGTCACCGAAGCGTTCAACAACCTCGTGGAGCTTGACCAGAACCTGGCCGACGCCGGCGAGTCCCGCCAGTATATCGACCTCATCTGGGGCGCGGTTCTGACGCGCTACCTCACGCTCGCCAAGTTCGGCGGCTTCGGCAACGTGCGCTCCGCCGGCCGCGTGCAGACGCCGACGCTCGCCCTGGTGGTGGAACGCGAGCGCGAGCGCATGGCCTTCGTACCCGAAGACTACTGGCAGATCCGCGGTTTTGCCTGTGCCTCAGAGCAGGATTTCAAGATCGGCCACGCGACGGCGCGCTTCACCGATAAGGACGCTGCCGAGGCGGCGTATGCGCACGTGTCGTCTGCGACGACCGGCACCGTGACCGACGTCGCCCGCCGCTCGCGCAAGCAGCAGCCCCCGGTCCCGTTCAACACGACGGCGCTGCAGGCTGCGGCCGCTGCCGAGGGCATCAGCCCGGCGCGCACCATGCGCATCGCCGAGTCCCTCTACATGAGCGGCCTCATCTCGTATCCGCGCGTCGACAACACGGTCTATCCCAAGTCGCTCGACCTCGAGGGCATCGTGAACGGCCTGGCGGCTAACTCCCCGGCCCTCGCGCCCGTGTGCAAGAAGGTGCTCGCCGGACCCATGCAGCCAACGCGCGGCAAGGTGGAGACCACCGACCACCCGCCCATCCATCCCACGGGCCAGGGCGACCCCACCTCGCTCGACGGCGGCCAGCTCAAGCTCTACAACCTCATCGCCCGTCGCTTCCTGGCGACGCTCATGGGCCCTGCGACCATCGAGAACACCAAGCTGTCGATCGACGTCGCCGGCGAGCCGTTCACCGCGAGCGGCGACGTGCTGGTGGAGGCGGGCTTCCGCGAGGCGTACCCCTACGGTCTCAAGCGCGATGAGCAGCTCCCTGCGCTCGATGCGGGCGATACGGTCGACGTGCACGATATCAAGCTCGAGGCCAAGCAGACCGAGCCGCCCGCGCGCTACAGCCAGGGCAAGCTCGTCCAGGAGATGGAGAAGCGCGGCCTGGGCACCAAGTCTACCCGTGCGAGCATCATCGAGCGCCTCTACACGGTGCGCTACCTCAAGAACGACCCGATCGAGCCCAGCCAGCTGGGCATGGCCATCATCGACGCGCTCTCCCAGTTCGCACCGCGCATCACCACGCCGGAGATGACCGCGGAGCTCGATGCCGACATGACGCATGTGGCCGAGGGCGCCGACACGCAGGCGCATGTGGTCGATCACTCGCGCACGCTGCTCGCGGGTATGCTCGACACCCTGATCGAGCACAAGGACGACCTGGGTGAGGCCATCAGCGACGCCGTCACCGCCGACGCGCGCGTGGGCGCGTGCCCCAAGTGCGGCAAGGACCTCGTGATGAAGACGAGCGCCAAGACGCGCGGCAGCTTCATCGGGTGCATGGGTTGGCCCGACTGCGATGTGACCTACCCCGTGCCCTCCGGCGTGAAGGTGAGCCCGCTCGAGGGCGAGGCCGCCGTGTGCCCCGAGTGCGGCGCGCCGCGCATCAAGTGCCAGCCGTTCCGACAAAAGGCCTACGAGCAGTGCGTCAACCCCAAGTGCCCCACCAATTACGAGCCCGACCTCAAGGTGGGCGAGTGCCGAGTCTGCGCGGAGGCCGGTCGCCATGGCAACCTGGTCGCCCATAAGAGCGAGAAGAGCGGCAAGCGCTTCATCCGCTGCACCAATTATGACGACTGCGGCGTGAGCTATCCGCTCCCCGCGCGTGGCAAGCTCTCCGCCACCGGCGAGGTGTGCGAGCACTGCGGCGCCCCCGTCGTGGTGGTCGAGACGGCCCGCGGCCCGTGGCGCATCTGCGTGAACATGGAATGCCCTGGCAAGGAGAAGAAGGAGAAGCCGGCTCGCGGCAAAGCTGCGACCAAGAAGGCTGCAACGAAGAAGACGGCGTCTGCGACCAAGAAGCCGGCTGCGAAGAAGACGACGGACGCGAAGAAGGCGGCTGCGAAGAAGACGGCGGACGCGAAGAAGACAGGGACCGCGAAGACGTCAGCTGCGACCAAGGCTACGGCAGCGAAGAAGACGGTGTCTGCGACCAAGAAGGCCGCTGCGACCAAGAAGGCCGCTGCGAAGCCCGCAGCTGAGTAATCGGTTGTCGAGCCGCTGCAGCTAAAAGCCGCCGGCGGAGCGCAACAGGGACGCGACGGGGTGCGACGGGGCGCGGCGGCCCTGTATCTGGCCCGAGAAATGCTACTTCGCTTGTGCGTATACCATTCGAACGCCGGACCAAATTCCATGTTCGCATGGTATACGCATGGGCTAGGTAGCATTTTCTACAGGCGTCGAAAGGCGCCGTTGTTGCGAGCGCGGGCGGGGTCCGTCTCGCCACTTGGGGGCTTGCGGCCGTTCATCTGGTAAAATCATCCGTTCGCGGATTTTCGGGTGCTTGATTATGCGGCAGCACGGTCGATACCTGCCGTGTTAGCGGCATAGAGATTGTTTGTTTGAGACTTGAAAGGACCCGGCCTGCTATGGTGCCCTCGCATGAGAAGTGGGGGGCGGCGGGTTGTCGCGTCGAGGTAGGCAATCGGCCCGCTATGGTGCCCTCGCGCGAGGAGGTGCATCTATGAGCGAGCGGTGTTCGCCGATGGCTGATTGCTTATTTGATGAGGCAGAAGCCACGTATCGATATGCTTATGCGTCGACCAGGGCGGAGGCTATAGGGTTGCAGCGCAGGGTCGCGGCGAGCCGTGCGGTCGAGCCGTCGAAAGGCTATTTCGTGCGATCGGAGTACTACCTGGGTCTTTCAGAGCGAGCGCGGGCGATGCATCTTGTGCGCGCGATGGCGCGAAGTCACCCCGACTATGTCTTTTCGTCGTACTCAGCCGCGTTGGTGCATGGCCTTCAAGTCCCGTATGCGCTTTTGGATACGGTGCATCTAGCAAGGGGCGATCGCTGCAATAGAAGGCTGCAACACGAGGACATTGTCTGCCACGAGGCGCCTTGCCGGCCGTTTGAGGTGATAGATGGCATCAGGGTAACGCCGCTTGATAGAACGGTGCTGGACTGCCTGTGCCAGACGGACTTCGCTCAGGGCTTGGTGATCGCGGATTCCGCTCTGCACGAAGGCATGATATCAAAGGTCGAGCTGATTGCCTTCATGGTCCGGAATGGGGCGCGGCGCAAAGGTGTTTCCACGGCGCGGCGCGTTGCGGCTGCGGCCGATAGCCGAAGCGAGAACGGGGGCGAGTCCATGGCTCGGGCAACCATGATCGAGTTGGGCTTCATGATTCCTGAGCTGCAGGTGGAGCTGGATGACCCTCTTGAACCCGGTAGGGTGTATCGGGTTGACTTCCTTTGGGTGCTGCCTGATGGGGTGGTTGTGGTCGGCGAGCTCGATGGAGGATGGAAGTATGTATCCAAGGAGCGAAGCGCATCGACCGTTATCAAAGCAATGAGAAAGGAGCGGCTGAGGGAGTCGCGCCTGAGTCTGACGGGGGTGAAGGTCTTGAGATTTTCATACGAGCAGGCAATCGATCGGGCGTATATGCACCGGTTGCTTACATGCGCCGGCATACCGATGCGCGCGACATGATGCGGCGAGGCGCTCGTCGGCGCGGGCATGCGCCGGGTGCTTTGCTGGCTGGAGCGCGCGACGGGCGTTCGCGTTGACCAAAATGCTGGGCAGCTCGCGATGATTGCGCTTTTGAGGTCTGGATGCGGCCTTCTGCACCGCTCGAAAAAATGCTAGCTCGCTTAAACGTATATCATCCGAACGCCAAATCGAGGTTCGTGTTCGAAAGGTATACGCACGGCACCAGTAGCATTTCCAGTAAGCGATGCGGCTGCGGATGTGTGTTCGAAGTATTGTTGTTGGCGCGGGTATGTGGGTGCGCGCGGTATGATGGAGCTTCGTTTCAGTGCGTTGAAAGGGCGTTTTCGGTATGGATCGGGGATTGTTCATCACCGTGGAGGGTATAGACGGCTGCGGTAAGTCGACGCAGGCCGTCCGTATCGCCGACGCGCTCGAGCGCAGGGGCCACGACGTCGTGCGTCTGCGAGAGCCGGGCGGCGTGGCGATTTCCGAGCAGATCCGCGCGATCCTGCTCGATCCCTCCCATGGCGAGATGGGGGACGTGTGCGAGCTGCTGCTGTATGAGGCGGCACGCGCCCAGTTGGTGCACGAGGTCGTGGCGCCCGCGCTTCGGGCGGGGCGCACCGTGGTGTGCGATCGCTTCTACGATTCGACAACGGCGTACCAGGCGTATGCAAACGGACTCGACCGCGCGCTGGTCGCTCAGGCGAACGCCATCGCGGTCGATGGATGGCATCCCGACATCACGCTCGTGTTCGATGCTCCCGTGCAGGAGGCGCTTGCGCGGCGCGCGGGGCGCTCTGCGGCCGATAGGCTCGAGCTGAAGGGCACCGCGTATCAGGAGCGGGTCGCTGCGGGCTTCCGCGCGCTCGCCGAGCAGGAGCCCCGCCGCATCGCGCTCATCGATGCATCCGGTTCGATCGACGAGGTCTTTGCGGCGGCGTGGCCGGTAGTCGAGGCGGTGATCGCAGGGTCGGCCGGCGGCGTGTTCGAGCAGGCCGAGGGCGTGGGCATCGTTGAAAACGAAGGACGGCGGGGGTGAGCATGATGAGGGAAGCGCTATCCGATCGATGCCTGCTGGCGCAGCTCGAGGCGCAGCCGCGCGCGCGCGATTTTCTCGCCCATGCCGTCGCTTCGGGCCGGGCGAGCCACGCGTATCTGTTTTTGGGCGCGCCGGGCTCGGGCAAACTCGACGCCGCCTGGGCTATGGCGCAGCAGCTCCTGTGCGGCGAGGGCGGCTGCGGTGCATGCGACGATTGCGTGCGGGTCGCTCGCCATACGCATCCCGACGTGCATTACTATGCGCCGGAATCCGCTACGGGATACCTGATCGATCAGACGAGGGCGCTTCTGGAGGAGGTGGCGCTCGCACCCATTCGCGCGAAGCGCAAGGTGTATATCATCGACCGGGCCGAGCAGCTGCGCGCCAACACGGCCAACGCGCTGCTCAAGACGCTTGAAGAACCTCCTGAGAACGTGACGTTCATCTTGCTCGGCTCGAGTGCCGAGGTCATCCTCCCCACGATCGTATCCCGCTGCCAATGCGTTCCGTTCCGTATGGTTTCGCCCGTGCGCGCCGCGGAGATGGTGGAGCGCGCCACGGGGGCGCCGCATGCGCGCTGCCGCATGGCGGTCGCCGTGGCGGGCAGTCCGGCGCGCGCCGTCGAATTTCTCAAGAGCGCCGAGCGCCAAGAGGCGCGTCGCGAGATGCTGCGCGTGGTGGACCAGCTCGCGCACGCCGACGAGGCGGATATCCTCATGTCGGTGAAGGAGCTCATGGCGGTGATCAAGGCGCCGCTCGACGATGTGAAGTCGACGCAGGAGGCCCTGCTCGCCAAGGATGCCGATTACCTTTCGCGAGGCGCTCTCAAGCAGCTCGAGGACCGCTTCAAGCGCGAGCTGTCCCATAGGGAGCGTTCGGGTATCATGGAAGCGCTGGCATGCGTTCGGTCGCTTCTGCGCGACGCCCTCATGCGCGTCCAGGGCGTCGACGACCCCATCGTGAACGAGGATGTTTCCGGGATGGTCGATCGCCTGTGCGCCCGCGCGACCGTCACCGGAATCACGTCCGCCCTCGATGTCGTATCGGCGACCGAGGCGCGCATCGCTCGCAACGTAACCCCCCAGCTGGCCATCGAGGTCATGCTTCTCGATATAAGGAAGGCTCTTACATGCCCGTAGTTGTTCCCGTAAAGTTCGCTTTCGCCTCGCGCGAGCTGTGGTTTGATCCCAAGCAGCTCGATATCATGGCGGGCGACCACGCCATCTGCTCTACCGAGCGCGGCACCGAGATCGGTTTGGTCACGGCCGACCCCTTCGAGGTCCCCGCGTCGGAGCTCGCCGCCCCGCTCAAGCCCGTGCTGCGCGTTGCGACCGATGACGACCTCGATTATGCCGACGAGCTCGCCGATCGCGGCGAAGACGCCATGCGCGACTTCCGTCGCATCGTAGCGCGCAACGAGCTCGATATGAAGCCGGTCGCCGTGGAGTACCTCTTCGGCGGCGAGAAGGCCGTGTTCTACTTCGCCGCGGAGGACCGCGTTGATTTCCGGCAGCTCGTGCGCGATCTGTCGAGCTTCTTCCACGTGCGCGTCGACATGCGCCAGATCGGGGTCCGCGATGAGACGAGGCTGGTCGGCGGCTACGCCACCTGCGGCCAGGAACTGTGCTGCACGCGCTTCGGCGGTCAGTTCGAGCCCGTGTCCATCCGCATGGCGAAAGAGCAGGATCTTCCGCTCAACTCATCAAAGATCTCCGGCGTATGCGGTCGTCTCATGTGCTGCCTGCGCTACGAGTTCGAGGCATACAAGGATTTCAAGTCCCGTGCTCCCAAAAAGAAGGCGCTGATCGACACCCCGCTGGGCAAGGCGAAGGTGCAGGAATACAACACCCCGCGCGAGGAGCTGATCTTGCGTTTGGAGAACGGCAAGGTATTCCGTGTGAACCTTGCCGATATGACGTGCTCCGACGGCTGCAAGAAGAAGGCGAGCGAGCAGGGTTGCGCGTGCCGGCCGGACTGCGTGACGCGCGACGTGCTCGAGCGCATCGAGTCGGCGGATATCGCGCTGGCGTTGCTCGAGCTCGACCGTGAAAACGGCGTCGACACGGGCGACGGGCTCGACCGTGCGGATCGCATCGCCGCGAGCGGGCCGACGCCGCGTCGTCGTCGCATGCGCGAGGAGGAGGCTGCCAAGTTCGGCGGCAAGGGCGGATCGGCTTCCAAGGGTTCCGCTTCTCGCGGCCAGGGTGCGAAGCAGGGCGAGGGCGACCAGGCCCAGGGGACGCCGCGCCGTCGTCGTCGCCGCTCCGCTGCCAACGAGGGCGCCGAGCAGGCGCAGGGTACCTCCCGTCGCAATGCGCCGGCGCAGCAGCAGGACGGCTCGACTGGGTCCTCGCGCCGTCGTCGCCGGCATCTTTCGGGCGAGGAGCGCGATGCCGCGTTCCTGAACGCCGCCCGCGCCGAGCAGAAGCGCTCGGAGCAGCCGGGCGCTGCAGGCGCCGAGGGGCAGCCGACGGAATCCGGTCGCTCGCGCAGGCGCCATACGTCCAAGAAGCCCGAGGTCGCCTCCGTTGCCGAGCAGATTTCGTCCGGTGACATCAAGGTGACGCGCCGCCGTCCCGGCGATGGCGGGGGTGCGGCGGCTGAGAAGCGCGCCGCCGGTCGCGGGGACAAGCGCTCGGATGCCGGAACGGGGGGAAAGCGCTCCGATGCCGCCCGTCCGGAGGCCAGGCGTTCGAACGGGGCTCCCGAGGACGGTGCCGCCGAGGGCGCGCCGAAGAAGCGCCGCCGTCGTCGTTCGCGCAAGCCCAAGCAGGGCGGCGGGGAGGCGCCGCGCGGTGGCGCCGCGGACTCCGGTTCCGCCGGCGAATAAATCCGTGCTCGGCCGTTTGGCGTCGGGGGTTCTCGGGTACATTTGAATCACATCGCCCTCTCTCGTCCGTGCAACGGGAGAGGGCTGTTTATGTTGGGTGTATCGAACCATGGGAGCGCGAAGCGGACGGCTCGCTTGTCCACGATGATGGACCGCCTGGGCGACCAGCTGCTCGAGGCGCTCTCGCCCACGCGATGCGCGGGATGCGAGCGGCTGGGAAGCCTGGTGTGCGATGAGTGCCTGAACCGTCTGGACTTGATCGATCCCGGTCTCGCCTGTGCGCGCTGCGGTGCGCCGTTTGGCAGGATGCTGTGCACGGAGTGCTATGGCGAGGAGGTCGCAACGCAGGCGTGTCTGGCGTGCGCGACGTTCCGGGACCCTTTGTCACGGATGATTCGAACGTATAAGGATGGCGGGGAGCGACGGCTCGCGCCCCTTTTCGCCGAGATGCTCTACGATACGGCGCTCCATGCCCAACGCTTCGATCCGCAGCGATTCGGCGCGTTTCTCGACGGATCAGATTTCTTGCTGTTCGTTCCCGCAACGGCGCGCGCGTTTCAGCGCCGCGGCTTCGACCATATGGAGGCGGTCGCGCGCTCTCTTGGCGACCTATCGGGGGTTCCGTTTGTAGATGCGCTGGTCAAGCATGGTGTTGGGGACCAGCGCGAGATGGGCCGCGCGCAACGCATAGAGGGGTCTCGTGGCGTCTACGAGGTAGTGGAGCCCCTGGTCCCGGTGATGCGGGGAGCATCGATTCTGTTGATCGACGACGTGATAACGACGGGGGCTACCGTCACGGCGGTCGCGACGGCGCTGCGCGGTGCCGGCGCCGCCTCCGTACGCGCGCTCGCGCTCGCGCGCGTAATGGGCTAGCGCTGGCGTAGCGAGCGGCATCGGAGCATCGAGGCGGGTACGAGGGCGCGAACCAGCCGTGCAGCAGCGCCGCGCTTCCCGCGAAGCGCCAGCGCCCGGCATGTTGTATCGAATAGCTCGTCTATTCGCTCGCAGGCGGCATCCGTTGGATCGGCTCCATAGCGGGCGCGCGCGATGAGGCGCGTTAGATCTTCTACGGCGTGTAGCGATTCTTCATCAAGGCCGACGCGCATGATGCGCACGATGTCTTCCTCCGTGTCCGCAGGGCTCCAGGTGAGCCCCGCATCGAGGGCGGTATCGGTGATCTCGCGCCACATCATGGAAGCGGCCTCGCGCGAGCAGTGCGACGCAGCCGATCGGGCGGCGCGACGCGCACGCGCTCGATGCAGCCTGCGTGCCGCACAGGGAGCGAGGAGGGCCGTGCATGTCGCGAGGAGGGGGAGCGCGTATCGCGCGGATTGCTCGAGCGTCTTCATGGCATCGCTTGCGATACGTTGCGCCTGCTGCACAAGGTCGTTGCGGCTCTCGCCTGCGTTTTCGGTGCTGCCGTCGGGCGAAGTTGCTTCCGGAGACGTCGCATCGGGTTTGGGGTCGATCGCGTTGCCGTCCTCGTCGAGTGGGGCGAGCGCGGTCGACTCGTCGCTGTGCGAGAGGCCTGCCGGCGCGTCTTCGCTCGATTCGAGGTCGAGCGTTTGGGCGGGCGTGCAATCGAACGGAATCCAGCCCACGTTGTCGATATAGGCTTCCGTCCATGCATGCAGGTCGTGATTGGTTGCATATCGGACCGGCGCTGCAGCGCCGGACTGGGCGTCGCTCTGCTCGGTCGCCACCTGCAGGCGCGTCTTATATCCGATGGCTATGCGGGTGGGCACGCCGAGGCTGCGGCCAAGAATCGCGAGCGCGGAGGCGTAGTGCACGCAGTAACCATCCCGCTTGCGGAGAAACTCGTCGATGGCGTCCAAGTCATTGCCGAGGTCGTCCTTTGGAGCGGTGGTGGTATAGCGGAAATCCTCTTCGGCGAAGTACGCCATGAGGTAGCGCATCGCTGCCACTTGGTCGAGTGCATCTGCTTTTGACGGCGCAGCACTCCGATGCACCTTGATGCCGGCGTCGAGGGCGCCGTTGCGAATTTTCCGTATCGAGGCGGGCAGGTCATCGGGAAGGCTGAGGTATCGAGCGTCAGGGCGCGCGGGTTGCAGCGTCGCAGCGTCTTCCTGGGCGTCCTGGGTGTCGGCGAGGTCGCAGACGATGCCTGCCGCCTGCTCCAGCGCGTCGATTTGCTCCATGGTGTGTAAGGGCTCGATAGAGAGGGAGGCTGCGACGTAGACGCTGCCAGCTGGCGCCGTCTCGCCGTCTGCACAGGAGATGTTTCCGTATGCATCGCTGAACAGGCTGTCGCCGTGCAGAGGGCTGTCGTCTGGCGCGGAGATCGACGAAACCTCCGCGGGCGTCGGCAGGTCGCCTCTTTGCTCCTCAAGGCGGATGGTGGTCACCAGGCTCGAGACCGAGCCGAGCCGGGCGCTGGACGCCTGCTCGACGTGGGCGATATTGGAAAGGGGGAGCGCGGCGTCCATGCGCATCGCGGTCGTTTCCCCCTCATGTTCCGCGGCGGTCGTCTCGGTGCCGACCAGGGCGTTTTGGTCCGTATCGGCATCATCTTGGAACCACGTCGTTCCGTTGAAGCCGTCGAGCACATGTGTTCGCAGATAGAGGCGGCCTTCGTATGCGGCGCCGTTGGCTTGGACGGCAACGCAGGTGAGGGCGTTCCGCTCCTCGGTACGCGCCAGATCGCGACGCAGGTCGACAAGGGGCTTCTCGCCTTGCGCGGCGAGGAAGCCGTCGATCGCGGATGATGACGTCCGCAGCGAGTTGTCGGCGAGGTCGCACAGGGGCTGCGCCGAGAGCGAGGCGATCAGGCCGATGAGGATGCAGGGAATGCATGGGGAGCAGGCACGGGGGATCGCGCTCCACGAAGGGGGACGTTCGCCGTCCCGCTCGGAAGCGCTCACCGCGAGGCGGGCTCGCACCAACGGGAGCGTGCGGGCGAACGGTTTCGCATTGCCGGCGCGACCAGGCGTCCGGACCGGCGCGTCGCCGCTGCGATCGTGCGACCGGGCCAGGAGGTAGCATCCGCAGGCGATGGCGATGACGAGCTCGTGCAACGGCTCGGTCGCGTCGAGCAGGATGTGGGGCGCGGCGATGGTTGCGAGAGATGCCAGCGCGATAAGCGGTCGCGACCTTTTGCCGAGCACAAGGGGCTGCAGCAGGGTGGCGATGCAGCACGTGATGAAGATGAGCGCGGCATCTCCCCAGGGAGAGACCGTTACCGGAACCCACTGGCCGTAGTAGAGCGAGGCGAGTCCTCCGTAGAGGATGCCGCCGAATGTCGCGAGGGGGCCGTCAAGCTCGATGCCTCCGATTGAAAACGGGGTCGTAGCGAGGGATGGGAACCCGGCGCCCAACGGCTCGATGGCGACGCGGTGCACCACGTATGCGCCGCCCGCAAGGACGGATGCGGTGACGAGGGCGGGGATCACAAGCCGCAATGCCCGCGCGCGCCGCGAACGGCGGGCTCGGTCGTAGGCGACGGCCTCGCATGCGAGCACGGCGGCGCATGCAAGCACGACCGCATGCCATAGGCCGGGGGAGAACAGCTGCGAGAGAGCGTCGGCTACGATGACGAGGGGCGCGATGATCGCGATCGCATCGAGTGGCATCGAGGCGATTTCGCGCGACGGGCGCGCGGGGGCGTCGACGTTTTCGGATGCGGGGGCGAAGGGAGGGGCTTCCGCGGCGGGAGGGGCGTCCGATCTCCGCGCGCGGGGATCAATTTTGATGCAGGTGACAAATCGCGAGATCTCGGTCTCGGCGATGGCGCGAGCGAGGTCCGATTCGTCGTCGAGCGTGACGAGGACCATGCTCGCGGCGCGCGTCTTTCGCGCGGTGCGCACGATGCGCCGCCCCCGCTCCTCAGCCTGCTCGCGGGCATCGGACGCGCTGCGGGGGACGGATGGAAACAGGGCGGCGCAGAAGCGCTTGCATGCCAGTGAGTCGGCGAGCACCCGGTCGCCATCGGTGAGTTGGAGCCGGGCGGGGGGATTGCACCCGCCCGCGGGGCGCGCCGAACGCTCCCAGCATGCGAGGAGCCCTGCGGCGAGGGCGTCCATCTCGGATTCCGACCCAGCGCTTCCGGTGTCCGCGATCAACAGGATTCGCCTGTCATCGTCGTAGGTGCGTTCGAACGATATGAGCCCGTCGTGGTGCGCGCTTAGGCGCCAAGCGATCGAGCTGAGCTCATCGCCCGCCTCATAGGGCCGGATGAGCGAGGCGTCCCGTGCGGCGCGTTTCCCGACGGGGCTGCGTCGCCCGCGCTCTTTCTTGGCGGGCATCGCGTCGTGCGCCGCGTCCGCTCGGGGAGGCTGGCAGACCTCGATGTCGCGATCGGACACGGAGGTCGCGCGCCAGAGCCAAAACATGCCGGTCCAGCAGGTGGTTGCCCGCCGCTGCATAAAGAGGCCCCTCCCGGCGGGATGCTCGCTGCTGGTAAACGAGTCGACGATGCGGCCGCCCTCATCCAGGCGATCGTAGAGCCGCCATGTTCTCGTGTCCGCAAGTAGCGCTGAGCGAAGCGCTGCGGTGAGATCGCCCTCGCTTGACCCGCCGCGCCCCAGCAGCGCGCCGGCCAACGAGAGGGCGTGGGCGCACAGGATGCCGAGCGCTCCGGTGAAGAGCGCGGCCGAGCCGAGCGCCCATGCTGCGCAGCCGAGCGCTATTCCCGCGACGCCAACGACCGCGCCATATGCGGTGGGGCGTAAGGGGAGCTCCGGGAAGGCGCGGCGGAACCGTCGTCGAGACGCGCCGTGCGGCGCGGAAGAGGGTCGGGGACGTTGTGGAGGGCGGCTGCGTTCCATGGCGAGGGACCTGCTGGGCGCTAGGATGACGAGCCGATGTGGTTGGGCGCGGCGACGCGCTGCAGGATCGTCGAGAGCATGCGGCCCTGTTCTTCGGCATCCAGGTTTCCAGCGGCGAAGCGGAGGCGATGGGCGAGGACGGGGCAGGCCATCGAGCGCACGTCGCCGGGGTACACGGCGTCTTGCCCCAGGAGGACCGCGCGAGCGCGTGCCATGGCGAGCAGCGCGAGGCCGGCACGCGGGGATGCTCCCAGGGCGATACGGGAATCGGCGCGCGTCTCTCCTACCAGCTGCACGGCGTAGCGCGCGACCTCGGGGGAAACATGGATCTGGGATGCGACCTGAATCGCGGCGGACAGCGATTCCGCGGAACAGAGCTGCCCGAGAGGGGAGAGCGGGTCGTATCCGCTGGGTGCCTGGTAGGTCAGCGCCTCGGTCTCCGGGTCGGGATAGCCCAGGGAGATGCGGGTCATGAAGCGGTCGAGCTGGGCTTCCGGCAGGGGGAAGGTCCCCTCCATCTCGACGGGGTTTTGCGTGGCGATCACGAAGTAGGGGGCCGGCAGCGGGTGGGTCGTGCCGTCCACGGTGACGTTGCGCTCCTCCATGGCCTCGAGCATGGCCGCTTGGGCGCGCGGGTTCGCGCGGTTGATCTCGTCGGCGAGCACGACGTTGGCGAAGAGCGGGCCGGGATGGAAGTCGAATCGCTGTTCGTGCTGGTTGAAGACGGTCGTGCCGGTGAAGTCGCTCGGCAGCATGTCCGACGTGCACTGGATGCGGTTCAGGGTGCCGCCTATCGTTTTGGCGAGGGCGCGGGCGAGCGTTGTCTTGCCGGTGCCGGGCACGTCCTCGATGAGCAGGTGGCCGCCGGCGAGCAGCGTGCATACGGCGAGCTCGAGGACGGGGCGCCTCGCTGAAAGAGCGTCCTGCAGCGCGTCGATGAGGGAGCATGCGAGCTCGCGCGTCTGCTGGATATCCTCGGGGGTGGCGCGCTTGACGGCGATGCGGGTGCCCGTCGTGGACCGCCGCTCGGCAACGGGGTGCTGCCCCGCGCGGGCGGAGAGCCGGGCGAACAGCCCGTTATCTGCATGCATCTGCGTTTCATCCGGTCGATGGCGGTTGGGGGTTCCTGACATGCGTGCTCCAAAATGATGGGTGCTGCCGGATGCCGGTCGTCGTTCAACGGGCCGCGAACAGTATGGCGTGTTTCAAGTATATGCCCCTCTTATGGTAAGGCCGTGCGGGCGCCGTCGTTTTTCAATACGAAACAGTGTCGATGGACGCGCGGGCGGAGCGTGCCCGGGGAACGGCCGCCGACGCATCGCTTCCTCCTCGGATTCGTGGTCCGCGAAGCCTGCGAAAATGGCGTGCAGCATCCTGTCGTGCCGTGCATAACCTGCTATAATGCCCTTCGTTCCTCCCAGGCTGTGGTTGCGGACGGGCGATGGCGCCCATCCTAGTCCATGACAGACGCGGTCAAAGGGATCCACGTAAGCCGCGGCGCGCGCGCCAAGGCGATCATGGCGCGTCCTAGAAGTAAGCCGCACCGTCCGTTCTATCTTTTCTTGAGGCAATAGTGCTTCGCGGGCGAGCGGGCTAGTCGTGATGCCGCTGCGGCGGCTGAGCAAACGTCCCGGTGCGCAGGTGTGGGGTCAAATACCAGGTCAGCTGGGAGGACGGCGGCGTTTCCTGCCGATGGGCCGGTCGATGCCGCCGCGTAATTCAAGTTCGATGCATCTGCGGGGGATCTTTGATGGATATGGGACGTGCGCGCCGTCTGGCGCGACTGACGGCGTGCTCGCTTGCGACGGCGGGCGCCTTGGGCATGTGCGGCTGCACGCTGCTCGTTCCGACGCGTGCCGAGCTTCCTCCGCGCTCTGTTCGCAGCAGGGTGTCGACGCCTGCCATCGCGAGCAAGGGCGTGCTGGTGGTGGGTATCGATTCGAGCGACGCCCCGCAGGCGATGCTCGATGCCGATGGCAGGATGACCGGCTACGCCGCCGATATCGCCTACGCCTTGGGCGACCGCCTTGGACTCGATGTCGAGTTCGACACCGATGCGAGCCTCGACAAGGTGGGGTCCTCCGGGTCGGTCGACGTCTACATCGGGGCCGATGCGGACAGCGATGCCAAGGGCGTTTCGGTCGTCGGCGCCTACCTCGAGAGCGCGCCCGCCCTCTTCACCAAGACCGCGGCGGGAAAGCCCTCGCCGGTCTCCTCGTCCGTTTCCGACCTGTCCGACGCGACGATCGGCGTGCAGACGTCCTCCGCTGCCCAGGACCTTCTGGTCGCCGCCGGCATCGAGGCCGAGCAGAAGACGTATAGCAACGTCAACGAGTGCCTCGAGGCGCTCGACGCGGGCGAGGTCGATTACGTCGCCTGCGATGCCACCGCGGGCGCCTATCTCTCCCGGGCGTATGGGGACATCGTGTTCGCAGGCGCGCTCGACGCGTCCGATGGCTACGGGATCGCCGTGAGGACCATGAACGACGAGCTGCTCGACGCCGTGACGTCCGCCATGGACGAGATCGCCGCCGACGGCACCCTCGAGGCGATTCATACCGCCTGGTACGGCACGATGCCCGTCAGCATCGAGGACGCCCTGGTCTCGGGTCTGACCACCTCTTCCGAGCGCCGTCGCGCAGAGGAGGAGAAGGAGTCCGATCAGGCCGATGGCGAGGATACCGCGGAAGGCGCCTCCTCGGACGCCGCCTCTTCCGGCAGCTCGTCGTCCCGCGCGCATTCCGATGCGGATGACGCCTCTGCTGGGGACGAGGGTTCCACGACGATCTCGGGCAACCTGAACTCGCTTTCCGAGTAGACGCGCCGCGCGCCGTGGCATCGCGCTATCGCATATCCAACGGCTTTGTTCGGACTCTTCGGCATTCGGCGGCATACCTTTCGTTAACGGGTTTGCGTATCTTTTTCATGCTGCAGCGCATGAAAGTGGGTACAACCTAATCACGAAGTCATATCCCCGGATAGATTGGAGTCACGTATGGATATCAAGGTTACTGGGCGCAAGACCACAGTTACCGATGCTCTGCGTGCTCACGTCGACGAGAAGATCGGCGAGGCCTGCAAGGTGTTCGACATCGATCCCATGTCAGTCGATGTTGTCCTTCGCTATGAAAAGAATCCCTCCAACCCCAACCCCGCCATCGTCGAGGTTACCGTCCGCGCCCGCGGTTCCGTCATCCGCGTGGCCGAGCATGGCGCCGACATGTACGGCGCGATCGATCTGGCCGCCGAGAAGGTGACGCGCCAGCTGCGCAAGTTCAAGACGAAGGTGGTGGACAACCGTCAGAGCGGTCCCAGCGCCGCCGATGTCGCCCCGGTCCCGCGCGTCGAGGACCTCGCCGATCTGCTCATTCCCGAGGAGGAGGAAGACGGTCAGCTCGTGCGCGAGAAGTTCATCGAGCTCACGCCTATGACGGAGGAGCAGGCGCTCGTCCAGACCGACTTGCTGGGGCATGACTTCTACGTCTTCGAGGACGCGACCACTGGGTTGGTGAATGTGGTGTATCACCGTAAGAATGGTGGATACGGCATCATCAAGCCCAAGTTCGAGGTCCCTACCGAGTAGAATGCCAGTACGTGCATGAATAGGATGGCGGCCATCCCGTTCGGGGTGGCCGCCATCTTTCGTATGAAAGGCGTTCATGAATACTGCAACCCATACCGCCGGGCACGAGCATCGCTGCCGCATCGTCATCGACACCTGCGCGGACCTCACGCCCGAGGTCGCGGCTACGCTCGATGTCGACATCCTCGGCTTCCCCTATATCCTCGATGGCGTCGAATACGTCGACGACATCTGGACCTCGATCACGCCGAAGGAGTTCTACGACAAGCTGCGCGCGGGGTCGCGCGCCTCCACCTCGGCGGTCTCGCTCGGTCGCTACCTCGAGTTCTTCACCCAGTGCGCCGAGGAGGGAACGCCTACCGTGTACCTTTGCTTCACGAGCGCCCTGTCATCGAGCTATAACTCCGCGGTGAACGCCGCGGAGGAGGTGCGTGCGAAGTATCCCGGGTTCGAGCTCTTCATCGTTGACAACGCCCTGCCCTGCGCGTGCGGCGAGCTGCTGGCGATCGAGGCCGTGCGTCAGCGCGCGGCGGGCTTGACGGCGAGGCAGCTTGCATCCTGGGCGAACGAGGCGAAAACCTGTGTTCACGGCTACTTCATGCTCGATGGGCTCGATTCGCTGGCGGCGGGCGGACGCATCCCGCCGGCGGCGGCGCAGCTGTCCAGCAAGCTCGATATCAAGCCCGAGCTCTCGTTCGACCTCTCTGGCTCGCTTTCGCTCGTGGGGGTGAACCGTGGTCGGAAGAAGGCGCTCAAGGCGTTGGTCAAGTCCTTCAAGGACAACCATATCGTCGACCCCGCGATGCCGATCGCGATCGTGTCCAGCGATGCGGAGAAGGATGCCGACTGGCTCGAGGCCGCGATCCGCAAGGAGGACGGATGCGCCGATGCGCCCATCATCCGCGGTTCGGTGGGCACGGCCATCGGATCGCACGTGGGCCCCGGCATGGTAGCCGTCGCCTTCTGGGGCGGCGACCGCGCCGAGAAGATCTCCCTTTCCGATCGCATCGCCAGGCGCGTCCGCACGTCGTAGGCGGCGCTCCCTCGCTCGTCGCGAGCGGTGGCGCGCGCATCGCATGCCGCAGGCGGCGTCCTTCATGCTGCGGCATCGACCCCTTCCAGCACAAAGTAACGGCAATCTAAGTTAGGAGTAGATATGTCTCATAAGAATCTCAAGGTCGCCTTCATCGGCACCGGCATCATGGGTGCGCCCATCGCTGGCCACCTGCTCGATGCGGGTTACTCCCTGCGCGTCTACAACCGTACGCGCTCGAAGGCCCAGGGCCTTGTCGACCGCGGTGCCGTGTGGGCGGACAGCCCCGCCTTGGCGGTGGAGGACGCTGACGTGGTGTTCACCATGGTCGGTTATCCGCAGGATGTCGAGGAGCTGTATCTGGCGGGCGACGGCCTGCTCGCCGCCGCGAAGCCGGGCTGCTACCTCATCGATCTGACGACCAGCTCCCCGGAGCTGGCGCGCGATATCGCCGAGGCGGCGGAGGTGTGCGGCAAGCACGCCTTCGATTGCCCCGTTACCGGCGGCGAGGCCGGTGCGATCGCCGGCACGCTCACGGCGATCATCGGCGCCACCGAGAGCGACGTCGAACCCGTTCGCCCGCTCATCGAGACGTTCGCCCGCACGCTGTTCTGCTTCGGCGGCGCCGGCAAGGGCCAGGCGGCTAAGCTCGCGAACCAGGTCGCCCTCGGCGCTTCCATGGTGGGTATGGCGGATGCCCTCGCCCTCGCGCAGCAGTGCGGTCTGGACGCCGAGCAGACGCGTCAGATGATTTGCGGCGGTACGGGCTCATCGGGCGTGATGGAGCAGCTCGCGCCCAAGGCGCTCGACGGCGATTACAAGCCCGGCTTCATGGTCGAGCACTTCATCAAGGACCTCGGGCTCGCGCTGCAGGTCGCGGAGGAGAAGGAGATCGCGCTTCCCGGCGCCGATACCGCGTTTACTTTGTACGACATGCTGGACGCTATCGGCGGATCCCGCATGGGCACGCAGGCGATCACCCTGCTGTACCAGGAGGAGGGCGACGCCGTCGCCGCCGGTCTCGACTGGTCGCTGTACACGCAGGCGCATGATGGGGACGAGTGCGGCTGCGGGCACGACCACGGCCACGACCACGAGTGCGGCTGCGGGCACGACCACGGCCACGAGTGCGGCTGCGGGCACGATCATGAGGACCACGAATGCTGCGGCGGCCACGGGCACGACCACGGTGACGGCTGCTGCCGCCACGGGGAGTAGCCTCAGATGACGGGTTTTTCGTTTATCGTTCTTTCGGCGCTTCTGTTCGTGTTCTTCGTCTACCTGGGCGTCCAGGTAGGTTCATGGGCGGGTGAAAAGGCAGTCACGAGCGGTGATTACTGGAAGATGAACGCCGTCGCCGTGCTCGCTGCCGTGCTGCTCACCATGCTCTTTACGGCGCTTCCCTTGCTCTATTCGGCGATTATTGGCATGCTTGCAGGTACCATTGTCGGCCTCAAGCTCGCGTTCGGCGAGTCGGTGGGTCCGTGGAAGGTGGTCGACCGCTTTCTCAACGTGAACCGCTCGCATCGCAAGGCGGCGGAAAACGGCACGGGGGAGGCGCGCCGAGCGCGTCGCAAGACGGGGGAGAAGGCACCCGATCTCATTTCCGTCGACAGCACGAAGAAGAAATCGAGGTAATGGTATGGCAGAGCAGAAAGCACGCGAGCTGAGTCCCGAGGAGTCGGAGCTGCTGCTTCGCATCGAGCAAGATCCGTCCGCGCTGGACGACGTGGTGGAGGACCTTTCCGCGCGCAATCGCCGCAAGCGCCAACTCGCCGCGTGCGTGCTCGGCCTGGTGGCACAGCGCGATGCCGGCTTGCTGGCGGGATGTATCCCGGAGATGATCGACGCGCTCGAGCTTTCCGAAGCGCAGACGCGTTGGGAGATTCTCGATGCCTTGACGCTGCTCGTTCCCGAGCACGCCAAGGAGCTCGGCTCCGCCTATGAGGGCGCGGCCGACGCGTTGTTCGACGAGGTGTCCGCTACGCTGCGCCTTTCGGCCTTCCGCTTCCTGACCGCCTGGGGCGCCACGGAGCGCGGTCGCTCGAAAAAGGTCTGGCCGGTGATCGATGAGGCGATCCAGTGCTTCCACGGCGACTTGGAGTACCGCGATATGCTGGTGTGCCTGCATGAATTCGCGGGCGGCAAGATCGAGGGCGGCGTCGCCGGCGAGCTTGCGGGCCGTTTGCGCTTCGATGCCGAAAGCGGGAAGGGCGCCTTTATCAAGGGCCGTTCGGCGGAGATCTACGAGACGCTGGTGGCCCGCTTCAGACTGGATAAGCCGCAGAAGCGCGCTCGCGCCGTGGCGAAGTCCGAGTCCGAAGACGACGAGTAAGGGGGAGCGCATGGCTCATAAGGTAGCTCTTATCCCGGGTGATGGCATCGGTCCCGAGATCACCGCGGCGATGCGCCGCGTGGTCGATGCCACCGGCGTGGAAATCGATTGGAATGTCGTCGATGCCGGCGCGGGCGTGATGGAGGAGTACGGGACCCCGTTGCCCCAGCACGTCCTGGATGCCGTGGTCGAGGCGAAGGTCGCCATCAAAGGTCCTATCACCACGCCGATCGGCACCGGCTTTCGCAGCGTGAACGTGGCGCTGCGCAAGCATTTCGATCTGTATGCCTGCGTGCGGCCCTGCTTGTCGCAGCCGGGCGATGGCTCGCGTTATGAGAACGTCGACATCGTCATCGTGCGCGAAAACACCGAGGACCTGTATGCGGGCATCGAGTTCGACGAGGGCGCCCCCGAGGTCGCGAGGCTGTCCGAGCTCGTCGTCGAGTCCGGCCAGAAGGCATTTCGCTCCGATTCGGCCATCTCGGTGAAGCCCGTTTCCGTAACGGGGTCGCGTCGCATCGTCGAGTACGCTTTCGAGTACGCGCGCCGTTGCGGCCGTCGCAAGGTGACCGCCGTGCACAAGGCGAACATCATGAAGGCTACCGACGGCCTGTTCCTCCGCGTCGCTCGCGAGGTCGCCCAGGCATATCCCGATATCCAGTTCGAGGATAAGATCGTCGACGCTACGTGCATGGGCTTGGTGCAGAATCCCGACGACTTCGACGTGCTGGTCCTTCCTAATCTGTATGGCGATATCGTGAGCGACCTGGGCGCCGGTTTGGTTGGCGGCCTGGGCATGGCTCCGGGTTCCAATATCGGCCGGGATATCGCCGTGTTCGAGGCGACGCACGGATCCGCACCCGATATCGCGGGCAAGGACATCGCGAATCCGACTGCCGAGATCCTTTCCGCCGCGATGATGCTCGACCATCTGGGCGAGCACGATGCCGCCGAGCGCGTTCGTCGCGCGGTCCGCGCCGTCTTGGCGGACGGCTCCCGCGTGACCGGGGACGTGCGCCGTGCGCAGACGGGCAGCACCGCGGGCGCGGTGGGCACGCAGGCGTATGCGGACGCCGTTATTGCATCTCTGCGCGCAGAGGTTTAAGTTAAAGATAAGTGGGGAAGCGGGCCGTCTTGCGGTATGGTGGGACGGCCCGTTTATTATGTGAAAGGTGTGTAACCCATGGGTTTGATTCAGAAGAAGGATGAGCGCGAGGTCGTCGATGGCGTCGAGGTCATCGAGCGCAGCGACGTTCCGAACGACCTTCCCGAGACGGAGTGCGAGCTGGTCGAGGGGGCTTCTGCCGAGGATATCGCTGCCGAGCGCGAGGAGGAGCCGGGTTCCGAGGAGCTGTCCGCTACCGAAGAGGTCGAGCAGGATGCCGCCGAGGACGCCGCCGACGCGGTCGAGGAGCAGGAGGAGGCCGGGAACGAAGCCGTCGAGGATGAGCCCGCTGCTTCCAAGGACGAGGCCCCTGCATCCGATGACGCCGCCGCCGATGCGGACGACACCGCTGCCGCCTCCAAGAAGGATGGCGCCAACCGCCATAAGATGTATATTGCGATTGCCGTGATCGCGGTGGTCGTCGCCGCTATCGGCGGCTTCTTCATGGGCAGCGGCGGCTTCGGTGCGAAGGGCGCCGGCACCGCTACGCTTACCGAGGACCAGCTGGACTCCGCTGTGGCAACGTGGACCTACAACGGCGCGACGAAGAGCATCACCGCGCGCGAGGCCATCGAAAGCCAGTACAGCCTCGATTCTGTGAAGAGCACCGATGGCACGTATGCCGCCCCCAGCGGCGAGATGGTCCTTGCGTACGCCCGCAACCAGATTCTCGTCTCCGAGGCGGAGAACCGCGGTCTGTCCGTGAGCGACGAAGACCTCGAGACCTATGCGAACGACCGTCTCGGCACCTCCGATTTCGCCGCCATCGCGACGCAGTACGGCGTCTCCGAGGACCAGGCGAAGCAGATCGTTCGCGAGAACGCGCTGATCGGCCAGCTGTACGAGCAGATCGTCCCGGATGTATCCGGCGCGACGATGCCCGAGGCTCCCGCCGAGCCCGCTGACGGCAACGAGGAGGCCCTCACCAAGGATTACGCCGACTACATCATCTCCCTGCTCGGCGAGAACTGGGATAGCGAGAAGGCCGCGTGGGCTTCCGAGGACAACGAGTACTATGACGCGCTGAAGGATTCCACCTTCACGGCCGAGGGTGCTTCCTACGCCGATGCCCAGACCGCGTACTACGTCGCATACCAGCTGTACGCCGAGGAGGCCCAGGCGGCTAACCAGGCTTGGACCACCTTTGCTAACGAGCTGTATGCGAAGGCCAACGTGAACCTGTTCGGCCTGTTCGTCTAACGGTTGCCTAAAAGAACGCCCGCCGGCGCGAGTCGTGCGTGAGCACAGGGCGCCCGGGGCGTACGATAACGCCGCGGTGTCGTGCCGCGGCGTTTTTTGTATGAGAGGAAGGATGTCCATGATCTACGGAGCGCTTGAGGACCTGGTCCGTTACAGGGGTTTTTGCAAAAGCCTGGATATTCTGATCGAATGGCTCGAGGATAACGATCCGACGGCGCTTGCATGCGGCAGCCATGAGATCTGCGGCAAGAAGGTGTTTGCCAACGTCATGGCTCCTGTCACGCGCCCTGAGGAGGAGGCTCATTACGAGACCCATCATCGCTATCACGACCTGCAGATCGACATCGAGGGCCGCGAGCGCTTCAAAGTCGCCTTGGGGGAGACGTCGCCGGTCGAGCCGTTCGACGACGCGGACGACTTCGAGCTGGTGGATGCGAGTCGGGGAATCGAGGGCGACCTCGATGAGGGTCGTTTCGCGTTGTTCGTCGCCTACGAGCCCCATATGCCCACGCTGTGCTATCCGGGCGATGGGGCCGTTCCCATCAAGAAGATTTGCTTCAAGCTTATCGCGGACGAGTATTTCGACGAGTAGTTGCACCCGCTCGCTTTATACATGCGAATTCGCCGATGCGAACGGGGTATGCTGAAGGGCAACGGTAACGATGCGTCGTCCAGACACGGTCTTGCACGGCGCGTTTCGATGAGGAGGAGATCATCGTGGCACAGGAGGAACTCGCTGCCTATTGCGCTCCGAGCATGGAGCATCCGGTGGCTATCGTGCTCGGCAGCGGCCTGGGGGCCCTGGCCGATCGCGTGCATGTGGTGCGCCGCATCCCCTATGAGGATATCGAGGGATTTCCGCGCGAAGCCATCCCGGTGGAGGGGCACCGCTTCGAGGTGCTGGTCGGCACGATCGATGAGGTGCCGGTCGTGGTTTATCCGGGCCGCGTGCATCTCTACCAGGGGTACTCTGCCTTGCAGGTGACCTCGCTCGTGCGCCATGCCCATCGCTTGGGATGCCGTGACATCATCCTTACCTGCGCGTCCGGCGCGGTGGGGGATGTCGAGCCCGGAACGTTCGGCTTGATAACCGACCATATGAACCTTACGGGCTGCAATCCGCTCGCCACGCCCGAGGGCGCGAGTCACTCGCTGCACGATACGCCCTTCGTCCCCGTTGCGGGCGCATACTCCAATTACCTGACGCAATTCGCCCGCGAGGCGGCGGCCGAGGTCGGGGTTCCGGTTGCGGAGGGCACCTATGTGGGCATGCTCGGCCCCTCCTATGAGACCGATGCCGAGGTCCATGCGCTGCGTGTTTTGGGAGCGGATTTCGTGGGATGCTCTACGGTGTGCGAGGTGATCATGGCGCAGGCGCTGCGCATGCAGGTGCTCGGCTTGACGCTCGTCACCAATAAGGCCGGCAGACCCGATAACAACCACGCCGAGGTCGTTGCCGCTGCGGAAGCGGCGGCGGATAAGACCACCGGCGCCTTGCTCGGCGTGCTTCGTCGCCTTCGCGAGCTTTAGGGGGACAGCGAGGACCTTCAGGGGGGTGTCTCTATGGTTTTGTCAACCATAGCCGCCCTCGTTTTTCAGCATG
>URKM01000009.1 GCA_900548365.1 uncultured Collinsella sp. | reverse complement strand
ATGGCCGGTCTCACCAAGGCCGAGATCGAGATGCCGCTCGTGAGCTCCACCACGCTCGACTCCATGGTCAACACCGAGTCCGAGTCCGATCTCATCATCGACCCGATGCCGAACCTCTACTTCACCCGCGACCCGTTCGCGGTCGTCGGCAACGGCGTCTGCCTGAACCGCATGTACTCCGTCACCCGCAATCGCGAGACCCTGTACGGCAAGTACATCTTCAAGTATCACCCGGATTACAAGGATGTCTCCCTGTACTTCCGTCGCGACGCCGCATACCACACCGAGGGCGGCGACGTCCTCAACATCAACGAGCACACCCTGGCCGTGGGCATCTCCCAGCGCACCCAGGCTGCCGCTATCGACGTCATGGCCCAGAACATCTTCTGGAACAGCGATTCCAAGGTCGACCGCATCCTCGCCTTCGACATCCCGAACAACCGCGCCATGATGCACCTCGACACGGTCTTCACCCAGATCGACGTCGATAAGTTCACCATCCATCCCGCGATCATGGGCACCCTCAAGGTGTACGAGCTCACCCCGGGCAAGAACCCCGGCGAGGTCAACATCAAGGAAATGGTCGACACGCTCGAGCACATCCTCGAGGACGCCACCGGCGTCGATCAGATCAAGCTGATCCCCTGCGGCGGCGGCGATCCCATCGCGGCTGCTCGCGAGCAGTGGAACGACGGCTCCAACACGCTGGCCGTCGCCCCCGGCAAGATCTGCGTCTACGCCCGCAACACCGTCACCAACGACGTGCTGTACAAGGAGGGCCTGGACCTTCTGGTGGTTCCGTCCGCCGAGCTTTCCCGCGGCCGTGGCGGCCCGCGCTGCATGAGCATGCCCTTCTGGCGTGAGGACCTCTAAGCTTTCATGAATTTGACGGCGCATCGGTCGTGATGCGCCGTCATACTTACTGCATGTCGCATCCGCGGCATGCCCCACTTATTAGAAAGGATACGCACATGGGCGTTAACCTCTCCGGCCGCAGCTTCCTGCGTCTGCTCGACTTCACCACCGAGGAGATCGAGTACATGCTCAAGCTCTCCAAGAACTTCAAGGACCTCAAGCGCACGGGCACCCCGCACCGCTACCTCGAGGGCAAGAACATCGTCCTGCTGTTCCAGAAGACCTCCACGCGCACCCGCTGCGCCTTCGAGGTCGGCGGCATGGACCTCGGCATGGGCGTGACCTACCTCGATCCCGGCTCGTCCCAGATGGGCAAGAAGGAGTCCATCGAGGACACCGCCCGCGTTCTCGGTCGCATGTACGACGGCATCGAGTTCCGCGGTTTCGATCAGGAGGACGTCGAGGAGCTCGCCGCCAAGGCCGGCGTTCCCGTGTGGAACGGCCTGACCGACCTGTGGCACCCCACCCAGATGCTCGCCGACATCCTGACCGTCCAGGAGAACTTCAACTACGACATCAAGGGCAAGACCCTCGTCTTCATGGGCGACTGCAAGAACAACGTCGCTCGCTCCCTCATGGTCGTCTGCGCCAAGCTCGGCATGAACTTCGTGGCCTGCGGTCCCGAGGAGTGCATGCCCGCTTCCGACGTGATCGAGGCCTGCGAGCCGATCGCCGCCGAGAACGGCTGCACCATCAAGCTCACCACCGACACCAAGGAAGCCTGCACCGGCGCCCACGTCATCTACACCGACGTCTGGGTCTCCATGGGCGAGCCCGATGAGGTCTGGACCGAGCGCATCAAGCAGCTCGAGCCCTATCGCGTCACCACCGAGCTCATGGCAATGGCAGATCCTTCCGCGATCTTCCTGCACTGCCTGCCGGCGTTCCACGACACCAACACCACCACCGGTGCCGAGATCGCCGAGAAGTTCGGCGTCACCGAGATGGAGGTCGAGGACGCGGTCTTCGAGTCCAAGCAGTCCAAGGTCTTCGACGAGGCCGAGAACCGCATGCACACCATCAAGGCGATCATGTACGCCACCCTCAAGTAAGTAGCTTGAGCCTCCCCGGGCGGGTGCTGCTTCCGAGCGGCACCCGCCTTGGGGCGTTTACCATCGGCAGTCATCTGCAGCCATCGCATCTTAAGAGCACGGCACGGTACGGATGCGATGGACAGAACAACACCTTGAAATGAAAGGGGGATGAGAACCTTGACTGAGACCGCTAAGAAAAAGCGTGGTATGCCTTCATCGTTCACCATTCTTCTTATCCTGCTGGCAGTCGTAGCGCTCATCACCGTCGCTGTTGCCGGCATCACGCCTGACGTCACCGCTGCCCGCTTGGATGACTTCTTCATGGCGCCCGTCCGCGGCTTCGCGGATGCCCTCCCCGTATGCCTGTTCGTTATGATCCTCGGTGGCTTCCTTGGCATGATGACCGAGACCGGTGCCCTCGATAACGGCATCGCCGTCCTGGTCAAGAAGCTCAAGGGCAACGAGCTCATGATCATTCCCGTCCTGATGTTCATCTTCTCCCTCGGCGGTACCAGCTATGGTATGTGCGAGGAGACGGTGCCCTTCTACGCCCTGCTCGCCGCCACGATGATGGCCGCAGGCTTCGACCCCATGGTCGGCGCCGCGACCGTTCTGCTGGGCGCCGGCTGCGGCTGCCTGGGCTCCACGGTCAACCCCTTTGCCGTCGGCGCTGCCGTCGACGCCCTCCGCGGCGTCGGCATCGAGGTCAACCAGACCATCATCATCGGTCTGGGCGCTGTCCTCTGGCTCGTGACCACCGCGATCTCCATCGTCTTCGTGATGAGCTACGCCAAGAAGGTCAAGGCCGATAAGGGTTCGACCATCCTCTCCATGCAGGAGCTCAAGGATGCCGAGGAGGCCCACGGCGCAGCTGCCGCCGAGGTCACCAAGGATGTCAAACTCACCGGTCGCCAGAAGGGCGTTCTGATCGCATTCGCCTTCACCTTCGTCGTCATGATCGTCGGCTTCATCCCGCTGGCCGACCTCAACAAGGGCGTCGCCAACTTCTTCGACGCCGGCGCCCAGTGGGAGACCGTCGAGACCGAGGTCGGCACCGATGACTTCATCGCCGCCTACGACGAGGCCAACGAGACCACGACCGAGGCCGAGGGCGAGCTCGAGGGCGTCGCAACCTCCGAGGTCCAGACCAAGCTTGGCTGGTCCGCTATGATCACCGGCCTGCCCATCGGCCAGTGGTACTTCGACGAGGCTTCCACCTGGTTCTTCATCATGGCCATCGTGATCGGCATCATCGGCGGCCTGTCCGAGAAGCAGATCGTGAACACCTTCATCTCCGGCGCCGCCGACATGATGTCCGTCGTTCTCATCATCGCGCTCGCTCGCGGCATCTCCGTCCTCATGGCCTCCACCGGTCTGGACGTCTACGTCCTCGACATGGCTGCGAACGCGCTCGCCGGCCTGTCCGGCATCATCTTCGCGCCCATGGCGTACCTGGTGTACTTCGGCCTGTCCTTCCTGATCCCCTCGACCTCCGGTATGGCTACCGTGTCCATGCCCATCATGGGCCCGCTTGCCGCCGAGCTCGGCTTCTCGCCCGAGGTCATGGTCATGATTTTCTCCGCCGCCATCGGTGTCGTGAACCTCTTCACCCCGACGTCCGGCGCCATCATGGGCGGCCTCGCGCTCGCCAAGATCGAGTGGACCACCTGGCTGAAGTTCGCCATGAAGCTCATCGTGGTCCTGACGCTCGTCTGCATGGTCATCCTTACGATCGCCTGCGTGGTCATCGTTCCCTAAACGCCCGCGTCGGACCTCATAGCCGTCTAGCCGGCTCGTCGAAACACCTTCGATCCGGCTCGGACCTACCTTTCTGCCCCCTCCCGTTCCGTGCGCGGGAGGGGGCGCTTTTGCATGAAGGGACTTCCGTGACGATGCAGATCTCGCGCACCGATGCAGCCCCGACCTGACTCTTGGCCGGCGCCCACTCGGGCGGCTTGAAGAATTAGGGTGAAGACGTGCTCGGTGCTCCGCGCCGCCGCGCCTTCGGTATAATGGGCGGGTTACAACGCGGCTGTTGGAAGGAGCATGGGGACATGCGTCAAGGTTTCGATAACGAGAAGTACATCGAATTGCAGACCGAGCAGATTCGTCGTCGCATCGACGAGCTCGGTGGCAAGCTCTATCTTGAGTTCGGCGGCAAGCTCTTCGATGACTACCATGCGTCCCGCGTCCTTCCCGGCTTCGAGAGCGACACCAAGTTCCGCATGCTCGAGAAGCTCGTCGACGACGTCGAGATCATCATCGCGATCAACGCGAACCATATCGAGAAGAACAAGGCGCGCGGGGACCTCGGCATCACGTATGACGAGGACGTCTTGCGCCTCACCGATATCTTCCGCGCGAATCACTTCGCCGTCGCCGGCGTGGTGATCACCCAGTACGCAGGCCAGCCGGCCGCCGCCGTGTTCCGCCACCGTCTCGAGGAGATGGGCATCACCTGCAAGCTGAACTACCCGATCGAGGGTTATCCCCACGATATCGACCTCATCGTTTCGGAAGACGGCTACGGCAAGAACGAGTTCGTCGAGACCACGCGTCCCTTGGTCGTCGTGACGGCGCCCGGTCCCGGTTCCGGTAAGCTTGCCACCTGCCTCTCGCAGCTGTACCACGAGCACCAGCGCGGCGTCGAGGCGGGCTATGCGAAGTTCGAGACGTTCCCCGTCTGGAACCTGCCGCTCAACCACCCCGTCAACATCGCCTACGAGGCGGCGACCGTCGACCTCGATGACGCCAACATCATCGATTCGTTCCATCTCGAGGCCTACGGCAAGACCGCGGTGAACTACAACCGCGACGTCGAGGCGTTTCCGGTCGTCAAGGCCCTCATGGGCAAGATCTTGGGCGAAAGCCCCTATCAGAGCCCGACCGACATGGGCGTCAACATGGTCGGCTTCGCCATCAGCGATGACGAGGCGTGCCGCGAGGCATCCCTCGCCGAGATCGTTCGTCGCTACTTCGGCGCCGCCGCGAACGTGAAGCGCACCGGTGTCGGCGAGGACCAGGTGGGCCGCTTGAAGGCCATTATGCAGAAGGCCGGCATCGACAAGGGCTACCTGCCCACCCGTGCCGCGGCCTTGGAGCGCGAAGAGGAGACGGGCGGCCCCGTCGGCGCGATGATGCTGCCCGACGGCTCCGTCATCACCGGCAAGACCTCCGAGCGCCTGGGTGCGGCGAGCTCGCTGCTCATGAATGCGCTGAAGACCGTTACCGGCGTCGATGTCGAGGAAGACGTCATCGACGACGGCGCGATCGATCCCATCTGCCGCCTCAAGACCGAGCGCCTCGACAGCAAGAACCATCGCCTGCACTCCGATGAGACCCTCATCGCCCTGTCGATCTCCTCGGCCACCAGCGAGGTGGCCAAGCGCGTCATCGGCGGCCTGCCCAGGCTGCGCGGCTGCGATGCGTTCTTCAGCGTGATCATCTCCCAGACGGACGAAGAGCTCTATCGCAAGCTCGGCATCAACGTGTGCTGCGAGCCCAAATACGAGCGCCATACCTTCTATCACAAATAAGACGCTATGGGGGAGAAGCGTTTCGAGATTCCCGGGGGGTCGCTCGACGGCTCGACCGAGCTCGAGCGCGCCTGCGATGAATACCTCTCGCATCTTGTCGTCGAGCGAAACGTCTCCCCCCACACGATCGACGGCTACCGTCGCGATCTTGCGAAGTATCTTTCCTATCTCGTGGCTCGCGGCGTTCATCATCCTGATGATGTGACGCGGGCGATGGTGGAGGACTTCGCCATGGCGAAGCGACGGGCGGGCTATGCGTCCTCGTCGATCGAGCGCGCCCTCTCCGCGGTGAAGGGCTTCCATCGATTCATGGTCCGCGAGGAGATCTCCTCGGTCCATCCCACCTCGACGCTCCACCTTCCCAAAAAAGCGGAGCGCCTTCCCGCGTGCCTGAGCATCGACCAGGTTTGCGCCGTGCTCGACCAACCGTTTCCCGACACGCCCGCAGGGGCGCGCGACCATGCCGCGCTCGAGGTCCTCTATGGATGCGGCCTGCGCGTGAGCGAGCTCGTGGGGCTCGATGTGCGCGACGTGCACCTCGATGACGAGTTTCTCCGGGTGATGGGGAAGGGGGCGAAAGAGCGTCTCGTCCCCATCGAGGGTGCTGCGCGGAGGGCGCTCACGGGCTATCTATCCCAGGGGGGTCGCGACGCCCTGGCGGCCCATGCGCGACGGGGCGCCGCCTCCAGCGCGGTCTTCTTGAACAAGAACGGCACCAGGCTCACGCGCCAGAGCGTGCATGCGCTCTGCGAACGCGCGGGTCGTTCGGTGGGTATCGAGGGCCTGCATCCCCACGTGCTGCGCCATTCGTTCGCGACGCATATGCTCGCAGGCGGCGCCGACTTGCGCACGCTGCAGGAGATCCTTGGCCATGCCGACATCTCGACCACGCAGGTCTATACGCATGTGGATCGCAGCCAGCTCATCGAGGTCTACCTGGCGGCGCATCCGCGCGCATAGGGCGCCTTTCGTCTCGACTGCGCCGTTTATGGTCGAGATTCGGCGGTTTGAACCCAAGGTATAGTGGTGGCACTGCAACCGTGTCGGCACGGTTCGCTAGTATCTAATCCCACGTGCTCCCGCAGTTGTAAATTACTTTATCTACCTGCGGCTTCACAGGTGAATCACAATCGAATAAAAAACGCTTCAAGCTCAACTTGAAGGTTATGCCGCCGTACTCGGATGGCGAGTAGTGGTGCTCTTAGGGACAGCAAACACAATATGTTGTGTCCTGTTTCGCGTGCGGCATCCCCTTGCTGCTCGGTATGATGTGTCATGGGGTGGGGGAGTGGGGGAGAGTGTGGGAAAAAGTGTTGCACAAAGGGGCTTCAGCCCATAATATTGAAAGCGTCGACAGAGGGGGTGGTTCCCCGTACCGCGCATCCGAGCAACCGAGGGGAGGGCGCAGCAGTGATTTTGACCGGAACATACGAGCGCAATCTCGATGCGAAAGGTCGCCTGTCCCTGCCTGCTGCCGTCCGTGACGAGCTCTCGACGCATGTGTACGTGTTGCCCGCGCCCGATGTCGATGCCCTGTACGTGTTCTCGAGCGAAGAATATGAGAAGTGGGTCCTGGGCCTCTTCGAAAAGCGCGGAGGTTTCGACGCGCGCAAGCGCGAGGACCAGGCGCTCATGAGGAAGATCAACTCGATGGCGACGCCGATGGATATCGACTCCGCCTCCCGAATTGGCCTTTCCGAGTCGCTTCGCGAGAAGAAGCATCTTTCTCGCGAGGTCACCGTGGTGGGCAACTTCGACCACCTGGAGATCTGGGATCGTGCGGTCTGGGAGCAGACGCAGCAGGATTCCGACGACGACCTGGCAGACCTCTTCTATTCGTAAAGGTTGGGACACACATGGCAACGGGAACATTGACACCTGCATATCGGCATGAACCTGTCATGCTCCAAGAAGTGCTCGACACGCTCGCCCTCAAACCCGGTGCGGTCGTGTGCGACTGCACGCTGGGCGGCGCCGGCCATTCGGTCAAGATGGCTGCCCAGGTGGGAAGCAAGGGCCTTCTGCTCGGCATCGACCAGGACGATATGGCGCTCGCGGCAGCGGGGGAGCGGCTCGATCGAGAGGCACCCGGCACGCCGCACCGTCTCCTCAAAGGGAACTTCGGGGATATGGACGAGCTCCTCTGCAGCGCGGAGGTGCCGGGCGTCGATGGATTCCTGTTCGATCTGGGCGTTTCGAGCCCGCAGCTTGATATCCCTGGAAGGGGCTTCTCCTACAACGAGGACGCCCCGCTCGATATGCGTATGGATCCGGGTAACAACACCTTAAACGCAGCCGAGGTCATCAACACCTATAACGAAGCAGACCTCGCCCGGATTCTTCGCGTGTACGGTGAGGAGAAGTTCGCGACGCAGATCGCGCGCGAGATCGTCCGCCGCCGTGCAACGGCGCCCATCGCCACCACCGGGGATTTCGTCGACGTGATCAAAGCCGGAATCCCGGCGGCGGCGCGACGGCACGGCGGCCACCCCGCCAAGCGGAGCTTCCAAGCGATCCGCATCGAGGTCAACCACGAGCTCGAGGTCCTCGAGCGCGGTCTCGAGGCGGCGATACGGTGGACGAACGAACGGGGGCGCATCTGCGTTATCTCGTACCACTCGCTCGAAGACCGTATCGTGAAGAACATCTTCAAGGAGATGAGCCAGGGCTGCACGTGCCCGCCGGATATACCGGTGTGCGTGTGCGGGAACGTGCCGACGTTGAAGGTGATCACCCGTAAACCCCTTGTCGCGTCGCCGGAAGAGGTGGCGCGCAACCCGCGGGCTCGTTCCGCGAAGATACGCGTCGCGCAGCGATTGTAGCTGCCGCGCCGTGTGCCTCCGCTGGGTTAGCCCGCACGAAACGCAGTACTTAAACGCAGCACCGCGCACAAGGGTGCGCACACTGAAAGCGGAGGCTTGCATATCATGGCTTATTCCAATTCAAATGCAGCAGTTGCCTATGATATGCAGGCCGAAGCATATGAGCGCTCGAGCGCCTATGCTCCTGCGGCCCCGCGGGAGGAGCGGCGCCCGCGCCTCGACGTCCTCACCGGCGCCGGCCGCGAGGCCAGCCAGGGCGTCAGCCCCATGTTCGCCACGGTGGTCAAGGTCGCCTGCGCCCTCGCGCTGATCTTCTGCGCCGTCGGCGCGGCGAGGGTGGCTATAGCCGATGTCACCACGGCGACGCTCAACGCCAACGCCGAGATGACCAACGCCATCGAGACCGCTCAGGAGCAGGCTTCCAACCTCGAGGTCATGCGCTCCGTCTACGGGTCGCATACGCGCATTCGCGACCTTGCGGCGGACACCCTCGGCATGGTCGAGGCCGAGGGCGGCGTGACGATCGACCTGTCCTAGGTCGATCAAGGCAGGAAACGACGGAATAGATCTCTTCTATGGATAATCGCATGCATCGTGAAAACGACCAGCGCCCGCGCAGCTCGACGGATTGTCGGGCGCGCGGGCAGCGCTCTGTTCCGCCCGCGGATTTCTTCCGCGACGGATCGGACGGTACCGCCATCTCCCGACGTCGCGTGGTGGGAGGGCTGTTCGGGCTCTGCCTGGCGCTCGGCGTGGGCAAGCTCGCCGAATACCAGATCTTTGACGTCGAGAAGAACCGCGCCCGCGCGGACAGCCGCCGTATGGGCAGCGGCACCCTGTTCGCGAAGCGGGGAACCATCTACGATCGCAACGGCAACGTGCTCGCTTCCTGCGCCGAGTGCTCCAACGTCTACGTGAACCCGTCGCTTATCGAATCGAAGCAGAAGGCCGTGAAGGCCTTGGTGGAGATCTTGGGCGTCGATAAGGAGGAGGCGCTCGAGAAGGTATCGGGTGACGGGACGTTCGCCTATATCAAGCGCCAGGTCGATCAGGAGGATTGCGACCTGCTCGCCCAGGAGCAGATCGCCGGCATCGAGTTCGAGCCCACCATCAAGCGGGTGTACCCCTATGGATCGCTCGCCGCCCAGGTGCTGGGCGCGGTGAACGTCGACAACGTCGGCATCTCGGGCCTGGAGAGCTATTACAACGATATCCTCACGGGAACGAACGGCTACGTCGAGCGCGAGCGTGGACTCGACGGCTCGTTCATCGCGGGCGGCGCCTACGAGAAGGAGCCGGCGGTCGACGGCGTGGACATCGTGCTGAGCATCGACGCGAACATCCAGCAGGCGGCCGAGGACGCCATGGCGGCCGCCGTTCAGGATTCCGGTGCCAAGTACGGCTCGGCGATCGTATGCGATCCCACCACGGGCGAGATCCTCGCCGCATGCTCGAACCCCACGTTCAATCCCGCGGACCTATCCACCGCGCGGACGGAGGACATGAACCTGCGCGTCGTGACCGATGCGTACGAGCCCGGTTCGGTGTTCAAGGCGCTTGTCTGCGGTATGGCCATCGATATGGGCAAGGTGACGCCCGATACGGAGTTCGACGTTCCCGCGAAGGTGCTGGTCGGCTCCGATTACGTCTCCGACGTCGACGAACGCGACTACCAGATGGAGATGACGGTGCGCGAGATCATGCGCCGCTCGTCCAACACGGGCATGGTGCTCGTTGGCGAGAAGATCGGCGAGGACTCGTTCGCCTCCTACCTCGAGGCATACGGGATCGGAACCAAGAGCGGGATCGATTTTCCCGGCGAGTCGACCGGCATCATCCGCGACCGCAGCGACTACGACGGATCGAGTCTGGGCTCGATGTCGTTCGGCCAGGGAATCGCCGTGGCGCCCATCGAGATCCTGCGCGCCATGACGGGTATCGCCAACAAGGGAATGATGTCGACCCCCCATTTCCTGATCTCGAAAAAGGGCGAGGACGTCGACTGGGGCGAGAAGGAGCGGTGCATCAGCGAGGAGGCGGCGGAACAGGTCGTCTCGATGATGGAGACGGTCGTGGAGGAGGGAACCGGATCGGGCGCGCAGATCGAGGGCTACCGGATCGCGGGCAAGACGGGTACCGCCGAGCGCGCCGGCGAGGACGGCGGCTACCAGCAGTCCAACAACATGGCGTCCTTCCTGGGATTCGTCTCACCCGAGCATCCGAAGGCGATGGTCTATATCACCCTCGACGGCACGGCGTACACCTCGAGCGTCGCGATGCCGCCGTTCCAGGCGATCATGCAGGCGACCATCGACGCGCTGGGCATCAAGCCGGAGGCCTAGGGGACGGCGTGCCGGCAGGGGCTCGTGCGCGAGGGTCGGCGAGCGTTCACACAGCCTGCACCACAGCGGCGGCTTCGAGCGATACAATTAACCGCCGATATATGAGCGTACGAAGGGTGACGCATGATTGAGATAGCTGTGAAGTACCTCGAGAGGGTAACGGGGGCGCGGCCTTGGACGGGCAATGCCGACCGTATCTGCCGCGGGGTCGAGATCGATTCGCGCAAGGTCGGGCGGGACGCCATCTTCGTGGCGTTTCCCGGAGAGCGGGTGGACGGCAACGAGTTCGCGCCGCAGGCGATCGAGGCGGGCGCCGCGTGCGTTGTGCTGACGACCGATCCCTCCCGCGAGCTGCTGCACCTCGCCGACGACCACGAGTGCGCCGTCTTCACGGTAGAGGACCCCACCGAGTTCCTCCTGCTGCTGGCCCAGGGCTATCGCGCGCGCATCGGCTGCACGGTGGTCGCCGTGACGGGCTCCATCGGCAAGACCACGACCAAGGACGTCCTCTGCGCGCTGCTGTCCACGCGCTATCGCGTCCACGCCACGCAGGGCAACTACAACAGCCTCATCGGCATGCCCCTCACCATCCTGGCCGCGCCTCGCAACACCCAGGTCATGGTGCTCGAGATGGGTATGGACTCCCGCGGGCAGATCGAGCGCCTTTCCCGTTGCGCCCAGCCCACGTATTCGATCATCACCAAGATCGGCACCTCCCATATCGGCTTGCTGGGCAGCCGCGAGAACATCGCGCGCGCCAAGGCCGAGGTGTGCGCCGGCATGCGTCCCTCGAGCGAGAACTTCGAGGGGCATCATTCCGCCCTGGTGCTCTCCGGGGAGGACGACTTCACCCCGTTCATCATCGAGAACTTCGCCAAGCCCGCCGGCATCGATGTGATCCTGTGCGGGTTCTCCTCCGATGACGACGTCTGCGCGACCTCCGTCGAGGTCGGGGAGGACGGGCGCCCCTCGTTCACCATGACGGTCCGCAGCGGCGCGCAGTTCAAGACTGCGCTCGCCATCCCCGGCAAGCAATCCGTGGGCAACGCGCTCTATGCCGCGGCCGTGGCGGCGGAGCTCGGCATTCCCCAGTTCACGATCGACGAGGTGTTCCGGAACCTGCAGATCACCGGGCGGCGCCAGGAGGTTCGGCGGGCTCGGTGCGGTGCGCGCGTGATCGATGACTCGTATAACGCGAGCCCCGAGTCCATGGCCGCCGGGCTCGATCTGCTCGCCACCCTGCCGTGCTCGGGCACGCGCATCGCGGTGCTCGGCGAGATGGGCGAGCTGGGAGACGAGGGCAGGCGGTTCCACGAGCTGGTGGGCGCCTATACCGCCGCGAAGAAGCCCGGGCTCGTCGTGTTCGTGGGCGACGAGAACGCCCGCGCCATGGCATCTGCCGCCCGCATGATGGGCTTGGGGGAGGACGCCGTCGCCGTGGTGCCCTCCTGCGACAAGCTCATCGCCCGCTACGGCTCCGTATTGTCCGCGACCGATCTGGTCTTGGTGAAGGGCTCGCGCTTCGTCGGCCTCGATCGTTTCGTAGAAGAGGTTTGCTAAATGTTTGCTAATCCCGCTTATCCCACGTACCAGGCGTTCCTCGCGCTCGGCGTCGCCGCCCTCATCGTGCTCGCCGTCATGCCCTTCTGGATCAAGCTGTTGAAGATCGAGGGGATCGGTCAGCAGGTCCGCGCCGACGGCCCGCAGCGGCATCTGGTGAAGCAGGGCACGCCCACCATGGGCGGCGTGGTGATCCTGCTCGGCATCGTCGTTTCCACGCTGCTGATCGGCCACCTCACCCCCGAGGTCATGCTCGCGGGCGGCGCGGCGCTGGCGACGGGCGCGCTCGGGCTCTTCGACGACATCACCTCCGTGGCGCAGGGCCGGTCCCTCGGTCTGACGCCCGCCGCGAAGATGGTCGGTCTCACGGCCATCGTGGTCGCGTTCTTCCTGCTCGCCGTCAACCTGTGCGGCGTCGAGCCCGTCATCCGCTTCCCGGGCGGCTTCGCCATCGACCTGGGGGTCCTTACGACCACGCTGTCCGTCGGCGGGGTCACCATCTCCATCCCCTGGCTGTACCTCGTGTTCGTCTTCCTGCTGCTGGCGGGCATGTCCAACGCCGTGAACCTTACGGACGGCCTGGACGGCCTCGCGGGCGGCACCGTCATGATGGCGATGATCGTCATGGCCGCCATCTGCTTTTTGAGCGGGGATGCCAACCTCGCGATCTTCTGCGCCGCCTGTGCGGGCGGCTGCCTGGGGTTCCTGTGGTTCAATGCCTATCCCGCCAGCATCTTCATGGGCGATACCGGCTCGCTCGCCCTGGGCGGCGGATTCGCCGCGGTCGCGATTCTCACCAGCACCGAGGTCGTCTCCCTCGTCGTGGGAGCCCTGTTCATCATCGAGGCCCTCTCCGTGATGATCCAGGTCCTCAGCTTCAAGGCGACGGGCAAGCGCGTCTTCCTCATGGCGCCCATCCATCATCACTTCGAGAAGCTCGGATGGGCGGAGACCAAGGTGGTCATCCGCTTCTGGATCATCGCCGCCGCGTTCGGCGCCCTCGGTCTGGCCTGCTTCTTCCAGCTGGGTTAGTGATCGCGATGCCGCTTCCGCAGACTTTCTCCCTGTTGGTGCTCGGCCTTGGCTCCACGGGATTCAACGTGATCGAATGGGCGCTTCGCCACCAAGGGGAACGCGTTTCCGCTGTGTGCGTGTACGGCGGCGCTTCCGCCGAGCCGAACGAGAGCACCCGCGCCCTCGAGGAGCATGGCGTGCGCTTCGTGTTCGGCACCGAGAGCGTCGAGGGGACGTACGACGTGTGCGTCGCCAGCCCCGGCATCTCCGAGTTCTCCGAGTTTTACCAGTCGGCGCGCGCGGCGAGCACCCAGATCATGGGCGAGCCCGAGTTCGCCTACCGGCTCTCGCCCGAGCGCTGGTGCGGCATCACGGGCACGAACGGCAAGACGACCACCACGGCGCTCGTCGAGCATCTGATTCGCTCGAGCGGCATGGCGGCGACGGCGGTGGGCAACATCGGCACCGCCACCATCAGCGCCGTCGACTCCCGTTCGCCGGGCGACTGGCTGGTCGCGGAGCTTTCCAGCTACCAGCTCGCCACCACGGAGGAGTTCCATCCCAGGGTCGGCGTCCTGCTGAACATCACGCCGGACCATCTCGCCTGGCATCGGTCGCATGATAACTACGCGCGGGCGAAGCTCAGGCTCTTCGAGAACATGGGCGACGGCGACCTCGCCATCGTGGACGCCGACGATCCCGGCATCGGCCTGTACGGGGACGAGGTCTTCCGCGACGTGCGCCGGGTTCTGCGCGCGTCCTTCGACGACCCTGCGTGCGCCGATGCGGCGTTCCTGCGCGCAGGATGGCTCGTGGTGCGCCTGGCGGGTGAGGAGCTCGACCTCGTCGATGTCTCCGAGCTGCTGCTCGCCGGCGATCACAACGTCAAGAACGCCCTGGTCGCCTCGGCAGCCGCCCTCGCCTGCGGCGCCTCGGCGGAAGGCGTGCGCGAGGGGTTGCGCTGCTTCGGGCCGCTCGAGCACCGTGCCGAGCCGTGCGGCGAGATCGATGGCGTTCGCTATGTGAACGATTCGAAGGCGACCAACACCGATGCGGTCGAGAAGGCGCTGGCATCGTTTCCCGATGACCGCGTCATCGTGCTGCTGGGCGGCCATGACAAGGGGACCCCGCTCGATGAGTTCGCCTCGTTCGTCGTCGACCACGCCGCGTGCGCCGTGTGCTTCGGTGAGTCGCGCGAACGGTTCAGGCGGGCCCTCGAGGATGCCGACCGCTCCGGCGTGATCGACATCGCGGAGGCCGACGACCTCTATGACGCGGTCGATGTAGCGCGTTCGCTCGCATCCCGCGGCGACGTCGTGCTGTTGTCCCCGGCATGCTCGTCGTTCGACCAGTTCTCTGGTTTCGAGGAGCGGGGGCGCGCCTTCAAGGCGTATGTAGATAAGATTCGCATTGCCCTCGACGAAGGGGAGCAGTTCGATACCGAAGAGTAGCCGGAGGCGCTTATGGCAACCAGATCAACCGACCGTGGCTCGCGCGATGTTCGGGCTCCGCGCACGGGATCGGGAAGCCCGTCGACGCGCGCATCCCGCAGGGAGGGCGGCGCCGCGACCCACACCTCGTTTGGAGAGCGCCACATCGCGGGCGTCCCGGCTCGCATCATGGCGCCGCGCCTGGTCTTCATCGCCTGCCTGATCGCGCTCGTCGCGTTCGGTTTGCTCATGGTCTACTCGTCCTCGGCGCATACCGCCGTCTCGAGCGCCAATCCCAAGCCCTCGACGTATTATCTGTCCCGCCAGGCGATCTTCGCGGCGGGCGGAGCCATCTTCGCCATCGTGGTCACGCACATTCCGCTCGATCGATACGGCGAGCGCACGCTGTTCGCCATCTGGCTCCTCTGCGTCATCTCGCTGGGTGTGGTCCTTGTGATCGGAGCGGGTGCCGGCGGAGCCGTTCGATGGATCGACCTGGGCTTCTTCTCGCTGCAGCCATCTGAGATAGCCAAGCCGTTCCTAATCCTGACGGCTGCCAACATCTTGGCCGAGTATTACGACCGGATGAATCTGGACACCGTAGGCTTTATCAAGCTGTTCGCGGTCGCGATGGCGTTTCCCCTGCTGCTGATCGTCGCCCAGCCTGACTTCGGCACGACCATCATCCTCGCCGCGACCATCATGGTCATGCTGCTGTTCGCCGGCGCTCCCTGGCGCCTGCTGGGCTCCATCTTCGTCGTCGGCCTCATCTTGCTGGGCATCGTGTTCATCATCGAGCCCTATCGCGTGGAGCGCTTCCTCGTCGCGCAGGACCCCTGGGCGGATATGTTCGACAGCGGCTACCAGGCGACGATCGCGATCATGGCGTTCGCATCGGGAGGTCTGTTCGGGCGCGGCATCGGCAACGCCACGATGAAGTACAATTTCCTTCCCGAACTCCATAACGACTTCATCCTCGCCATCATCGGCGAGGAGATGGGGTTCGTGGGCACCATCGCCTTCTTCGCCGTCTTCACCGCGTTGCTGGTCTCGGGTTACAAGATCGCGCGCGAGGCCTCGTCGATGCGCGACCGCCTGACCGCCTATGGATGCACCACGATCCTGGGCGTCCAGTTTCTCGTGAACACGCTGGGCATCTTGGGCGTGACCCCCATGACGGGCAAGACGCTCCCGTTCATCTCCTATGGAGGCTCCTCCATGGTCGCGTGCCTCATCCTGGCGGGGTACATCATCCGCGTCTCGATCGATAGCAACCGGCGCACCGTGTACGATGACCGTCGATCCGAGTTTGCCGTCATGGGCGCCGATCGCGCTTTCACGGGCCAGGATGGCGTGTCGAGCCATATCGGGCGAAGCACCGCCGGGGAGCCGCGGAGGCGCTCATCCCGCGAGGGCGGGCGCGGGGGCGGGTGCCGCCCGGGTTTCAGCGTGATGGATGGCTCGGGTGGATCGGGCTATCCCGAGGGGGACGCCGCCTCGGGTCCGCGTGGCACCCGTCCGCGCCCCGATGGGCGCCGTTCGACGTCCGGCGGCTACGGTCGGGTGAATCTCAACGATAATCCTTCCGAGCGCCTTCGCTCGCGGGATGCGGGGCCCGAGGTGCGCGGCGGACAGCGTGCGCGCGGCGGCTCGCGGGGACGCGGTGCCGATTCATATGGAACAAGGAGGGGTCGCTATGACCGATAACCATGCATTTCGCGTCGCCATCGCGGCGGGCGGGACGGCCGGGCACGTGAATCCGGCGCTCGCGCTCGCCGAGGAGCTGCGCGACCGCGGGCATGCCGTCCGCTTTTTCGGCGAGACCCGCAGGCTTGAGGGCCGCCTGGTGCCCGAGGCGGGATTCGACTTCTTCCCCGTCGAGGTGACCGGTTTCGATCGCGAGCGCCCCTGGACGCTCGTGACCGCTTTGCTGCATCTCGCGCGCGAGGAGCGCCGGTTGGTGCGGGCTTTCGAAGCCGATCCGTCGCTCAGGCCCGATGTCGTGGTCGGTTTCGGCGCCTATGTCGAACTGCCCCTTATGCGCGCCGCCGCGAGGCTGGGCATTCCCATCGCGTTGCACGAGCAGAATTCCGTTCCCGGCCTGGCGAACAAGCAGACCGCGAAGTCGGCGTCCCTGATCGCTATCGCCCAGCCGAGCGTCGAGTCGATTTTCCGGGAGCGGTGCGGGGCGGATACCGAGGTCCTCATGACGGGCAATCCCGTGCGCTCCTCGGTGCTCGCGGGCGACCGCGCGCGCGGTCGCGCCGCGCTCGGCGTCTCTTCCGATGAGACGCTGCTGCTGGTGTTCGGCGGCTCGCTCGGCGCGCGCCACCTCAACGAGCGCCTGGCGTCGCTGAAGTCCGGGCTGCTCGGGATTCCGGGGGTGCGCGTGGTGCAATCGACCGGCACCGAGGGCTACGACCTCGCCGTGGCCGAGCTCGCCCTGACCGCGGAGGAGTCGGCGCGCTGGGAGGTTCGTCCCTATATCGATGCGATGGGCGACATGCTCGCCGCTTCCGACCTCGTCCTCTCCCGTGCCGGCGCGTCGTCCATCGCCGAGATCGCCGCGCTCGCCGCTCCATCGGTACTGGTTCCCTATCCCCATGCGACCGCGGATCATCAGACCACGAACGCGCGCTTCCTCGTCGACGCCGGCGCTGCGGTCATGTACGCGGACGCCGCCATCGACGACGACGCGTTCGCGGACGACCTCTTCGACCTGCTGCTCCGTCCGGAGCGGCGCGATGCGATGCGCGCGAGCGCCCGAGCGCTCAAGCAGGACCGGGCCGCCCAGCTGCTGGCCGATGCTGTGGAGGCCTTGCGGGCGCGCTAGGAGTCGGCGCGTTTTCGAGCGTAAGAGTATAATGAGATAGTTTGTATAGACGCGAGGCTACAAGGAGTAGGCATGTCGAATATTGTGGTTCCGGAATCTACCGCGGCTCCGACCTTCGAGAGCGCTCATTTCATCGGCGTCGGCGGCGCCGGCATGAGCGGCATCGCCCTGGTGCTCCATGAGCGCGGTTATCGGGTGACCGGTTCGGACCTGAAGACGTCTCGCTATATCCGCCAGCTCACCCGTGCCGGTATGGAGGTCTTCATCGGGCATGAGGCCCAGACCATCGACCAGGTCAAGCCCGACGTGGTCGTGGTCTCCACGGCGATTCCCGAGACGAACCCGGAGCTGGTTCGCGCCCGCGAGCTCGGCATTCCCGTATGGCCCCGCGCGAAGATGCTTTCCGCCCTGGGAGCCGGCTACACCACCCTTGCGGTCGCCGGCACCCATGGCAAGACGACGACGTCCTCAATGTGCGCCACCATGCTCGACCGCATGGGGCTCGACCCCAGTTTCCTGATCGGCGGCATCGTTGAGGGCTATGACACAAACGGCCGCAACGGCGACGGGGAGTTCTTCGTCTGCGAGGCCGACGAATCCGACAGCTCGTTTCTCTATCTCGACCCCGACGTCGTCATCGTCACCAACGTCGAGGCCGACCACATGGACCACTATTCCTCGCTCGAGGAGATCGAGGAGACGTTCTGCACGTTCATGAACCTCGTGGGAGAGGACGGCACGGTTATCGTATGCGGCGAGGACCCGCGCCTGGTCGAGCTCGCGCGCGCTACGGGGCGCCGCGTGGTCACGTATGGTACGGACGCTTCGAATGATGTCGTATGCACCGTCCATCCCGCCGAGCACGCACTCGGGAGCACCTTCGATGTGAAGCTGCCCTCCGGCGTCTCGCACGAGGTCTCCATCAAGCATAATCCGGGTATGCACAACGTGCTGAACGCGACCGCCGCGCTCGCGTCGGCGTTCGTCATGGGGCTCGATACGGATGCCGCTGCCCGCGCCCTCTCGACGTTCCAGGGCGCGCGTCGTCGCTTCACGCATATCGGCGACGTTCGCGGCATCATCGTCGTAGACGATTACGGCCATCATCCCACCGAGATCAAGGCGACGCTCGCCGCCGCCCATGGACTCGACTTCGGCAACGTCGTCGTCGTGTTCCAGCCGCATCGCTATTCGCGCCTGCAGGCGCTGCGCGACGATTTCGCGAACGCGTTCGCCGATGCCGACAAGCTCGTGCTCATCGACGTGTTCCCAGCTGGCGAGATGCCCATCCCGGGCGTCACCAGCAAGATGCTCGCCGATACGATCCGCTCCCTCCATCCCGAGAAGGACGTCGTCTATGTCAGCGACCGCCCGACGCTCATGGAGCGCCTCGATTCGCTGCTGGGGGAGGGCGACCTGCTGATCACGATGGGCGCGGGCGATGTCACGACGGTCGGACCCGATTACATCGAGCACGTCGCCGACCTCGAGCGTGCCGGCGATCGAGCTTAATCTGGAAGGGCTGGTGGCTTGGGCATGGGCGTTTTCAACGCGGTTATGTCGCTGTCGGGCCTGATCGACACCGAACTCGCTGAGGGCGAGCGCCTTGCTCGCCATACCAGCTATCGGATCGGCGGCAAGGCGGCGCTGTTCATTACCTGCCATAGCTATCATTCGCTTCGTCGCACGATCGAGGTGCTCGGCAGGGAGCAGGTGCCCTGGGTCATCTTGGGCAAGGGCTCGAACCTGCTCGTCGCGGATGCGGGCTACGAGGGCGCGGTGATCTCCCTGGGTCGGGAGTTCTCGCGCTTCGTGGTCGACGACGATGACGCGACGATCACCGTCGGCGCCGGTGCTATGCTCGCCCGCCTGGTCAACGAGGCGCTGTCGCGCGAGCTCACCGGGCTGGAGTTCGCCGTCGGCATCCCCGGGACCGTCGGTGGCGCCGTCTCCATGAACGCGGGCTCGCGCGAGGAGTGGATCGGCGCCGTCGTGCGCGACGTGGTCACCTACAAACCCGGCGCCGGCATCCGCCATTACGGCCTTGAGGACGTGACGTGGGGCTACCGCGTGACGTCGCTGCCCCGCGACGAGATCATCCTCGAGGTGACGCTCCATCTCGAGCCGGGCAAGAAGGCGGATATCCGCGCCAAGATGGAGCGGTCGCTCGCCCTTCGTCGCCGGACCCAGCCCATCGGCTCCGCCTCGTGCGGTTCGGTATTCCGCAATCCGGCCAACATGAGTGTTGGAAAGATGATAGAGGATTGTGGATTGAAGGGTTTTTCCGTGGGGGGCGCTGAAGTATCCGCCCTTCACGCTAATTTTATTATCAACAAGGGCACTGCGAGCGCGGGGGATGTCTCCGCGGTCATCTCGCACGTATATGAGAAGGTAAAGGAAACGTATGGCGTCGAGCTCCAACCGGAAGTCAAATTCCTCGGGTTCTAAAGCACCGAAGCCCACGTTTCGTCGGGCGGGGTCGTCCGCGTCCCGGCCTGTAGCGAGTCCTCGTCCCGTGGCTCCTCAGCGTCCCAGCAACGTTCCGGCGCCCACGAAGCCCATCAGCGCCTATACCGCTCCCTCGAAGAAGCACACCGCGAAGAAGGCCGCCGCCGTCGTTCGTGAGCAGCGGGCCCGCCAAGCTCGGGCCGCAGCGCCCCGGCCTACGAAGCGGTCGGCTTCTGCGACGCGTCCCGCAACCCCCGCAAGGCCCCGGGCGGCGCGCGACTCGAATCCTTCCCGTCCCGGTGCGTACGGACCCGCGACGGCATCGCGCCCTCGTACGCCCGGACGGCTGCCGGCGGGATCTGCCGGAGCGCTGCCGCCGGCGCCGGTCGGCGTCGAGCTTCGTCGCCGGCAGCCCGCGGGTCCCGTCGCGCCGCGCACGGGCTCGGCTGCGCGTCCCGTCGCAAGCCGTCCCGTCATGGGGAAGCGCCCCGCTGCGACGGTTCCCTCGACGAGGAAGCGTCTGCACGCCCTTGAATCCAAAAAGCTCACGAGCGTGGCTGCGGCGCCCAAGCCGGTTGACGATCCCCCCCAGGGCTCTCTGAAGCGCGACCTCAAGATCAAGATGCCGTCTCTGTCCCGCGCCCGGCTCGCGCTCGCCGGGGTCGTGGCCGTTGCGGCCATGCTCGCCCTCGTCGCCCTCGTCGTGGTCAACTCCGGCTTGTTCGCTGCAACCGATATCCGCATCGTTGGCAGCGAGCACGTCGCCCAGGACGCCGCCGAGCAGCTGATCAACCTTCCCGAGGGGACCACGCTGCTCAACGTGAACGAGGAGCGCATCGTGGACGCCCTGAAGCAGAACCCCTGGGTATCCGGTGTCGAGGTGAAGCGCGAGTACCCCCATACGTTGGTCATCACGCCGCGCGAGCGCGCGGTCGCCGCGATCATGTACGTCGCAGCCGACGATATCGCCTGGGCCATCGGGGATGACGGTTGCTGGATCGCTCCGCTCTCGCTCGCCGTCACCGTCGATGAATCCGGCTCGATCGTCGAGAGCGGCATCGTTACGACGGAGGCATCCGAGAAGGCCGAGGGCGATGCGGCCGCGACCGATGGCTTGTCGGGGGACGTGGCATCGCAGGGTGGGGCTGATTCCGCCTCATCCGATGCGGGCGACGCGGCAGATGCCGATGCCGACGGGGACGGGTCCGCGCAATCCGTCCGAACGGACGACGCTTCAGATGCCGCCGGTTCCGAGGGCACGGATGCCTCGACGGAGCCCGCCGGCGACACAGCCGACGGGCAGGATGCCACCAAGGTCGGCTCCGACGGCACGCGCGCCCTCTCGGGCGTCGATGCGGCCGAGGCCCTCGCCAAGCATTTCGGCGCCCTGCTGCTCACCGATGTATCGTCCGACGTTTCGCCTGCCAGCGGCCGCGAGGTGCAGTCCTCCGTGATCCTTGCGGGCATGGAATACGCCGAGAAGTTCTCCTCGGATTTCAAGGCGCAGATCAAGTACCTGTCCGTGCCATCGGAGGAGGCGATCGCCGCGAACCTCGTCTCGGGCGTGGAGGTGGCGCTGGGCGCGCCCGACGACATCGCCGTGAAGGAGCGCGTCGTAACCGTGCTGTTGTCGCAGCAGGCGGGCGTCACCTACATCGACGTGAGGACGCCGAATGCGTATACGTTCCGCAGCGTTCCCCAGTAGCCCACCGGCGCGCCGCGCGTCTCCCGCGGGTTGCCGCCGCGCGCCGCACCCTTATTCCGGAGCCGCGCCGCGGCACGGCTCCGGAATTTCCTGCTTCGGCGAATGGCTTCACCGTCTACCTGCAGTTTGGTTGCCAAATTCACATTTATACGTGCTGGCATTTGACAACAGCTGTAAAATCATGCAAAGATACAGTGTTTTACCTCTACGTTTAATCTGAACTTGAGGGTTACTGTTATCGTTTATTATTCGCAAGCTTAACGTTGAGCGATGTTCGGAGGACCGACACATGCACGAGAACGAGATCAACAACTATCTTGCCGTCATCAAGGTGGTCGGCGTGGGCGGCGGCGGCACCAACGCGGTCAACCGAATGATCGAAGAGGGCATCCGCGGCGTCGAGTTCGTCGCCATCAACACGGACGCCCAGGCGTTGGCGATCTCCGATGCAGATATCAAGGTCCATATCGGCACCGACCTCACGCGCGGCCTGGGCGCCGGCGCCAACCCCGAGGTCGGCCGCAAGGCCGCCGATGAGAGCCGCGACGACATCGCCGAGGCCCTGGCGGGCGCCGACATGGTCTTCATCACCGCGGGCGAGGGCGGCGGCACGGGCACCGGCGCCGCTCCGATCGTCGCGGACATCGCCATGAACGAGGTCGGCGCGCTCACCGTCGCCGTCGTTACCAAGCCGTTCACCTTCGAGGGCCGCAAGCGCAAGAAGGCTGCCGAGGAGGGCATCAAGACCCTGTCCGACAGCGTCGACACCCTCATCGTCATCCCCAACGACAAGCTGCTCGATATCGCCGAGAAGAAGACCACCATGCTCGAGGCCTTCTCCAACGCCGACGGCGTCCTCTCCCAGGGCACCCAGGGCATCACCGACCTCATCACCGTCCCGGGCGTCATCAACCTCGACTTCGCCGACGTCAAGACGATCATGCGCCAGGCCGGTACCGCTATGATGGGCATCGGCGTGGCCTCCGGCGACTCCCGTGCCGTCGACGCCGCCCAGCAGGCCATCTCCAGCCGCCTGCTCGAGAGCTCCATCGATGGGGCGACGCGCGTCCTGCTCTCCATCGCCGGTTCCAAGGACCTCGGTATCCAGGAGATCAACGATGCCGCCGACCTCGTCGCCAACGCGGTCGACCCCGAGGCGAACATCATCTTCGGTACCGTCGTCGACGAGTCCCTGGGCGACCAGGTGCGCATCACCGTCATCGCCACCGGCTTCTCCGATTCCAACGTCAACCGTCAGGACGACCTGTTCGCCCAGTCCCAGGCCCAGGCTAAGGCCGAGTCCGCTGCCCCCGCTCATGCCGCGCAGGCTACGCCCACGCGCAACGTCGGCGGGACGGAGCTGCCCAACTTCGGCAACGACCAGTTCGAGCTCCCCGATTTCCTGAAGCGCGGCAACTTCTAAGCGCAGCCTAGGATCAATCGAATCAACCCGTCGAGTGCGAGCTTGGCGGGTTTTCTTGTTAGCGCCTTTTCTATGGGGCGGACGATATCACCTGCTCGATGGGGGGCGGCGATAGCGCCTGCTCGGGGCATCGCGTTCTGACAACACGAGATTGCGAGGACTTATGGAACGCATCGTTCACGATAACGGCATCGTACTGCTTCGCACGGACAGGGGTGCGACGCGCCTGGCGTTCACCGAGCGCACGGGCGGCGTCTCAAAAACGCCGTATGCGTCTTTGAATCTGGGGTCGCACGTGGGGGATGAGCTCGAGAACGTCATCGAGAATCGTCGCCTCGTTCTGGAGGCCCTGGGGTGCGCCGACGATATGCAGCGGCTCCTCGTGCCCAATCAGGTTCATGGCGATGACGTGGTCGTGGTGCGGAGTTCTGATGCAGCCGATCTGGCTGATATACGCAGTCGCATTTCGAAAGGCGCCGACGCCATCGTGTGCACCGCAGCGCATGTCCCGGTGATGCTCTGCTTCGCCGATTGCGTTCCCGTTCTTCTGAGCTGCGAAAACAATGCTTTCGCTGTTGTTCATTCCGGCTGGAGGGGCACGTATGCCCGCATCGCGGCGAAGGCGGCGCGGATCCTATGCGAGGAAACGGGCTGCTCGCCATCTGATATTTCCGCGTATATCGGCCCCCATATCCAGGGAGACGAATATGAGGTCTCATCTGACCTGATGCACACATTCTCATTACGGTTTGATAACATTGAGGGTACTGCATCGCGGCTGCTCGATCTGTCCGCGTGCATCCGTCAGTCGCTCGAAGAAATTGGAGTTCCTCCGTGCGAAATTCACGACTTGCGGCTCTCGACCGTGCGCCTCAACGACCGGTTCTTCTCGTACCGGGCAGAGGAAGGCATCTGTGGTCGCCACGCCGCCATAGCCGTGGCCCTCTAGCGGTTATTGCCGCCGGGGCCCTTTCCCTTGTAACGGCCGTATCCATTTCCGCCTGTTCCGCTTCGACATCGACCGGTTCGATCACCGTCGCGGGGTCGACGACCTGCCTGCCCATCGCTGAGGTGGCCGCCGAGGCGTATACCGAGCAGACCGGCGTGTCCGTCTTGGTGTCCGGCCTGGGCTCGAGCGCCGGCATCGAGGCGGTCTCGAACGACACCGCGGATATCGCAACGTCCTCGCGCGGGCTGAACGCGCAGGAGCAGGAGCTCGGCCTGACCACCATCCCCATCGCACACGACGGCATCGCGGTCATCGTGAACCCCGAGAACCCCGTGCAGAACCTCTCCGTCGAGCAGCTTCGCGCGATCTACGCCGGCCAGATCACGAACTGGTCGGAAGTAGGTGGCGAGGACCTCGCCATTCAGCTGGTCAACCGCGACGAGGCCTCCGGCACCCGTGAAGCCTTCAAGTCGATCATCATGGACGGCGAGCCGTTCGACCGTCGCGCCGCCGTCCTTTCCGGCACCGGCCAGGTTCGCGACGTGGTGAGCCGTACGCGCGGCGCCATCGGCTACATCTCGATGGGTTTCGTCGAGTCGAAATATGCCGAGACCCAGGTGCGCGCCATCAACGTGAACCATGTCGAGCCGAGCGAGAAGACGGTCGCCAGCGGCGGCTATCCCATCTCGCGCGACCTGTACTTCTTCACCAAGGGCGAGCCCTCTGCCGAGGCGCAGGGCTATATCGAGTACGTCTTGTCGGACGAGATGGACGAGCAGATCCGCGAGGCGGGCTTCATCCCCGTCGCATACGAGGCGGATGCCGCAGGGGAGGGGATGTAGAATGAGCGAGACCTCGTCGAATGTCTCCCAGCCGACGCGTAAGCGCGAGCTGGCGCTCGTGTCCCGCAGCACGTACCTCAAGGAGAAGGGGCTGCAGTACCTCTTCTTCGGCTGCGCGTTCCTCGCCGTCGTCACGGTGCTGCTGATCTTCGCGTTCACCATGATGCAGGCCGCTCCGGTGTTCACCGATATCGGGCTGGCGAACTTCTTCAGCTTTACCTGGGCTCCTACCGAGGGGCAGTACGGCATCCTCTCACTCCTTGCGGGATCCGGCCTGGTGACCGCCGGCGCCCTGGTGCTCGGCGTGCCCCTGGGCGTGGGGACCGCGGTGTACCTCACCGAGATCGCCTCCGACCGGGTGCGGGCCCTCATCAGCCCCGCCGTCGACCTGCTCGCGGGCATCCCGTCGATCATCTACGGCTTCTTCGGCATGGTCATCATCAGGCCGATCGTCGCCGAGCTCACCGGCGGCATGGGTTTCGGCGCGCTGACCGCCTGGTTCGTGCTCGCCATCATGATCGTCCCCACCATCACCACCCTGACCATCGACGCGCTCAACTCCATTCCCATGGGCATCCGCGAGGCGTCCTACGCGATGGGCGCCACCAAGTGGCAGACCATCTACAAGGTGGTCCTTCCCGCAGCCAGGTTCGGTATCGTAGACGCGGTCGTCCTCGGTATGGGCCGAGCCATCGGCGAGACCATGGCGGTCCTCATGGTCGTGGGCAACGCGCCCGTCATCCCCGATTCCATCTCGAGCCCGGTCTCCACGCTCACGAGCCAGATCGCGCTCGACATGAGCTACTCGTCCGGCCTTCATCGTACGGCCTTGTTCGGCATGGGCGTGGTGCTCTTCATCATCTCCGCTTCGCTCGTCGGCATCGTCCGCCTGCTGTCCAAGATGAGGAAGGGATAGGATCATGGCCAATGAACCGATCAACGGCGCTTCGGGGGAGCAGCTGACCTCCTCGCAGCGCATCAAGCGCGCCCTTTCCCATGGCAAGCAGGGGCGCATCTCCAAGAACACGTCCAACACGGTGATGCTCGGCGTCTTTCGCGTCGCCGCGGCCGTCACCACCTTGGTCCTCGTCGCGATCATCGCGTACGTCGTCATCAACGGCCTGCCGCATATCTCGCTCGACTTCATCTTCGGCTGGCCCCACGGCGTGAACGCCGAGGGCGGTATCTGGCCCACGATCGTCTCTACGATCTACGTCACGGCGCTCGCCATGCTCATCTGCACCCCCATCGCGGTGCTCGCCGCGGTCTATCTCGCCGAGTACGCCAAGCAGGGGCGCATGGTGAACATCATTCGCTATGCAGCGGATACGCTCGCCTCGGTACCCTCCATCGTCATGGGCCTGTTCGGCTACGCACTGTTCGTCGAGGCGATGGGGTTCGGACTGTCCATGTTCTCCGCCGCGCTCGCGCTCGCGCTGCTCATGCTGCCGATCGTCATGCGCACCACCGAGGAGGCCATCCGCTCCGTCCCGCGCTACATCCGCTGGGGAGCCTACGGTCTCGGGGCCACGAAGTGGCAGGTCGTCTCCCGCATCGTCCTTCCCTCGGCATTCGGCCGCATCGCGACCGGCATCGTGCTCGGCATCGGGCGCGCGATCGGCGAGACCGCCGTCGTCCTCTATACCATGGGCCAGGCGATCAACCTCCCCATCAGCCCGATGGATTCCGGCCGCCCCATGACGGTCCACCTCTACCTGCTGGCGAACGACGGCATCAACATGAACGCCGCCTACGGCACGGCGCTGCTGCTGATGATCATCATCCTCGCCTTCAACCTGTTCGCACGTCGCCTCTCTCGCAAGAATAAGTAAGGAGCCCTCGTGACCGTGTATCAAGCTGCGCCCGCTCCCCAGCAGAGCGCTATCTCCACGTCCAACTTCGATTTCTGGTACGGCGACTTCCACGCGCTGACCGATGTGAACCTCAATATCGCCAAGAACAAGATCACCGCGTTCATCGGCCCGTCGGGCTGCGGCAAATCGACGTTCCTGCGCTGCATGAACCGCATGAACGACCTCATCGAGGGAACGCGCATCGAGGGCAGCATGACGCTTGACGGCGCGGACATCTACGCCGAGGGCGTCGACCCGGTCGATCTGCGCCGCCGCGTGGGAATGATCTTCCAGCAGCCCAATCCCTTCCCCAAATCCATCTACGAGAACGTCGCTTTTGGCCCTCGCTTGCAGGGCGTGACTAGCAAAAGCGACCTCGACGACATAGTCGAAGAGTCCCTCAAGCGCGCCAACCTGTGGAAAGAGGTATCCAATCAGCTCTCGAAAGACGGTTTGGCGCTTTCCGGCGGACAACAACAGCGACTGTGCATCGCCCGCGTCCTGGCTGTTCAGCCTGACGTGCTCCTGATGGACGAGCCCTGTTCGGCCATCGATCCCACCTCCGTTCAGAAGGTCGAGGACCTGATGGCCGAGCTCGCGCCCGAGATGACCATCATCATCGTCACCCATAACATGCAGCAGGCCGCGCGCATCTCCGATTACACCGCATTCTTCTTACAGGAAGTCGCTGGTGAGCCTGCTACACTTATCGAGTATGGTCAAACCGACGCTATCTTCACTAGTCCGATGGATAAGCGCACGGAGGACTATATCACCGGCCGCTTCGGCTAGTCGCCGGGGCATCCGGCCCATACTGGTTGCGGATCGCTTGATTCCGCGCGCGTCTGATTGGAGCCTAGAATGCGCAAACTGTTTTCCCGCCAGCTGGTCGAGGCTCGCCACGAGATGCTCTCCATCTTCGAGGCCGTCGACCTCGCGTTGCACGATGCCGTGCGCGCGTATGTAGAGGACGATAAGAAGCTCGCGTCCAAGACGCAGGACGTCACGTTCCAGATCGATGCCCGCTGCGCCAATCTGGAGGCCGTGTGCTACAACCTGATCGCAACGCAGAGTCCGGTCGCATCCGACTTCCGCCTGCTTCAGACCATCATCTATATCGATTTCAACCTCCAGCGCATGTGCGATAAGGTCCGTCGCATCGCCCGCGCCGCCAAGCGCAAGGTGAAGAACGATATCGAGGTTCCCGCCGAGATGGTTCAGCTCATCGACACCGAGGCGCAGAGCGTCTACCGCGTGCTGGGCGCCACCATCACGGCCCTCGTCAACAACGACCTCTCCACCGTGCTCACGCTCTCCGATGAGGACGAGGTCGTGCACGGGACCTACCAGGAGTTCTTCCGCGTCTTCAATCGCACGGAGACCATGGATGTCGCCGACGACGCCCAGATGGATGATTTCCGCCGCACCATCATGGTGTCGCGCTACCTCGATCGAATCGCATCCATCTCCATGGAATGCGCGTACCGCTTGGTATTCCTGCTCACCGGCCAGCGCTGGACCGCGGCCGATCTCGCCGAGGCGGACGAGGACGAGCTCGAGAGCATGCGCATCCCGTCGGGCGAGGGCGTGATCCTCGATCCGGCCGCCGATGCCCATTACGTCGCCGACCTGCCGCTCGATGAGGTCGGCGAGCAGCTCGCCGCGCTCATCCGCGAGTCCTCGCAGGAGTAAGCGCAGCGATTCTGGAATCGCATCGATACCGCCGCAAGGGGTTCGCTCCTTGCGGCGGTTTTCGTTCATGAGGGGCATCGTGTGCTGCAAGCGTGTAACGGATTCGTTTGCGGACGGCGTGCCCTTGTTCGTGCGTTAGTATGAGCACGGGAAACCGTTTGGAGGGTAGAGCGCATGGATGCTGCTTATCTTGATCATATGAAGCGACGGCGCGAGGCGATCGTCGCGAAGATGGCCGTCGCTTTGGAGAAGAGCGGGCGCACCTTCGCCGATGTCGACCTGGTCGCTGTTTCCAAGACGGTGGGGGTGGAGGAGGTCGAAGCCGCCATCGCTGCCGGCTTCCGTCGGTTCGGCGAGAACCGGCCCCAGGAGCTTGTTCGCAAGATCGAGGCTATCTCCCAGCTCCAGGATGCACCTCGCGTGAGCTTCGACATGATCGGCAACTTGCAGACGAACAAGATCAACGCCGTCTTGGGGCGGGCTTCGCTCATCCATTCCATCAGCTCGCTTCATCTCGCGCAGGCGGTCTCGAGCCGCGTCGAGCGTCGTATGGCCCAAGGCCTGATGGACGCACCCCAAGATGTGCTCATCGAGGTGAATGTTTCGGGGGAGGAGTCGAAATCCGGTTTCGACCCCGAAGCCCTTCGTCGGGAATTACCCGAACTCCGCGCACTTTGTGGAATTCATATCGCGGGACTTATGACGATGGCCCCGCGCGGGGATAAGCAAAGAGCGCGCGGATGCTTTGCGGGCCTTCGCGAGCTGCGCGACGAGCTGGCGTCTTCGGACACCTCGCTCGATCTGTGCGAGCTGTCCTGCGGCATGAGCGAGGACTTCGAGGTCGCGCTCGAGGAGGGTTCTACCATCGTTCGCCTTGGTAGAGTGTTGTTCGACCCTGGTTTTGCAGTAAAATAAGCAGGTCAGGCATGTGCTTGACCTGCACCATTCGAAGATGAAACGAAACCGAGGGCAGAGAGGTAGAGAAACGTGGGCTTCTTAGACGATATCAAGAGCAGGCTTCCGTTCGGTCAGAACCAAACCGGGTACGGCCAGGATGGCTACGACCAGGCGGACGGCTACGACGACTACTACGAGGACGGCTCGGACGGATATGACTCCGACGGATTCCGCTCCCAGGGGTATTCCGCTTCTACCGACCAAGGCTACGCGCCCCAATACACCGATGACGAGCCGAGCTCCGGCCTGCTTGGGCAGACGCGGCGCGGTGAGGCGGAATCGGTCGCGGTCTACACGCGCAGCGGACAGTTGGTGGGGGACGCCGACCGCCATGCAACCACGTATAATCCGCCTTCGCGCGGGCAGGAATCCTATCGCCCCGGCGCTTACGATACCCCCTCGAGCTATGCCGAGGCCCTGCGCTCCGTTCCATCTCCGGCTGCGCAGGCTCCCGCTGCGGACGTTTCCGCACAGGTGAGCGCCGTGGTCAACAACACCCCGCAGCTTCCCGCCTACATCTTGAGGCCGGAGAGCTATGACGACGTCGAGACCGTGGTTCGTCGCGTCCGCACGCGCCAGCCCGTCGCGCTCGTGTTCGTAGGCGTCCGCACCGAGGTCGCCAAGCGCGTTCTGGATTTCAGCTACGGATTCGCCTGCGGTCTGGGCGCCAGCGTCAAGGAGGTCGCTGATCGCGTGTTCATCGTGCTGCCCCAGGACTGCGAGGTAAAGGAATCCGATCTCGCCAAGCTGCGCAGCGAGGGTTACATCAAGGCAAAGTAGGAGAGACGTGTCGGTTTACACTATCGTTCAGATCATTCAGTCCCTGTTCAATTTCTACAGCATGCTCATCGTGGTGTACTGCCTGCTCACCTGGATTCCGATGAATCCCAACGGCTTCCTCGCCGATGTCGGAGCGGTTTTGGATTCCCTGGTTGGACCGTATCTCAACTTCTTTCGCCGGTTCCTGCCCCCGATGGGCGGAATCGACTTCTCGCCTGTTATCGCTGTTCTCGCGTTGAACCTCATACAGCGGCTGCTGATAGGTATAATTCTGTAAGAAACGCATGGTCTCGCTCGCGAGGGCGGCCAATTGCATGGAAAGGAATGTTTTCGATGGCTATTACCCCTGCTGACATCCAGGCTCAGACGTTCTCCGAGGCCAAGCGCGGCTACGATCCCGCCGAGGTCGATGTCTTCCTCGAGCAGATTTCCTCCGAGGTCGACGCTATGCTCAACAAGATCGTTGATCTGAAGACTCGTCTTACCGTCGCCGAGCAGCAGCTCGCGGACGCGCAGGCCCAGCTTGCCCAGAACGCCGCCGCTCCGGCATCCGCGCCCGTTCCGGCTCCGGCCCCCGATTTCTCCGCGACCGAGCGTCAGATCTCCGCCGCCCTCATCGCCGCGCAGCAGACGTCCGACGCCATCATCAACGAGGCCCAGGAGAATGCCGAGCGCATCCGCAACGAGGCCGATGCCAAGGCGCGCGAGGTCATCCGCCAGGCGCTCGCCGAGAAGCAGCAGGAGATCGAGGAGATCGACCGTCTCAAGGCTTCTCGCGAGGATTTCAAGAACGAGTACATGAAGCTCATCCAGCACTTTATGGACGACGCTCAGAACTCCTTCCCTGCAGAGCTCCTCGCCAACACCCCGACCGGCTCCGCTGCCGCCGTGGCGCCCGTCTCCACCCCGGCTCCCGAGCCCATGCCCGTCGCCCCAGTGGCCGATCCGTTCGCCCCGATCGATAACTTCATGGCTGACGATCTGGACTAGCATTTCGGATTCGGTGCGGTGATGCGACCGCGCCTACATACGCGAAACGGCCGTCGATGGATGACATCGGCGGCCGTTTTTATGTTTGGCTTGAAGGAGCGTCGGCTCGCATGCGCCATCGGGATGCGAGGGCGCTGCTCACCCCATCGGGGCTCTGGCGGATGCGGCGCCCGCGGTTTGCCCGGGAGGCCCCGGCTGCCGCGTTAGAGCCTACGAGCGGACGTCGGTGAAGTCCGCTCGGGAGATCGTGCGCGCTTCGCGCGCCTCGGGTTCGGCGATGGTATCCGCTGCATAGCCCACGGTGAGCATGTGGATGGGGTAGACGCCCTCGGGGAGCTCGAAGGCCTCGATGGCGGCTTCGGGATCGAAGTGGCATACCCAGCACGTACCCAGGCCGAGGTCGGTCGCTTGCATCATCATCTGGTCGACGACGATGGCGCTATCAATGTCACTGGCGTTGCGCTGGTCGTACTTTCTCACCCATGCGGAGTCGGTCTTGGCGCAGGCGACGATCACGAGCGGCGCGCCGAACACGCTTCCGTCGCGTTCGAAGTGATATGCCGCCTTGGCTGCAGCCTCGCGGAGCTCGGGCGTGTCGCAGACGATGATGCGGGCGGGATGGTTGTTGCACGCTGACGGGGCGATGCGGCCTGCTTCGATGATGGCGTCGACCTTTTCGGGCTCGACCGCTCGGTCGGTGTAGCGGCGGCAGGAATAGCGCGCGCGGGTAAGCTCTGCAAACGACATGGTGGCTCCTTTGGTCGAGGTACGCGTATGCTCCGGTTCAGGGTACCACGTTCGCCGTCGAATACGCCGGGTGGGTTCGACGGCGTGTAGTGAAGCCCCGTGCAGCTTGCGCGAACGTCGTGTTCAGACGCTGCGGCAGGCTGCGCGGGGCTTTGGTAGATAGATGCTGGCTGCAAGCTAGCTGTTCTTCATCACGATGGATTCGACGGTATCCGCGACGAACTCGCAGGAGTCAGCCGAGTACTCGAGGAAGGTGTAGATGTCGCGCCAGGAGATGATCGTGAGCGGATCGAGTTCGGCCGTGTGCAGCTTGCGCATCGCGGCGATGTAGATGTCATCGCATTCGCTCTCGATGGTGTTGACCGTGATCACGTGCTCGCGCAGGCTCTTGGAACGCTTGAACTGCGGCAGCTCGAGCACCAGGTCGTGCATCTGCTCGGTGGCGCGCACCACCTTGGCTGAGAGCTCGAGCGCGTCGGGGCGCATCTCCCGTACGTTGGTAAAGTAGATCCGATGCAGAACGCCCTCGATGCGGTCGATGACGACGTCGATGGAGCCCGAGAGGGTGGCGATGTCCTCGCGCTCGATCGGCGTGATGAACGCGGTGATGAGCGCGTCGTTCACCTCGTGGACCTTCTCATCGGCCGCCTGCTCGATCTCGTGCATCTCCGCGACGGCTTCCTCGATCTTATCGGGATCGAAATGGCGCATGATGTCATCGAGCTTGTTCGCGGCCTCGCAGGCGAGCTCGGCGGCAGCGGCGAAGCTGTCATAGTAGAACGCATCGTTTTTCTTTGCCATGATGGCTCCTTAGTCTGGTTCGGGGTGCGGGGCACCTGATGAATGACGCCTGGATCCAGGCGTTGCGTCTTAGATGAAGAGCAGGAAGAGCTTGGCCATGAGGAAGCTGATCAAGCCGCAGCCGGGGAACGTGAACACCCACGTGAGCAGCATGTCCTTCACCACGCCGAAGTTGATCGCGGAGATGCGCTTCACGGCGCCCACGCCCATGATGGCGGTGGTCTTCACATGCGTGGTGGAGACGGGGATACCGGTGAGGGTTGCGAGGAGTAGGCACAGGGAGCTTGAGAGGTCCGCGGAGAAGCCCTGGTATTTCTCGAGCTTGACCATGTCCATGCCCACGGATTTGATGATCTTCTCACCGCCGACGGAGGTGCCCACGCCCATGACGACGGAGCACAGCAGCATCAGCCATACGGGGATGATCATGTTGTCGACGGAGGATTGGCCGTTGCAGAAGGCGACGCCGAGGAACAGCACGCCGATGAACTTCTGCCCGTCCTGGGCGCCGTGCATGAAGCTCATGCCGGCCGCGCCGGCGATCTGGGCCCAACGGAAGAACGTGTTCGATTTGCGCCGGTCCGTGCTGGCGAAAAGGAGGGTCACGAGCTTGCAGACCACCCAGCCCATCGCGAAACCGAGGCCGAGGGACAAGACGAGGCCGTAGAGCACCTTGACCCATTCGTTCATGTTGACGCCGTCGGCGCCGCCCAGCGCGATGGCCGCGCCGGTCAGGCCTGCGATGAGGCTGTGGCTCTCGCTGGTGGGGATGCCGAAGACGCTCGCGCCCACCGAGTAGACCACGATGGAGAAGAGGGCGGCGCACAGCGCTATGAGGGCTATCTGCGTGTTCGCGCCGAAATCAACCATGTTGGAGATGGTCGAGGCGACGCTGGCGTTGATGTGCGTCATGATGAAGACGCCCAGGAAGTTGAAGACCGCGCTCATGATGATCGCTGTCTTCGGAGGAAGGCAGCGGGTCGTGACGCACGTGGCGATCGCGTTCGGAGCGTCCGTCCAGCCGTTCACGAAGATGACGCCCAGCGTGAGGAGGACCGTCATCGCCAAGATCGGATTGGAGAAGACCTGGGAGATGAAGTAGGAGAATGATACGTCCACGGAAAACCACATTCCTATCGTGCGGAAATGCCTCGCATTCGGTGCATAGCGCATATAGTCTAGCACCTTACACAATATTAACCGGGTCTTAATGTTCGGGACGTATGTAAGGACTCGGTAAAGGAGTGTTCGGTGGCGCGCTGCATCCACCGCCCATCGGCGGCGGTGCTCGGAGAAAAGGAGAGTGGGGTCTTCGAGGAAGGCGATGAAGCGTAAAGAAGGCAAAGCGGGCCGATAAGCCGGGTTCTGTCGCGGGCGATCATTTATCTTGCCTGCATGTCACCATGCAGTTCCACGCACGCTACCCGAGCGCGGACCGGGCCGGCCCATCGCGCTCCTATTTGCGCTTGCTCCGGATGGGGTTTACCAAGCCGCCGTGTTGCCACGACGCTGGTGGTCTCTTACACCACCGTTTCAGCTTTTCTCTCACCCGCACGAGGCGGGCAGCGGGAGTCTTCTTTTCTGCGGCACTTTCCGTCGGGTCGCCCCGCCTGGCCGTTAGCCAGCATCCTGCCCTGTGGAGCCCGGACTTTCCTCACATGCGAACATGCCGCACGCGCGATCGCCTGGCCCGCTTTGCGAAAGTGTATTGTACCATGAAGCCGAACGAGTCGGGTCATGGCGACGCCGAGGAAGTCGTCGATTTGCATCGATCCCGTCGTAGCGCGGGATCTGGAGGATGGGATGTTGATATGGCTGAAAGCTATCTGACGCTGCGCGCCGGCGTTGAAGCCGTGGGCGAGTACGAGGACCGGAAGAGCCGCTTCATCGCGCAGCTGGTACATGTAGATAGCGTGGACGGCGCGGCCGCCCATCAGGCGGCGGTGCGGGCGAGGCACTACGACGCGCGCCATAACGTCCCGGCGTTCATCTTGGTGGACGGAACCGAGCGCGCGAGCGATGACGGCGAGCCCCAGCGGACGAGCGGGATGCCGACCCTGGAGGTCCTGCGCGGAGCGGGCCTCAAGGATGCCTGCTGCGTGACGACGCGCTATTTCGGCGGGACGCTGCTGGGTCCGGGCGGCCTGGTGCGCGCGTACACGGCCGCCGCGCAGGCAGCGGTGGAGGCGGCACGCGCGGCGGGCGACATCGTTGAGATGACGAGCGTGGTCTCGGTCGACGTGACGGTGGCCTATCCGCACTACGAGCACGTCGTGCGGCTCGTGTCCGATACGGGGGGCAAGATCGCCTCGACCGACTATACCGATGAGGTCGTCATCCACGCCGTATACCGGGCGGGGGAGGAGCGGGCGCTTCGTCCCCCGCTGACCGAGCTGATGGCGGGTCGCGAACGCATCGCCGTTGGACATCCGCGCTTCGCCGAGTTCTAGCGTCCTTCGAGGATGTCGAGTGCGAGGTCGAGCGCGTCGTCGATGCATCCCTGGCAGCTGCGAAGGGGGCCGTGTTCGGTCCCCACGCCCTTGAGCTCGCGGCATACGGTGGAGCCGTTGGCCTGCTCGAAGCGCTCGCAGAGGGAGCGCGCGAGGCGGTACGTATGGCCCTTGCTGCCGATGCACTCGCTGCCGGTGCTGCTCGCCTGGCCGATCGCCATGACGGCCCCCGATAGCGCCCCGCAGGTCTGCGTCATGCCGCCCATGCCCGCGCCGAATCCCTCGGCAAGGCTGAAGGCGGCGTCCGTATCGATCTCGAGGAGCGGGGCGAGCGCGCAGACGACCGACTGGGCGCAGTTATAGCCCTTGTTGTGGAAGACCTCCGCATCGCGGTGAAGCGCTGCGCGCTGGTCCGAGGTTACAACCTTGTTGAATGCCATGTTGAAGTCCTTTGCATGAAAGAAGTGGGTATACCATTCTACTCGTATAATCGCTCAGCTTGCGGTACATGCCGTGCAAAGAAGGAGTAGCTTATGGCAGAGCATATCGGAACGACGTGCGTACAGGGCGGTTATCGCCCCGGTGACGCCGAACCCCGCCAGGTTCCCATCTACCAGTCGACCACGTGGAAGTACGACACGTCCGAGCACATGGGCAAGCTGTTCGACCTCGAGGAGTCCGGCTACTTCTACACGCGCCTGCAGAACCCCACCAACGACGCCGTCGCAGCCAAGATCTGCGAGCTCGAGGGCGGATCCGCCGCGATGCTGACGAGCTCCGGCCAGGCCGCGAACTTCTTCGCTATCTTCAATATCGCCGGGTGCGGCGACCACGTGGTCGCGAGCTCGGCCATCTACGGCGGCACGTACAACCTGCTGGCCCATACCATGAAGCGCATGGGCCTGGAGTGCACCTTCGTCGCGCCCGATTGCACCGATGAGGAGCTCGATGCCGCCTTCCAGCCCAACACGAAGGCCGTCTTCGGCGAGACCATCGCCAACCCCGCCCTCGCCGTGCTCGACATCGAGCGATTCGCCGCCGCCGCCCACGCGCACGGCGTGCCGCTGATCGTGGACAACACGTTCCCCACGCCGGTCAACTGCCGCCCCATCGAGTGGGGCGCCGATATCGTCACGCACTCCACCACCAAGTACATGGACGGCCACGGCGCCGCGGTCGGCGGCGCGATCGTCGATTCGGGCAGGTTCGATTGGACCGCGCATGCCGAGAAGTTCCCCGGCCTTACCACGCCCGACGTCTCCTACCACGGCGTCGTCTACACGGAGCGCTTCGGCCTCGCGGGCGCCTTCATCACCAAGGCGACGGCGCAGCTCATGCGCGACTTCGGCTGCATCCAGAGCCCGCAGAACGCCTTCCTGCTCAACCTCGGCCTCGAGAGCCTGCATGTCCGCATGCCGCAGCACTGCAAGAACGGTCAGGCCGTCGCCGAGTTCCTTCAGCAGCATCCCAAGATCAGCTTCGTGCGCTACCCGGGCCTGCTCGGCGACGCCTACCACGAGCTCGCCCGGAAGTACCTTCCCCAGGGCGGGTGCGGCGTGGTGAGCTTCGGCTTCAAGGGCGGGCGCGCCGCCGCTGAGCAGTTCATGAAGAGTCTGCGCCTCGCCCAGATCGCCACGCATGTCGCCGATGCACGCACCTGCTGCCTGCATCCGGCTAACGCCACGCATCGCCAGATGAACGACGACGAGCTGGTCGCTTGCGGGATCACACCCGATATGGTGCGTCTCTCCTGCGGCATCGAGTCGACCGAGGACCTCATCGCCGATATCGCGCAGGCGCTCGACGCCATCTAGGGAGCGCTCGCTCCGAAGCGATAGGGGACGCCGCCTCGTGTCGGGCGGCTCCGCGCGCCTTTCCTGCTGCGGCGGTCGCGCCGGGGCGGGGGAGGCGCTTTCATCTCTTAGCGGCCCTTCGCGCTTCGCTCGCGGGAGGGGCCGCTTCCAGCCGTCCGGGCCTCGCCTCCGATGCCCGCGTTTATTTTGGGTACGATGGATGCATGAATGGAATCGCCATGCGTTTGGAGGCCCGTCCGTGAAGACCACGACCATCACCTATGCGAGCCATGACGGCCGCTCGACGATCCGCGCCCTGCTCTGGGAGCCGGATGCTCCGAACGACCGCGCGCCCCTGCGCGGTCTCGTCCAGCTCGTCCACGGAATGTCCGAGCATGTGGAGCGCTATGAAGGGTTCGCCGCCTTCCTGTGCGGGCAGGGATATGCCGTTTGCGCGAACGACCACATCGGCCACGGTAAGACGGCGCCGTGCCGCGAGGACCTCGGACATATGCCCCTCGAGGAGGGCGAGGACGTGCTGCTGCAGGACGTGCATGCGTTGCGTGAGCTCGTCATCGAGCGCCTCATCGCATCGGGGGCCGCTCCGAAGGGCATGCCTTACGTCATCTTCGGCCACTCGATGGGAAGCTTCATCGCGCGCGTCTATCTCACGCGCTACGCCCACGGCGTCTCAGCGGCGATCATATGCGGAACGGGACAGCAGCCGCGCGCCCTTGCGGCAGCGGGGAAGACGTTGACGCGCGGTATCGCTCGCGCCCGCGGCGAGCACTATGTGAGCGAGCTCGTGGACGGCTTGGGGGCTGGCGGGTACGCGAATGCCATCCCGGACGCCCTCACCGATGTCGATTGGATCGCCACCGACCCCGAGGTGGTCGCCGAGTACCGGCGCGACCCCCTGTGCGGGCAGAAATTCACCGTCGGGGCGTACCATACGCTTTCCTCGCTCGTCGGCGATGCGACGAACCCCCGGCTTGCAAGCAGGATCCCGCACGGCCTGCCGCTGTACCTGATCGCAGGCGCTCAGGATCCGGTGGGGGATTGCGGCAAGGGTGTCGAGCGCGCTGCCGCCATGTACCGTCGCGCCGGCATCGAGCGCGTCGACTTCAAGATCTACCCCGGCGTTCGCCACGAGATCTTGAACGAGCCGATCAAAGACGAGGTCCATCGGGATGTCGCGACCTGGCTCGCCGAGGTCGCGGGTCTCTAGCGGCTCGCCGGCGCGGGCCGGTCGGCCACGCGCGCCGGCGAGGACCCGCGTCAACCGGGTCCCGATAGGGGCCGGCGACGGCCGGCGCTACTCCTCGGGGTTGCTGTAGCCGGAGAGCTTGCTCGTGCAGTGGGGGCAGCGGGTCGCGACGTCGGCGATCTCCTGATGGCAGTAGGGGCAGGTGCGCGGGGCGGGTGCCGCGTCCTCCGGGGCGGATTTCGCCAGGCCGGTCTTCGCCGCCGCCGCTTCCTTGAGCTGGTTGAGCTTGTTGAGCGCCTTCACGATGGCGAACACGGCGGCCGCCGTGATCAGGAAATTGATGATGGCGCCGATGAACGCGCTGAAATCGACGATGTTTCCGTTCAGGTCGATCGCGAGTCCGGGGATCTCGGCCCCTCCGCCGGTTAGGAACGAGATGAGCGGCTGGATCACATTGGTCACCAGGGAGTTCACCACGGCGGTGAACGCTCCGCCGATGATGACGCCGACGGCGAGGTCCATCACGTTGCCGCGACTTATGAACTCCTGGAATTCCTTGACGATCCCCTTGATTGCCATAGCGATTCTCCTTTCACATGACTGCCTCGCAACGATGCGGTGCAGGGCGGGCGCCGCCCGACGGCGCGCCGGCTCAACGGGCCGCGCCGCGCGTCCGTCCATAGAACCACTATAGCCGCGCCCGCCTCCCTAGGGATGGCGTTCGCGCTTCCGATAGGTTCAGCGCCGTCGTTCTTGTCGTGGCAGGCGGTTGTGTGTTACAAAACTGTGCGAATGATGCTAAGGCGCGTGCGATTGCCGCCGCGTCCCGGCGTATCTACGCGGCCGTGGGAACGATAGCGCGGCACGTGGCGGCGCGTCTTCGGGCGGCCCGTCATCAGAGCGCGCGGCGCCACCTATGGATAAGCGAGGTACGAATGAGCGAGGCTCAGCACATCCACGACGCCGTGGAGGGTAACACCCATGGCAAGAACAAGTGGGCGATCCTATTCACCGTCCTGGTCATGACGTTTATGGCGACGCTCGACTCGAGCATCGTGAACGTCGCGTTACCCGTCATGCAGAAGGAGCTCGCCGTCGGGCTCGACCAGATCCAGTGGGTCTCATCCGTCTACCTGCTCACGACCTGCGCCGTCCTGCTGGTGTTCGGCAGGCTGGGCGATATCTACGGCAAGGTGCGGTTCTTCCAGGTGGGCGTTGCGGTGTTCGCCCTGGGCTCGCTGCTATGCGGTATGGCGACGACGCTCGAGTTCCTCGTGTTCGCGCGCGCGGTGCAGGGTGTGGGCGGCGCTTCGGCCATGGCGAACAACATGGGCATCATCACCGAGTCGTTTCCCGCTCGCGAGCGCGGCCGGGCTCTGGGGCTGCTCGCGAGCTTCGTGGCACTCGGTATGATGTGCGGTCCCGTGCTGGGCGGCTTCATCGTGAATTCGCTGCCGTGGGAGTACATCTTCCTCATCAACGTGCCCGTCGGCGTGGTCTCGCTGCTGGTGGGCCATTGGACGCTGCCGCAGGTGAGGCCGGAGGCCGAAGGCCGCCGCCTGGACGTCGTCGGCTCCGTCCTGCTCGTCCCCGGCATGTTTCTCACCTTCGTGTCCATCACGCTGCTCGAGGCCGGCGCGAAGGCGCAGGTCCTGCTGATGCTGGCGGTGGGCGTGGCGCTGTTGGTCGCGTTCATCCTGGTCGAGCGCCTCGTGGACGATCCGCTCGTGGTCCTGTCCGTCTTTCGCGACCGAGCGTTTCTCGTGAACCTCGCGTGTTTGTTCATCAGCTTCGTCGCCATCGGCGTGTACGAGCTCATGACCCCGTTCTACCTGCAGGATGCCCGCGGCTTCGCCCCCGATGTCGCAGGGCTCATCTTCTGCGTCATCCCGCTTGCGAACGCGATCGCAGGCCCTATCTCGGGTGCGGTGTCGGACCGCATCGGCTGCGAGCGGCCCACGGCGGTCGGCCTGTTCGTGTTCGCGGCGGGCTTGCTCCTCGTGGGCTTCTTCGACGAGAGCACCGGGCTGCCGGCTATCCTTTTGTGCCTCGGCATGGCGTCGCTGGGCACGTCGATCTTCCAGTCGCCGAACAACTCCCTGGTGATGGGCTCGCTCCCGCGCGAGGCGCTAGGCTTCGGCGGCAGCCTCGCCGCGCTCGCGCGCTACCTGGGCATGGCGATCGGCATCACCGGGTCCACGTCGCTGCTCTACGGGCGGATGAGCGCGATGGCGGGCGAGCGCGTGACGGCCTATGTGGCGGGAAGGCCGGATATCTTCCTGTATGGCTACAAGACGGTCTACATCGTGACGGCGGCGCTCGTATTCGCGGGCTTCGCGCTCACCCTCGGGCGCGCCCTTCGTCGACGTCGCCGCTAGCGGCGCGCAGCGGCCGAACGGTTCCGCTGTATAATGCGATGCACATGCAACTACGAGCGCGGACGGGAAGGTCTGGAATATGAAGGAGCTGGAAGATCGCATCCTCGCCGATGGCACGGTCAAAGCGGGCGGAGTCCTCAAGGTCGACGCCTTTCTCAACCATCAATGCGATACGGAGCTGTTCGACCACATGGGTGCCGAGTGGGCCCGTCTGTTCGAGGGCGCGCCCATCAACAAGATCCTCACCATCGAGGCGAGCGGCATCGGTATCGCGTGCGTCGCGGCGCGCCATTTCGGCGACGCGCCGGTCGTGTTCGCCAAGAAGGCGCAGTCCATCAACCTTGATGGCGAGCAGTACGCGACCACCATCTACTCTTTTACGAAGCAGCGCGAGTTTCCCGTCATCGTGGGCAGGCGCTTCCTGTCTCCAGGCGACCACGTCCTGATCATCGATGATTTCCTGGCGAACGGGTGCGCCCTCGAGGGCTTGATCGCGATCTGCGAGAGCGCGGGCGCGACGGTCGAGGGCATCGGCATCGCTATCGAGAAGGGCTTCCAGGGCGGCGGCGACAAGCTGCGCTCCCGGGGCTATCGCGTCGAGAGCCTGGCGCGCATCGTCGGCATGGACGACGAGACCGGGGGGATCACGTTCGCTTAAGGATGTCCTCTACGGAGCGGCTTCGCCCTTTTTGCACCGTGACGCGGGCGAAGCCGCGCCGCATCGCGCTAGGGGACCAGGACGGTGAGCGCGCCGGGCAGGATGGTGATGTCCACCGCGCTGCCCCGCACCTGCTCGCCGTCCGCCTGCATGGGGTAATCATCCCTGTCGAAGGCGAATCGGACGCGCTCGGCGCGACGGGCGAGGACGTGGCGGCTGGAGAGGTGCTTCCCGTTCTTCGCGCGCAGGAAGACCGGGAGCGCGATGGCGCGCGGGATGCGGCCGTGGGCGTAGCAGATATCGAAGAGCCCGTCTTGCGGGTCGGCATCGGGCGCGATGAGGAATCCCGAGCCGTACGTCTTGCCGATCTGCACGGCGCTGATGATCGACTCGAGCTCCTGCCAGGGCTCATCGTCGAAGCGTACCCGCATGGGGTAGGTGCGGTAGCCGATGCCGAAGACGTTGAGGCCGCTGGCGAGGTAGAGCGGGTCGCCCGTGAGGCCGGTACGGCGGCGCAGCTCATAGGTGCCGATGGCGATCGCGGCGTCAAGGCCCATGGAGAAGGTCTGCACGAAGAACTCGGTGCCGCAGCCGGCTTCGCCTTGGAAGTCGATACGGCCGACGTCCATCTGCTCGCGCCTCGCGTCGAACAGCCAGGCGAGGTCGCGACCGGTGCGGTCGACGATGCCGAGCGTGCGGGCGTAGTCGTTGCCCGAGCCGACGGGTATGACGCCGAGCGCCGGGCGCTCGGCCGCGTCGATGCGCATGAGGCCGCAGACCGTTTCGTGGATGATGCCGTCTCCGCCGAGCGCGAGGACGGTGTCGTAGTCCGCAGCGGCTGTGGCGAGCTCGATGGCGTGGCCGGCGCGCTCGGTCTTCACGAGGTCGAAGGCGTGGTCATCATGGAAATACAGGGAGAAGAAGCGCCTTGCCTGCTCTCCGACGGTTGCTGCCGCGCCGCTTTGCGCGGTGGGGTTCACGATGATGAGGGTCTTGCCAAGCGTGCTTCGGTTGTTGCTCATGAACGTTACCGTTCCTCTCGTTCCCGGCGATGCAGCTCCTGCGCGTCTTCAACGGTGAGCTCGGCATCGCGTTTGAGCGAGCGGCGCTTCGGGGTGACGATGCGCTGCGCGGGGTAGACCGCATGGTGACCCGCGGCGAGGTAGCTTACGAATGACACGATAACAAAGTAGCTCCCCGCATGCGCGCCAAACATGTCGATCCCTAGCATGATCGTCGTGATGGGCACGTTGAGCGCCGAGCCGAACAACCCGATCATGCCGAGGGCGGCCATGAATCCCGGGTCGTCGAGCAGCGCCGCCCCGAGCCAGCCGCCGAGCGCGGCGCCGATGCCGAACAGCGGCGTCACCTCGCCACCCTGTAGGCCGACGCCCACGGTGAGCGCGGTCAGGATGAGCTTGATCAGGGCGTCCACGGGGGTCGTCTCGCCGGCGAACGCCGCTGCCGTCATCCATTCCGAAAGGCCGCCGTACCGGCTGAGGCCGCAGCCCAGGAACAGGATGGCGAGCAGGATGCCGCCGGCTGCCGCCGCGACGAGGTAGTTCACGAACAGGCGGGCGTACAGGCGCTTGACGCTGCGGATGCAGAAGGTGAACAGGCGGGCCGTCAGGCCGAAGGCGACGGCGGCGAGGCATACGGCGGCCAGCGTCCCGAGGTCCATGGGCGGGACCGCGGCGACGGACTCGAACGAGAACGGCGTTCCAAGTCCGCGGCTCACGGCGTTGCCGATGAAGGACCCCGCCAGGCAGTACAGCGCGGCGCTGTAATCGAGTTTGCCCACGAAGCACATCTCCATGCCGAAGAACGCGCCGGCGAGGGGCGTGCCGAAGGCGGCGCCGAAGGCCGCCGAGATCCCCGCCATCATGAGGTCGCGCCGATCATGGCCCTCCACGTGGAACACGGACGCGACGTTGCTGGCGATGGTGCCGCCGAGCTGGACCGCCGCCCCCTCGCGTCCCGCGGAGCCGCCGACGAGGTGCGTTGCGGAGGAGCAGGCGAAGGTGAGCAGCGCCATGCGGCTGCGGATGGGGGTTCCGGTGAGGGTGCTGTCGATCACGAGGTTGTTGCCGCGCCCGGCGCGAAGCCCATGCGTGCGGTAGATCCATGCCGTGGCGACGCTCACGACGGGAAGCAATAGGAACAGCCACGGGTTTTCCTCGCGCATGCCCGAGACGAAGCGGAGCGAGGCGAGGAAGGCCCAGCCCGCAACGCCCATGAGGGCGGCGACGACGCCGCTGAGCAGGAACACGCGCAGGCTCGCGCAGGCGTTTCCGGCGTCGCGGCGCGCGTCCGCCGCCAAGCCGCGGGCGCCCTGCTTCAGGTCTTCCCGCGTCGTCTCGAGTAGCTGCTGCGGCATGCGGCACCTCCATAGCTCCGTGGTCATACGGATGCCAGTATACGCCGCGAGCCCGTCCGCGCGCCCTCATTCGGCACGCCGTTCTTCTTCGCCGCGTGCTTGCGGTCCGCATCCGTCCACGGGCGCGGCCGGCGCCGTAAAAGCCGCCGGGGGACTTCGAGGTGGCATCGGGCACGATGATGTCTATACTCTTGCAAGAATAGAGCGATGTCGGAGCGCCCTCGTCCCGGGAGGCGCTCGACTCGATGCGCGGGCGTGCGCGGAAAGGGTGGCGGACCATGGCTGAGGACCTCATGGTGCTGGAAGAGGCGCGGGCGATCGTGCTCGCGCATGTCGAGGCTACCGAGGTGGAGCCGGTGCCCTTGTACCGCGCGGCGGGGCTCCCCGCCGCCGACGACGTGGCGACCGATATCGACCTATCGCCGTTCGCGAACAGCGCCATGGACGGCTATGCCGTGCGCTCCGTCGACCTCGCGTCCGCATCCCCGGCCCGTCCGGCATCCTTGTCGGTCATCGCCCACGAGGCCGCCGGCGTCGTGTACGAGGGCGTCGTGGGCCCGGGCGAGACCGTTAGGATCATGACGGGCGCCCCGCTGCCGGCCGGCGCGGACGCCGTCGTGAAATATGAGGTCGTCGAGGTCGTGGACGGCGATGGAAACGAGGGGTCGCTCGTCCGGTTCGAAGCGCCCACGCAGCCGGGGGAGAACGTTCGGGAAGCCGGATTGGAGGCGCGGGCCGGCGAGGTCGTGCTGCACCGCGGCGAGGTGCTGAGCCCTGCCGGGTGCGGGCTGCTCGCCTCCGCCGGGGCCTCCGAGGTGCCCGTGCACCGGGCGCCGGTGGTGGGCATCCTGTCCATCGGAACCGAGCTCGTGTCTCCGGACGCGGTTCCGGGTCGCGGGCAGATCCGGGATGCGAACGCGAGCGCGCTCATGGCGGCGGTGGTTGCAGCGGGCGGAGAGCCGCGATTCTTCGGCATCGCCGGCGACAGCGAGGAGGAGATCGCCCGCTTGATGCTTCAGGCCGCCGGGGCTTGCGATCTCGTCGTCTCGAGCGGCGGCGCATCGGCGGGAGACTACGATTTCGTGACCGAGCTCGTCCGTCGCGAGGGATCGGTGCTGTTCGACCGCGTCTCCATGCGGCCGGGCAAGGCGATCACCTTCGGTATGATACGCGACACGCCCTATCTCGGTCTTTCGGGCAATCCCGCGGCGGCCTGCGTCGGCTTCGAGATGCTGGCGCGTCCAGCGCTTCGCAAGATGAGGGGTTATTCCGACGACGCCCGTCCCGTGCAGTACGCGCGGACCTCGTGCGACGTGCGCAAGGGCCAGGCACGGCGTTTCTACGACCGCGCGGTCGTTTCGCGCAACGCGGCAGGGGAGCTCGAGGTGACGCCTGCCAGGAGCCAGAACTCGGCGCTGCTCGGAACGCTGCAGCAAGCGAACTGCCTGCTCATGGTTCCCGACGGCGATACGGGGTACGTGAGCGGCGACCTGGTGCCGTGCGTGCGCATCGATATCCCCGAGGGCACGGTGCTGTAGGCCCGATGGCGCTGTCTTGCCGCATCGCCGCGGCTCGAAGTGGAACGGAAAGGATTCCTATGAAGATCTCCATCGCGATCGTTACGTGTTCGGATACGCGCGATCTATCGCGCGATGAGGCGGGCGCCGCGCTCGAGGAGCTCATCGCGCGTGAGGGATGGGCCGTCGCGGGTCACGCGGTCGTCAAGGACGAGCTCGACGAGATCGCCCGCGCGATCGTGAACGCGACGGACGAACTCGGGGCGCAGATCGTCATCACCTGCGGCGGCACGGGGCTGTCGCCGCGCGATGTGACCCCCGAGGCCACGCGGTCCGTCTGCGATCGCGACGTCCCCGGCATCGCCGAGGCGATGCGCGCGTATTCGATGACCAAGACGCGTCGGGCCATGCTCTCCCGAGCCGTGTGCATGCAGCGCGGAGGCGCGCTCGTCATCAACTTCCCGGGATCGACCAAGGCGGCGACGGAATGCTGGGAAGGCGTGTTCGACCAGTTCGAGCATGCGTGCGGCATGACGGCGGGCGAGGGTCACGAGTAGGGTGCGTCCACGGGGCGGCGGCTCTGCTCCCGGCGTTCGGCGACCCCGATGGGTACCGTTTGTTCATACGCTATTATTCTCAAATCAGTACAATGTTTTCGCCGCATGATTGCGCGGTGGTTTTGAGAAAGGAGCTTTTCCATGTCTGCACCTCACCTGTATTCTCGCCGCGGGCTGATCGCCCTGTGCGCATCGTTCGCCCTTGCAGGGTCGCTTGCCGCCTGCTCGAGCGCTCCCGCTGATTCCGGCAGCGCCGGCAACGGCGGCTCCTCCCCGCGCGAGGCCGTCGAGCTCCAGGTCTTCGCCGCGAACTCGTTGGAGAAGGCCCTGCCCGAGGTTCAGAGGCTCTATACCGAGCAGACCGGCGTGACCTTCGCGGATACGCAGTTCAAGGCCTCCGGCGACCTGGTCGAGCAGATGTGCGCGGGCGCCCAGGTCGACGCGCTCATCACCGCGTCGACCGGGACGATGGAGGACGCCCTCTCCGCGGAGCTCGTGAACGACGCGACGTGTCGGGACATGTTCGTGAACGACCTCGTCATCGCGAAGGCCGAAGGCTCCGATGTCGCGCTGACGTCGATCGATGACGTCCGGAACCTGGACGGGCGCATCGCCATCGGCGACGCCGCCACCGTGCCCGCGGGAAAGTACGCCAACCAGGCCCTTGCCTCGGTCGGCCTGTATTCCAACGCCGAGGGCGTCGACGGTGAATACGGCTCCGCCATCGCCGATAAGATCGCCCTGGCGGATAAGGTCGGCACGGCTGCGAAGTACGTTTCCACCGGGGACTGTCTCGTCGGGTTCGTCTATAGCTCGGATATCTATCGCTACGACGGCATCGAGGAGGCGTTCGTCTGCCCTGAGGAATCCCACAAGCCGATCGTGTATCCCGGGGCGGTCGCCACGGCGAGCGCCCATACGGAGGAGGCGGAGAAGTTCCTCGAGTTCTGCCTCGCGAACAAGGACGCCCAGAAGGTTTGGGCGAAATACGGCTTCGAGCTCGCCGAGTAGCCGTGTGCCGGCGCCGGTCGCCTCCTTGCCGGCTGGTCGCGCAGCCGTTTGGCATTCGCCGGGGATCGGGCCTGCCGCAGCCGGGTGTTTCCGGGATCGAAAGCAGGGTTGTAGTAGTCTTGTGGGGCGGCCTTCCGCAGGGGGCCGCCCTTGTGCATCGGGATGCGATGGGCGAATGATCGGGGTATGGGATATGGAATCTGGGAATCGGCGGGGGAGCGCTTCGGGCCGGTCGGTGCATTGGGCCCGCTTCGTCGTGCTCGCCCTGGCCGCCTTCGGGTTCGCGGCGGCGTTGGCGGTCGGGCTCCCGTCCGCGGCGCGCGCCGAGGCCATCGATCCGAGCGGGCCCACGGTGCTCGATTCCGTATCGGTTGATGGGGACGCATCCCGGGATGCCCCGTTCGGAATCGATGGGTTCGAGCGCAACGCGAAGGGCACCGCCCGCGCCATGGAGGGCCAGCCCGAGGGATATCGCTACCCCTTGCTGCCCCAATCGAACCTCGTGCTGCTCCGCACCTCCGCCTGCGTCCTTGTTCATGTCGATGGGGATGCGGCGCTGGCGGCGGGGTTCGACCCCGCTGACGCGGACCGGTGCGAGCAGCTCGCCTCCATGCTGTGCGACCTCGACGAGGACAACTCGATGGGAGGGGCGCCGCTGTCCGAGGCCGAGGTCCCCTGGGTCGTTACCACCGAGGATGAATACGTGCAGGGGGATTACCGCTACCGCTTCATCGTCCCGGGTTCCGACGGCGAGCGCTACGCGGTCATCGACGCGGCCGTGCGCGGCGGGGACGGCATGGCGAAAGATGGGGAGTCGAGCGATCTCGACCTGGGCGACGGCGCGCTGTGGGCCATCGATGCGCGGCTGCTCCCCGCGGACGACCTCGAGGCGGCGGTCGACGCCCCTTGGCTCGAGGGTATCCGGGCGTTCTTCTCGAATATCGACTACCGCCCGCTTTGGGTATCCATCAAGACCGCCGGCGCGGCGCTCGCCGTCTCCGGTGTGCTCGGGCTGCTCGCGGCGTGGAAGACGATGGGGACGTCGGTCAGGTGGAAGGGAGCGCTGGATTCGCTGTTCACCATCCCGATGGTGCTTCCCCCCACCGTATGCGGCTTTCTCCTGCTGATGCTGTTCGGCAGGTCCACGTGGGTGGGCCGCTGGCTCATCGAGCACGGCATCTCGTTGGTGTTCACCTGGCAGGCGGCGGTCATCTCCGCTATCGTCGTTTCGTTTCCCCTGGTATACCGAACGGCGCTGGGGGCCTTCGAGGCGCTTGATTCGACCATGCTCGATGCCGCGCGCACGCTCGGATGGTCGGAGTGGCGGATCTTCCGATCCCTCATGATGCCGCTTTCCTGGCCCTCCATAGCCGCCGGCGTGGTGCTCGCGTTCGCACGCGCGATGGGGGAGTTCGGATGCACGCTGTTCTTCGCCGGAAACTACGCGGGCGTGACGCAGACCATACCCATCGCCATCTATTTCGAATGGATGGGCGGGAACACGGGCGTCGCACTTTTCTGGGTCGCGGTGGTGATCGCGTTCAGCTTCCTCGTCATCGTGTTGATCAACGTCTACACATCTCGTTCCCAAGCGTTTCGACGGTCCCGACCCCGCCTGCGGCGCCGTCCGGGCGCCCGGGGGCCTGGCCGCGAGCCGCAGGTCGCCGCGGCCTTCCTGGATGACGACGAAGCTGCCGGCGGCGATGCCCTGCGCATCGACCGCGAAGCGCTGCGGGGGCTGCTCGGGTGCGCATCGTCTTCGGAGGAGTGTCCATGTCGCTGACGGTCGATATTCGAAAATCGTACGATGGCTTCGCCTTGGACGTTCGGCTTGAAGCCGGCTCTGAGCGCGTCGCGCTGCTGGGGGCATCGGGTTGCGGGAAGAGCTGCACCCTCCGCTGCATCGCGGGCGTCGAAACGCCCGATGAGGGGCGCATCGTCGTCAACGGGACGGTGTTCTACGATTCGGAGCGCGGCATCAACCTCACTCCCCAGCAGCGAAAATGCGCGCTGCTCTTTCAAAGCTACCAGCTGTTCCCCCATTTCACGGCAGGGGAGAACGTCCTGGCGGGGTACGCGGGCGCGGTATCCCGTAGAGAGCGCGGCGAGCTTGCGCGCAGATATCTGTCGATATTCGGCATGGCGGGGTATGCCGAGCGCTATCCGTCCCAGCTGTCCGGCGGACAGCAGCAGCGCGTGGCGCTGGCGCGCATGATAGCGGCGCAGCCGGGCATCTACATGTTCGACGAACCGTTCTCGGCGCTCGACTCGTTCTTGAAGAGCGCGCTCGAGCAGAACCTACTCGACCTGTTCTCCGTGATCGACGCCACCGTCTTGTATGTGAGCCACGATATCGACGAGGCGTGCCGCCTCTGCGACCGCATCTGCGTGCTCCATAATGGGCGCGTGGAGGAGGATGATCCGGTTGACGAGGTCGTGAAGAGGCCCCGCACCCTGGCAGCCCTGCGGCTTACGGGCTGCAAGAACACGAGCCGGGCGCGCAAGGCGGGTCCGACCTCCGTCGAGGCGCTCGACTGGGGCATGGTGTTCGACGTGGGGGCGCCCGTTCCCGATGACGTCGCGTACCTGGGTGTCCGGGCGAACCACATCCACCTCGACAACCGCGGGAAGCCGGGGCGCAACAGCTTCGAGCTGCGTGTCGCACGCGTGAGCGATTCGCGCTTCGAGCGCCTCGTGCTGCTCGATCCTCCGCGGGAGGACGGCTTGAGCCGTCTTTCATGGAAGATGGGGACGGTGGACGTCCCGGCATCCGAGCTCCCGCAGGAGGGGGAGGTGCTTCGGCTGCATTTCGATGCCAGCAAGATCTTGATGGTGAGCCGATAGGTCGCGCTCTCGCGACCTAATGGGCGGTGCGGTCCCGTGCGCGACTTCGGGCGCCTGCGCTATCGGCAGAAAAAAGCCCGGTTCCGTAACGGAACCGGGCTTGAAGGTTCTGGAGCGGGCGACGGGAATCGAACCCGCGTCATCAGCTTGGAAGGCTGGGGTTCTACCATTGAACTACGCCCGCAAGATATGGTCGGGACGACAGGATTTGAACCTGCGACATCCTGCTCCCAAAGCAGGCGCGCTACCAAGCTGCGCCACGTCCCGACGTCCGTTGGAAGAGTATATAGCTAATTCAACGCGAGGGCAACGGTCGCGTTTGGATTCTATGACGTTCTTTTTGCATATTCGTTGCGGCTGCGTTTCAAGCTGGGCGGTCGATAGGATGAAGTGGCGGCGTGATCTATGATAGGCTCCGTTGCGCGGTCGTTATGCGCGGCCGGTTACGTCATAAGGAGATTCTATGAGCTATACCAAGCGAGTTATCGAGGAACTGCACGAGCGCTATGCCGATCAGCCTGAATTCATCCAGGCCGCCGACGAGGTGCTGACCTCCATCGCTCCCGTCGTCGATAGCGAGCCCGCTTACGAGCAGGCGGGCCTTCTCGAGCGTCTCGTCGAACCCGAGCGCGTCATCATGTTCCGCGTCCCCTGGGTCGACGACGCCGGGGTCTGCCATGTGAACCGCGGTTATCGCGTCGAGTACAACAGCGCGATCGGCCCCTACAAGGGCGGCCTGCGTTTCAACCCCACGGTGACGCTCGGCATGCTCAAGTTCCTCGGTTTCGAGCAGACCTTCAAGAACAGCCTTACCACGCTGCCCATGGGCGGCGGCAAGGGTGGAGCCGACTTCGATCCCAAGGGCAAGTCGAATAACGAGATCATGCGGTTCTGCCAGTCCTTCATGAACGAGCTCTATCGCCATATCGGCCCCAACACCGATGTGCCGGCGGGCGACCTGGGCGTGGGCGGCCGCGAGGTCGCGTACCTATTCGGCCAGTACAAGCGCCTGAGGAACGAATGGACCGGCGTGCTCACGGGCAAGGGCCTTTCGTTCGGCGGATCGCTCGCGCGCACCGAGGCCACCGGTTACGGCCTCGCGTACTTCGTCGACGAGTATCTCGCATGCCACGGCGATTCCTTCGCGGGCAAGACCGTCGTCGTGCACGGCTCGGGCAACGTCGCCATCTACGCCATCCAGAAGGTCGCCCAGCTGGGAGGCAAGGTCATCGCTGCTTCCGATACCAAGGGCTGGATCGAGGACCAGGCGGGCATCGATTACAAGATTCTCGAGGACATCTACAACAAGAAGCGCTCCGGCAACGATCGCGGCGTGAGCCTGGCGATGTATGCCGAGGCGAGCGACACGGCGGTTTGGCATGAGGGCGACGGCCGCGGCGTCTGGCGGCTTCCGTGCGATATCGCTCTGCCCTGCGCGCGCGAGAACACCCTGCTGCTCGAGGATGCCCGCGCGCTCGTGGCCAACGGGTGCAAGGTCGTCGGCGAGGGCGCCAACATGCCCACCACGACGGAGGCGACCGAGTACCTCATCGAGCACGGCGTGGCGTTCATGCCCGGCAAGGCGGCGAACGCGGGCGGCGTCGCGACGTCCGGTCTCGAGATGAGCCAGAACGCCGAGCACCTCTCCTGGACGTTCGAGGAGGTCGACGGCAAGCTGGAGACCATCATGCGCGGGATCTACCACGCCTGCGACGACGCCGCGCGCGAGTACGGCTTCGAGGGCAACTACATGGTCGGCGCGAATATCGCCGGCTTCAAGAAGGTGGCTGACGCCATGATGGCCCAGGGAATCGTGTAGCGAACGAACCCGCCCATCGGGTTATCTCGCGATTCGCGCGCCCGGACGCAGCTCCGGGCGCGCTTTTTCGTTCGAGCGGGGAAAGGGGCGCCGTCCGCGCGGAGCGCGCGCTGCGCCGGGCCGCCCGATGCGGGGTGGCTGCATGTCGCGGTGCCCCGGAGCAATCTATGGACGCCGCGTGCTCGTGGGCGCTGCGGCAATTCTGAGGATGCCCGCTCATTGTCTATCTGCTATCATGTTCAGGTTGCTGCACTGTGCGCGGGCGTGGCGGAATTGGTAGACGCGCTGGGTTTAGGTTCCAGTGGGATTCCCGTGAAGGTTCGAGTCCTTTCGCCCGCACCATCGTGCATCAGCTGTTTTGTCGTCAATTGGGTAGATCGGCACCCCGTAAACGCCGATGGTATTTGAGGAGGAACGTTGAACATCTCTGCTTCCGACGTGAAGGACGCCAAGCTTACCGCTACTGTCACCATTCCCGCGGCCGATGTCGATGCCGCTATCAAGAAGGCCTACAAGGCCGTTGCCAAGCAGTATCGCTTCCCGGGCTTCCGCCCCGGCAAGGCTCCCCGCGCCGTCATCGACAGCGCGCTCGGCTCCGAGGCTGTTCGCGCCCAGGCCACCAACGAGCTCATCGGCTCCAACGAGGGCGCCGTCCTCAACGAGCTGGACATCGTCCCGCTGAAGGAGGGCAACTACGAGAACATCGATCTTGCCCAGGATGGCACCGACTACACCTACACCGTCGAGTTCACCCTTCGTCCGACGCCCGTCCTGTCCTCTTATGAGGCTGTGTCCATCGAGATGCCGCCCGCCGAGGTCACCGAGGCCGAGATCGACTCCCAGGTCGAGATGCTCATGGGCTATCACTCCACGTTCGAGGACGTCGAGCGCGCCGTCGCCGATGGCGATTACGTGACCCTCGACATCGAGAACGTCAAGAACGCCGAGGCTCTTTCCGGCGAGGGCCGCATGTATCCCATGGGCTCCCTGTCCCTGCCCGAGGCCTTCGAGGCCGGTCTCGCCGGCATGAACGCCGGCGAGGAGAAGGAGATCTCCTGGACGCCCGAGGGCGCCGAGGAGGCCGCCGTCAAGGTCACCGTCAAGGTTGTCAAGGAGCGCAAGACCCCCGAGCTCACCGACGAGTTCGTCAAGGAGTCCTTCGGCTTCGAGAGCATCGAGGCCATGCGCGACGCCATCAAGCTCGAGATCGAGGCTGATAAGAACTCCAAGCTTCCCTCCCTTAAGGAGAGCCGCGCCGTCTCGAAGCTCGCCGAGCGCCTGGAGCTCGACGAGATGGACGCCGACTACGAGCAGTCCGTCTTCTCCGAGCTCGGCCAGAACTTCCTGCAGAACCTGTCCGCCCGCGGCATGACGCTCGACACCTGGCTGTCCGCGAACGGCCTTACCTCCGAGGCGTTCATCGCCGACCTGCGCCAGCAGGCCAACGACGTCGCCCGTGAGTCCCTCGCGCTCGACGCGCTCGCCCGCGAGCTCAAGATCGAGGTCACCGAGGAGGACGTCGACAACGAGTTCAAGAGCGCCGGCATCGAGGACGTCGCCGCTTCCAAGGCAGCCTTCCTGGCCGAGGGCCGCATGCCCGCCGTCCGCGACTCCATCCGCCGCTCCAAGGCTGTTGACTGGCTCGTCGAGAACGCCCTCGTCACCGAGGTCGATGAGTACGCCAAGGCAGCCGAGCAGGACGCCGAGTAGCTCCTATTCGACCTGTAGCGCATTTCGCTGCATACGTTCATCCTCGATGAGGGTAAACTATCATACCGGGTGACCCCCGGATCGTTCCGTACGGTGCTTCGATGACTGCGTGACGCGCGATCGGGCACCGTACGTCTATCTTATCCGTGCTTGAAAGGAGAGGACATGCTATCTAGGATCGATTCCGCTCTTGTGCCGTATGTCATCGAGCAGACTCCGCGCGGCGAGCGCAGCTACGATATCTATTCTCGTCTGCTGAACGACCGCATCATCTTCCTGGGCGAGGAGATCAACTCGGTGACCGCGAACCTCGTGATCGCCCAGCTACTCCATCTGGAGAGCCAGGACGCCGAGAAGGACATCTCCCTCTATATCAATTCCCCGGGCGGCGAGGTCTACTCAGGCCTGGCCATCCTCGACACCATGAACTATATCAAGCCGCAGGTCTCCACCATCTGCGTGGGCATGGCCGCCTCCATGGCCGCCGTGCTCTTGAGCTGCGGGGCCAAGGGCAAGCGTTTCTGCCTGCCCAATTCCATGGTGATGATTCACCAGCCGAGCGGCGGCGCGTCCGGCCAGCAGACCGAGATCGAGATCGCTGCCCGCGAGATTCGCGAGACCCGTGCGACCCTCAACCAGATCCTGTCCGATGCCACCGGTCAGCCCTTCGAGAAGGTCCAGGCTGATACCGAACGCGATAACTATATGCGCGCGCAGGCTGCTTTGGAGTACGGCTTGGTCGACCGTATCGTCTCCTCCCGCGTCGACGCGGCGAAAGCGAGCAACGAGTAATGGCAGATTTGACGTCAGATATGCACGGCGGCGACATCGTTCGCTGCTCCTTCTGCGGGAAGACCCAAGACCAGGTTCGCAAGCTGGTCAAGGGTCCGAGCAACACGTTCATCTGCGACGAGTGCGTCGAGGCGTGCTCGGAGATCCTCGAGGAGTCCCTTGCGCAGGATTTCATGGCTGCCGCGCAGTACGGCATTCCCATGCAGCAGTTTGAAGACGAGGCAGAGCCCGAGACCGCGCATGCGTCGTCGCGCGAGGTCGCCTCGAAGCTCATCAAGCGCGTTCCGACGCCCCATGAGATCTACGACGAGCTTTCTCAATACGTGATGGGCCAGGAGGATGCCAAGCGCGCCATGTCCGTCGCGGTGTACAACCACTATCGCCGCGTACTCGAGGGGGACGCGAGCGCACACGAGTCGAATCGCAGCGGGCTCGCCTCCAAGCTCCCCTTCGGCTCCAGCGCCGACCCCTCGTCCTCCGAGCTGGATGACGTGGAACTCGCGAAGAGCAATATTTTGCTGCTCGGTCCCACCGGTACCGGCAAGACGCTGCTCGCGCAGACGCTGGCACGCATCCTCGAGGTCCCGTTCGCCATCGCCGATGCCACGGCGCTCACCGAGGCCGGCTATGTCGGCGAGGACGTCGAGAACATCTTGCTCAAGCTGATCACGGCGGCGGACGGCGATATCGACCGCGCCCAGATCGGCATCATCTACGTCGACGAGATCGACAAGATCGCGCGCAAGGCGGAGAACCTCTCCATCACGCGCGACGTGTCGGGTGAGGGCGTCCAGCAGGCCCTGCTGAAGATCCTCGAGGGTACGGTGGCGAGCGTGCCGCCCACGGGTGGCCGCAAGCATCCCCAGCAGGAGCTGCTTCAGATCGATACCACCAACATCCTGTTCATCTGCGGCGGTGCGTTCGTCGGTCTCGACAAGATCGTGTCCGATCGCGTGGGAAACAAGGGCATCGGCTTCAATTCCGAGATCGCCGGGCCGACGAGCGCCGACGAGAACGACCTGCTTCGCCAGGTCCTTCCCCAGGACTTGAACGCATTCGGCATGATTCCCGAGTTCATCGGCCGAACGCCGGTCATCACGCAGACGCAGGCGCTCGACGAGGACGACCTCGTACAGATCCTCACCGGTCCGCGCAACGCGATCACCAAGCAGTATCGCCGCATGTTCCAGCTGGAGGGCTGCGAGCTCGAGTTCGAGGCCGAGGCGCTGCACGAGATCGCCCATAAGGCGCTCGATCGCAAGACGGGCGCACGCGGCCTGCGATCGATCTGCGAGGATCTTTTGCAGCAGACGATGTTCGATCTTCCAAGCGAGGAGAACGTCGCGAAGGTCATCGTCACCGCCGCAGCTGCACGGGGCGAGGAACAGCCGCGCCGCGTGTATTTGGCGGATGCAGCCGAGGGGCACGCGCTCGATCTGGACTAGCGCGTTCACCTGCAGGCATTGCCAACGTGTATCGACATCACGGCCCGTCCGCGTCATTTCCGCGGGCGGGCTGTTTATTTCGACGCGGACTGACGCGTGCCGTCCGGTCTCGCTAGGGCTTCGCAGGGACGGCGGCGCGTCGCTTCCAGCTTGCCGCCGTTGTCGGATCCGTTTGGTTCGCGGATTTCGCCCCTCGTGTTCATTGCCGGGTGACAGGATAACAATCCTATAGGTGTGCTATCCTATCGACCAGTTATGAGGCGATGCAGTACCACCCGAGCTGAGCGTTGTTTCGTTTGCATTCTGCTGCCTCTGCGCTGGGCCGGGCTTTTCGGTCGCGCTTGCGCGCATCGGCCCCGGCCAGGCACACGCACCTGTTGCGACGTTCGCCTCGGAGGAAGGAAATCCGTATGGAAGAGATGCCCAAGACCTATGACCCGGCGGTCAACGAGCCCGCGATCCTGCAGAAGTGGCTCGATGGCGGCTACTACAAGCGCCGCCCCGGCGTTGGCGACTGCACCGTCACCATCCCACCGCCCAACGTCACCGGCATCCTTCATATGGGCCACGCCACCGACGATTCCATCCAGGACGCCATCGTCCGCATGGCGCGCATGCGCGGCCGCTCGACCCGCTGGATCCTGGGTACCGACCACGCCGGCATCGCCACGCAGACCAAGGTCGACAAGAAGCTTAAAGAGGAGGGCATCTCCCGCCTGGAGATCGGCCGCGAGAAGTTCCTCGACGCCTGCTGGGACTGGACGCACGAGTACGGCGGCACCATCGTCGAGCAGATCAAGCGCATGGGATGTTCCGTCGACTTCGAGGCCGAGCGCTTCACCATGGACGATGGATACGCCGAGGCCGTGCGCTGCGTCTTCTGCGATTGGTACCATGATGGTCTGATCTACCGCGGCAAGCGCATCGTCAACTGGTGCCCCGACTGCACCACCGCCATCTCCGACGACGAGGCGGAGTACAAGGAGGAGGACGGCCACCTGTGGCATCTCCGCTATCCGCTCACCGAGCCCGTCAACGGCCAGGAGTACATCGTCGTGGCCACCACGCGCCCCGAGACCATGCTCGGCGACACGGGCATCGCCGTGTCGAGCAAGGACCCCGAGAAGGCCGCGTTCGTGGGCAAGACGGTCAAGCTGCCCATCGTCGACCGCGAGATCCCGATCTTCGACGATTGGCACGTCGACCCCGACTTCGGCTCCGGCTTCGTCAAGGTCACCCCGGCGCACGACCCCAACGACTACGCGATGGGCGAGGCCCATGGTCTTGAGAAGATCAACATCTTCGACGAGCACGCCGTCGTCGTCGAGGGTTATGGGCGTTTCACCGGCATGACCCGCGACGAGTGCCGCGAGGCCGTGCTCGCATGGTTCGAGGAACACGGCCTGCTCGACCATATCGACGATCACAAGCACTCCGTCATGCACTGCTACCGCTGCGACCAGACGCTCGAGCCCTGGCTCTCCGAGCAGTGGTTCGTCGCCGTCGACAAGTTGAAAGGCCCCGCGCTCGACGCCGTGCGCGACGGCCGCGTGACCTTCCACCCGGCCCGCTGGACCGATACCTACACCACCTGGATGGAGAACCTGAAAGACTGGTGCATCTCCCGCCAGCTGTGGTGGGGCCATCGCATCCCCGTGTTCTACTGCGAGGAGTGCGGCTGGGAGGACGCCTGCATGGAGGACGTCACCGTCTGCCCCAAGTGCGGCGGCACCCATATCCACCAGGACGAGAACGTGCTCGACACCTGGTTCAGCTCCCAGCTGTGGACCTTCGCCACGCAGGGCTGGCCGCAGCA
>URKM01000008.1 GCA_900548365.1 uncultured Collinsella sp. | reverse complement strand
GGGAGGCCGCCTAGCGGTTATGATTTATCGCGTCCAAGTTTCGGGGTGCAGTTCATCAGAGCCGCGGGGCATTTTTCATGGCGCGCCATGCCGGCGCGTCCGGTTTCTCGCTATCCCTCGATCAGGTAGGAACGCAGTGCCTCGAGATCCATACCGTCGATGCCGAGCTCCGCCATGGAGCGGCCTCCCTCCCAGCAATCGCTCTCGAGCAGCACGCCGCCCAGGCTCACCAGCGAGTCCATCACGGGCGTGGGCACACCGATGAGGCGGGCGAGCTTGGCCCACGTCGCGATGCCATAGGGGATATCCTCGGAGTAGTAGCGGTTCTTAAGGTTCGCCGGGCCGGTGATCTTGGCGAAGTTGGGATCGCCGGCGATCGCCTCCTTGATGGAGTCGGTCTCGACCGCTCCGCCGATACCGTGCGCCGCGATATCGGACTCGTAGCCCATGGCATCGAGCAGCGCGATGCGCTCGGCGTCGATTGCCTCGGTCAGGCGCGCGACGCAGTCGGTGAAGCCCTCGGTGTAGAAGTGGAAATCGCCCTCGGCGTACTCGATGCGGCCGGCGTTCAGGATGCAACCCGGAACGTGGATGATGGGGTTCAGGCTGGACAGGCCGCACGCGACGACGCTCTCGACCGCCTCGATGCCAGGGAAGACGCCGTCGAGCGCCGCGATGACCTCGTCGGTGCGGAAGGCGGGCATGACGCCGACCTTCAGCGGGTCGAAGCGGCTCATAACGAGCGACTTCGCGGGCCCGAGCAGGCGGGTGGCATACGGCAGCGTATGGGTCTCCGCCACGCAGACATCCTCGACACCGCGCTCCTTAAACGCCTTCCAGAACATGAGCGAACCGAAGGTGCCCGGCAGCACGAGCACAATCTGGCCGGGAACAACGACCTCGGCGAGCTTCTCGGCATATGCGGCATGCGCGAAGGCGGGCACCGCGACCAGGATGATGCGCACGCCCTCGATGGCCGCCGCAAGATCGCTCGTGACCATGGCAAGCTCGGCGGTACCGGCGCCCGCGGCGCCCGAAAGCTCGATCTTCTTGGTGTCGAACACCTGCTGCATGTTGGGGGCGAACCGCTCGTCCTCATATATGTTGACCGCAAAGCCCCTCAGCGCGAGGTCGGCCGCCGCAGCGTGCGCCCCGTTACCGCCACCCAAAACAGCGATCTTCGTCATATGCGTATACTCCTTTCCAGCTGTTCGCGAACCCATCGTCCGCGCAATGCATCACTACCGAGTCTACTCCTCTCAAGCGGGTCGGGCACGACGCACCGTCAAAGCCCCCTGGATTTGGGACGGACGGAGTCAGGCGGCGCGAATAAGCGGCGCTTTTGCGCGTTCATCAACCGCAACCTACGAGCAGGTCGATGCCGAGCGCGCCAAGCAGATCATGGATACCGAGGACGGCTACGTGATCCTCGACGTTCGCACGCAAGCCGAGCACGACGAGAGACGCATCCCCAGCGCCGTGCTGCTACCCCGCGACTCGATCACCGAGGACGCCGCGTGTGCGCTGCCCGACACCGACCAGCTCATCCTCGCCTACTGCCGCAGCGGCATGAACACCGACGCAATCGTCATTACGGCAGATAAAAACAACTCCCTCTCTGGTCAATCGCACCAGAGGCAACAGCGTCTCCTAACGCAAGTTCAATCGTCTCTCTAATCGTTCGGCCCGCACGCTGGAAGCCAAATTGGCGCCTCACCATGGCAACAAGAGCGTCTTTCGACAATCCTGATGGGGTTGCCTGAAGAACGTAGCGCGCGGCCGCAACGATCTCCTCGGGTGCGATTTGCTCAATGCTGCGGTTTGCCCCACCGTTATCCGCTCCATTCGGTCGGAATGCAGGCCATTCAGCCGGATCGTCCCCCTCACGCCAAAGAAACGTCTTACCGTTGAAGAGCGTTTCTTTATGCGGAACACCGTTAAGGACTGAATTATTTACGTTTTGGATATCTATTCCGCTGCGCTTAAGGCCAAACCCATCGCGGACGCGACTAAACAGATAATCCCGTTCTATCGGCGCCTCGCATTCAATAATCCTCTCCATACGAGATGCAATTGATCTTCGTACGCTCTCCCCTGCATACGAAGCAGAGCTAGATAGCGGGATTTCTTGCAGATCAAGGCGTTCGTACTCCACGCGCAACGGCTTGGCCAGGGAATAGCCGCGCCTTGCCCCCTGAACAGAAGACGACTTTTGCGGCACATGCCTCGATTGAACCGCAGCCAACTTATCAGACGCCAATTGGATGGGCTTTTCCTTTCCGTTTAGATACCATGCGGCCCTACCACGGGTAGCCCTTCCGCCCTCCTCCCTATAACCGAATCGGACACCCATGCTGCGATTGATGGCATCGATCACCTTGTCCACACCATACGCATCCACAACCCATAGAAGGCCCTGCTTGCCACGCTTGTCATAGTACTCAACACCCGCCGCCTTCAATTGAGCAACAATGGGATCGGGGACCTCGCAGCGTACTTTGCCCAGAACCTCCTTGCTAAATGCGCGGGCAGAACCAGCTATGGGGAACAGGCTCCAGCATGAACGGCCACGCGTCTCCCCGCAGCCTTCCGCCCTGTAGTCTGACCTATAGCCAATCGCCGAAGCAGCATCCTCTATACTCTGCCGGCCCTCAAGGCCACACACCACAAGAAACTCCCCGTTTTCCACCGGAATACAATCCGCTTCCAGTTCGGCGGCTACGCGACGGATCACATTGCCTGCATCGGTAACGTTCTCAGTGGTCGAACTCGTGGCGGCTTTCGCCGATCTACGTTCCGCCACCGCCGACTCTTTCCGAACCGCGGGTACAGCTTTCGGAACGGAAGGCGCTCTTCCAGCAGGAGTCCTCGAGGAGATGCCCACAGGCGCACCGGCGCCTCGCTTAGATTCGGAAACCCGCGCTGATTCACGGCCCAACCTCGCCTTCGCAGGCGAGTCGTGAGGCGATTCGGACGCTTCCGTCGACAGCGCGGTGACTATTGTCTCACGCCGCTCCCGTGTGCCCCTTAATGCATCGCTGGACTCATTGCCTGAACGACCCCGTTGGATGCTATCGATTTCACCGAGGACGCGGCGAAGCAGATCCGAAGATTCCGTAGCAGCACCCTGTATGGTGGATGTCGCGATGCCCATACCTTCAAGCATGGCGAATACAGCTTCCAGCGTCCCCTGCTTGTCACTGTAATACCGACTTCCTCGAATACGGATGAACCGCCAACCCATCCGCTCGAGAATCGCTTGGCGCTCCATGTCGCCCAGAATCTGCTCGTCGCTCGAATCCCAGCGCTCGCCATCGCATTCGATTGCAATTCTCGTTTCATCCTGAATCAACGCGATGTCGATGCGATATGACCCAACATGATATTGCTGCTGTATGCGATATCCCTTGAGCCGTAACGCTGCGGCAACCTCCTTTTCAAAGGGAGAATCAGCCAGCTCTGCGGACTCTTTCTCAGCCGCTTCCGCCGTCAACGGATTGCGGACATATTCAATAAGACGTCGCCGCAAATCATTCGACTTCAAATCATGCTCAGGATCAAGGGAGTGGACAACCCATAGCTGATCCTTGGCGCGACTGACCGCAACGTTGTACCGCTTCTTCCGCTCGTTATCCTTTCCCTCCGCATGGAGCGTCAGCGGTCCTTCCCGCCCACTGCTGTCTACCAAGCTCAATATGATGACGTCACGTTCATCGCCCTGGAAATTTGCTGCGGTACCACATAGGATGCGATGTTTCTCCACGGTGCCCATATCAAACCGCTCGAGCAGCTTTTTCTCAACGAGCTTATCCTGCTCGCCGCTCAGCATCGTAATAACACCGAATGTTTTGTTTTTGTATTCAGGCTGAGCGAGACATGCTTCAATGATATCGACAACAGAGACGGCCTCTTTTTCATTTCGCTTGCCATTTACAGCGCGATGCCCGTCTGCAACATGATATTCCACCAGAGCTGGAACCAGCTCAGAAGAACCTGCATCGCGCAGGCGCTTTATTTTATTATCGTACGAAAGGGAATCAGAGAAACCGATAATATCAGGGACACAACGAAAATGCTCCCTTAGCATAAGGCGAGGAAGCGTCGTGCCCATAAGGTCATACAGCGAGCATCCCGGTCCATATAATCCAGCATTAGGAATAACACCGTCGATCGTAATCTCTGCCAAAGCGTTACGGATCTCCGTCTTCATGCCAATATCGACAGGATTCACCTGCTCATCATCTCCGACGACGACGAGCTTTTTCGCAAGAGTCAACAGAGGCAGAGCGGTGATGTCAGCCTGGCTCGCCTCGTCGATAATCAATACATCGAACTGGTTTTCCATTGGATTCAGCATGCTCATGGCTCGAGACATGGGCATAATCCATGCCGGCACCGCCCCCTGACACTCAGCCATCTGCCGTCGAGCTTCCACCATGCGGGCAGCTGCGTATTTACCGGTTCCTTTACCGATTTTGCGCATATTGGCCTTCCAGCCATTAAGAGCCTGGTTAAGACGGATATCACCCTGATTCCGTTCAATCATGGCATACCAGGCCTTATTCGCTGCAAGCTTGGCAGTAGTCCGACGGTACTGCTCGCTAAGCTCGATAACCGAGCGCTGGATACTATCCGCATCCTCATGTTGGACTCTCTCTAAAAATGCCACCTCATGGCCATATTTCCAGGCGTCAACCATACATGATGGTGGAATAGATGTATCATGCGGAGGCACCTTCGCACGGACTGCCGCAGCCCAGGCGGGCGCGCATTCCTCAATACGAGACAGCAGGGAATTGCGCTTTTTTAAGATTCCAGCCAGGTCTTTCATGGCCAGCAGCCAGGAATACGAAGCCTCATACACCTCATCGCCGTATGTCATAAGGCTATCGTGCATTTCCTCCATTTCCCTGCAGACGCCCCGAACCCCCGCGATCGAAATCGCCGCTACATCGCGCTCTGCATCGAGTGCATCCAAATGACGCATAGCGATAAGAACATCCAACAGGGCGTCAAATGTCCCCGCTATATAAGCGGAAAGGGATCGAATGGCGCTCGTTTCATCTTCCTTTTCATCAGGCTTGGGCAGAACATCTGAAGGTAGCTCCAACTCGCTTAAAGAGCGGGCGACAAAAACCTTCGCATTCTCTTTCCATGAAACAGATCGCTCGATGTCGCCCCGCCATTTCTTCGCGATGCGCTCAGGATGATCGATAGAAAGCTCAGCGAACTTCGGACCGCCATTTGCAGATATTAGCTGATCCCATACCGCGGCACAGTGCGCTCGGCACTCCTCAAGCTCGGCGAGTTGCTCAACCAACTGCAGCTGTTCGACAGTAGACGGTTTTTCGCCATCCACCGTTACCCGTTGCAACAGCTCATCCGATCCACCGCCAAACAAGCTGGAAACAAACGCTGCGAACTTACCTTTCTGGAGCAAATCCTTCTGCTTTTCCGATTCTGAGACGATGGCGGCATAGTCGGTCCTACCACCCAAAGACACAACATGACCAAACGATTTCTCGTGATATGACGCCGCCAGTTCGTACGCCTCTCCAGACATCTCGCAGAGTTTGTTCCAAGGCCGTATATATTCAGGGCCTCGCATACCATCTGCAGCAGCGGCAACCATCCATTCTTGTTCAAGAACGAGCTTCCTAAACTCGTTCTGGATATCCTTAGCCCGATCAACCGTCAATTGCAACGGTAGGCAGAGTGCCCCCCACGGAGTTCGAACAGCATTGCCTGATTCGATTTCAACGATATCCCAGCCAGCCGCTTTACAGTTCTCTTCGATTATGGATATCAGACGGCGCGCCTCGAGCGCAATACTTCGAAATGCATGGGGCTCTGGCAGATACCAGCTATCCCACTCTCCGGCAAGCCCTCCAAGCACCTCTTCGTCTTCCGTGCTCAAGCGAGCGTTAGCACCGTACAGGTCGGCAAGCTCCGCTTCTGAATACGGAAAGGGGGCATCCCCGGATACCGGACCAGGCATCACCCTATCCATGCCCTCCGCGCGTAAATCAGCAACGCGCTGAGCCACCTCGATCGTAGAACACTTCACCCCATCGATTACCAGGGCTCCCGCCTCATCCCTTCGTGCCTCAAACATTTGATGGCGTTTATGCGACAACTCCGCAATAATCGCCTCTCTTTGTGTCTGGAGTTGCCTAATCGAGCGATGAAGCGCGCTCAATGATGTACTTGCCTGCTTGTCGACGATAGCATCAACCGAACGTTCCAAATCCGCATTAGAATCACCGAGCACGGCAACGCATAAAGCGCTGACTTCTGTCGGTAGCTTTTCTTTCAGAACCGTCAGGGCCTTATCCTTAGAGCTCGTAATTAACACGCGCTTGCCCTGAGAGAGAAAATGGCCAATTAGGTTCGCAATAGTGTGTGTTTTACCCGTACCAGGAGGCCCCTGCACCAAAACGGCATCGGTTTGCTCGATTAGGCGTGCAATCTCCAGCTGCTCCCGATTAGCCGCTTTCGCAAGCAAGATATCCGGGTCTTCACCATCTGTTGCAGCCAAACGACGTTCGATACTCATCTCGGATTCAAGCGCAGGTAACTCACGATCGCGTTTGGCGCCGACGAGCTCAAGCAGGTGATTCGGTATCTCGAGACCCATTTCAAGGGCTTCAAGCGATCGTCTGATTGCCTGCACAGCTCCAGTAGGCTTTTTCATAAGAACAAGCCCGTACCGCTGATAGAGGATATATTCCGTATCCTGCCCAACGGCATCATGCGCGGATTCGTAATACTGGCCCCGTGAAGAAAGGCAACGGATAAAACGGCGTGCAAGGAAGGGCATGACATCCCGATCAAATGGATGCCAGCAGCCATTTTGCAAATCAGACATCGTATCCTTTAGCGCGGTGGCCTCGATGCCGTCTAAATCAGTAAATAGATCTTCGTATAGATATGGCGGGGCATCCGTGTCCACAACAGAAAGGACGTCTTCATCTGTATCAAATTTGACAGCAGCGCGCTTCAGGAAAACTGGGTGATCGACCTGGCTCTCACCCTTCCTTCTAAAGAACATCGATGCTGCCATCAGCTCCATGGTCTCGCCATCTCGCCGCAACGTTGTGGCGATTTCAAAAAGCGTGGTAAATAAATCGGTCGCCTTCTCTGCGCGAACCTGCTCCTCGCGCCACGCCCCGCGAGCCTCAATCCATATTTCATATAACTCTTTTGTCTCAGGATATAGCTCAAGGCACGTCAGCGGATCGGGAACGGGCTGGTCCTCAGCCTTGTAGAATTGAATTGCTTCTTCTGGGCAGCAAAGCTTGACCTCAAGATGATAATCATCCCAACCATCTGCCAGCCATTCAAGCAGTTCAGCATCAGGCTCTGGACAGCGCTTGAAGTCGGGTTTGCGCACTTGCAGCATCGGGGCTGGATGCGCAGATGAATCTTGGAAGCTATATGCTATCCATTCATTGTCCCCTTCTGGCGGGGGAAAGGACATGAATACTTCATGCGCGCTCACATTTAACGCAACTGCCTGCCTTGCCTTGGCATAGCTTTCCAAAAACTTGAACAGAAGGCCTACGCGCTTCCGATCACTCACATCCGACACCTGGCTCTCCATATCATCACCCCTTTTGGCACATTAATAGAACAGTATATGCCTCAGCCAAACAGGCACCACCCATAGCCCTGTACGGCCCAAGATCCAACCAGCCCACCCATACAGGTACAAGTTTATCCGCATCAACAATGCTCAAAGTCCATCAAAGTGGACACCCTGCATCCATCCAGCAAGATAGAAACTCTCAACGATTCTTTTTCAACCCCTACCGGGCTTCGCACTACTTATGATACGGCTCGCCGTGCAGGATCTTGAAGGCACGGTAGACCTGCTCGAGCAGCACCACGCGCGCGAGGTTATACGACAGCGTGATGCGCCCGAACGGCAGGCGCTCGTCGGCGCGGACGTGCACGTCCTGCGATACGCCGCACGATCCTCCGACAATAAACGTGATGTTGCTCGCCCCGCGCGTCATCAGTCTATCGAGGCGCTTGGCGTACTCCGCGCACGCATCCACCCAAAAGCGCTCCTCGAGCTTGCCCACGGCGACAACGGTGATCTTCATAATACCCTCCCCTACCCGCTCTCCCCGTACCGGGCAAAGGCCCGCATCTCCTACGAACCCATCCCGCGCCGGGGCGCCCCTTCACCCGTCCACCTCGATGGACAGCAAGCTCGACATACGGGGGTACACTGCAAGCAAAGTCGGCTTGCCCGCCTCGGCGTCCACGCGGGCAAACGCAACGGAAGGAGACATCATGGAATGCAAGAAGCTTACCGCGCAAGAGATCGACCGCTGGAGCGAGCTCATCGCAGACTCCTATGACACCTCGCCCCTGCACGACCGCATCGTCGTCCACGAGTGGAAGACCCTCTACCTGGCCTTCGTCAACGCCATAGAAGAAGATTTCGACGAGATGTGCGAAAGCTTCTTCGACAACCCGCCGGCATACGAACGCCTTAAGGACGATTCCCTGCTGCGCGAATTCATCATGCGCATGTACGAACACGGTGTGGCATGCGGGCACGCCGGCTGCTGCTGCAACCTTGCGAACTTCTACCACGACGCGCCGAACGACGGGTCTCCCGAAGACTACGCCATCGCTATCGATCTCTACGAGCTCGGCAAGACGCGTGGGGATGCACAGTCGGCCATCAACCTCGGTTACATGTACTACTACGGTCGCGGCACGAATCGCGATTACGCCCGCGCGTACGAATGCTATGCCTTCGGCGCCCTTATGGCGAATAACCCCGAGGGCTACTGGAAGCTCGGTGACCTCTACGCCAGCGGCAAGGGCGTGCGCAAAAGCGAGTTCACCGCCTGGCGCATGTACGTCAACGCGTACAAGCATGCCGGCGAGCCGCCCCTCACGGCGCGCGCAGCGCACCACATGGCAAACTACCTCCTGCACGGCATCAAGGGCAAACTCGAACCCAACCCCGAAGCCGCGCTCTCGCTATACACCGAAGCCGAGCTCGGCTACTACACGCTCATCGACGACGGCCTCACCTACTACAGCCGCCAGCTCGAGCAGGCAATCGAGGGCCAGCAGGCTGCGCGCATCGCCGTGCGGGAGCACCATCGCCGCATCCGCGCCGGCGAAGAATAGGAAGGGGCCTAAATGCCTAAATTGAATCAAACAAACGAACAGACCCCCTCTGCCGAAAGAATCGTAACCATTGCATCGGCAGAAAACCTGAGGCGAAAGACGTACAAGCTCATCCTCAGCCGTCTCGATACGGGCTCTCTTGTACTCGATTGGTTCATATTGCCACCGTTTATGCAACGGGTGGCGGCAGCTGCCGCTGTAGCGAAACCACTCGGAGTTATTCGCGAGCACATGACCGTAAACGAGCTGCTCGCCTACGACGAAGCCCTGGCGGCGTTCGATATGCCCATGCAAACAGGACATGCATCGGTGCATGCACAAGATGTCACCGTCTTTTTAGATGGCAGCGCAAAACGGCTCCTCTCTCGAGCAAAGAAAGTATGCGGACTCGATGGCTTCTCCTATACATTCGACTTCCCTGGAACGGACCCCATCGAGCAATGGTGTGCATGGGATCCAGAACTCCTGCCAGTCGCCGAACAATTCGCCGAACTATTGAAAATTGCCGGCATCGATTACGATGAATTTGGACCGATGATTTCGTGCCGATGATGCACCCCGCACACCGAACAGACGCACGCTAGCTCGAAGCGGCCTCCTACACTGCTTAGTAGCACCATGCAACCGATTTATTGCGAGGCACTCCATGACCATGAACGCCGCACCGGCATCGCTGCTCAGCTTACTCGCTAATCCATCAACCCGCTATGAAATTCCCGTCTATCAGCGGCCGTACTCATGGGATGAAGAGCAATGCGAACAGCTCTGGCAGGATATTCTTACCATAGGACGGCGACCAGACCTCCGCCACTTCACAGGCTCGGTCGTGTACGTCATGGATGGCTGCTTCAACCCCGCGGGTATAGCAACGTCGCTTATCATCGATGGACAGCAGCGCATGACCACGGTCTCGCTCCTGCTCGCTGCCCTCGCAAGCTTTGCCCGCAATCACCATCAAGCGAAATGGACCTTTAGCCAAGCAGAAATAATTGGATCCAACTACCTGGTAAGCCCCTTCAAACATGGAGAGGACCATTACCGTCTCACGCTCTCCCAGGGAGACAAGGACGTCTTTCGCGCCCTGATTGACGCCGTTGAGCATGATGACCTTGCAATCCCCGCCGCCAACGAGCGAATTGTTGCCAATTATGAGTTCTTCTATCAGCGCCTTGAGAACATGGCCGACCCCGAACTTGTCTGGAGCGGCATACAACGTCTAGACGTCGTCTCGATCTCACTTGATGCAGGAAAGGACAATCCGCAGCTCATCTTTGAAAGCATGAACTCAACCGGTAAAGACCTGTCCTCGGCCGACCTCATCCGCAACTACGTCCTCATGGGGCTCGAGCGAGAGCAACAAAACCACATGTATTTACACCATTGGCGTAAAATCGAGCTCGCACTCGGTAAGGACTCATACGACAAGATATTCGACGAATTCGTTCGAAACTACCTCACCGTTCTCTATGCGCCCGAACCATTAACGCGTCGCACGGTCTATCCCCTCTTCAAGCGGCATGTCATCGACAATGGATACGACAAAGAGCTACGCATCGTAGAGCTTTTGCAGCAAATGGAGGATTTCGCCCGCTATTACGCCAACATCACGATGGGCATGGAAAATGAACCGCGCCTCAAACGAGCCTTGGACAACATCGCGCAACTCAATGCAGGCGTTGTTAATCCCGTGCTGCTATGCCTCTACGACGACCATGCCCGAGGTGCATTTGCCACTGAAGACTTTATCGCCATGGTTGAACTGCTTGAAAGCTACATCCTTCGGCGCGCCGTAGTTGACGCACCCACCAACTCCCTTAACAAGTTCTTCCTTACACTCATCAGCAAACTCCACCGTGCCCGAAATGAAAACATCGAATACAGGGTTGTATTTGAACAATGCCTGCTTGCAGAAGACGGAAGTAGTCGAAGGTTCCCCAGCGATCGCGAATTCGAAAACGCCCTGCTCACACGTGATGCATATCATTTCCGCCGATGCTTCTACCTACTCAAGGAGCTCGAACGAACGTACCACCCCAAGGACACGTGGACACTTGATTCCAAGGCGTACACCATAGAACACGTCATGCCCCAAAACGCACGCGCCCATGAAGAATGGCTCGCCGTTCTCGACAACGAGCAACTTGACGCCTTTGAAAGCATCTGCAACAACTTGGGCAATCTCACGCTGACAGCCTACAACGCCGAACTCTCGGATGGATCGTTTAAAGAGAAGAAAGAACGCATCGTAGGCGGCTACGACACAGAGTGCCTGGTGATTTCTAAAACCATCCAAAGCGCAGACATATGGACACCCGAACTCATAGAAGAGCGTGCTCGTCTATTGGCCAAAAAGGCACTCAAACGATGGCCGTATCTGAGCGAGGCCGGAAAAACGGCGATCGCACACGCAAGTTCAACTAGTAAGGAAGAGAAGACTCAAAAATCTAAAGTAACCCTCCCGATGCTGCTGAAGCGAGGTCTCGTTCAAGCCGGAACAGTGCTTACCTACAGCTCCTCCAAGCTTGAAACCACTGCAACCATTACGGAATCGGGACACATTAGACTCGAAAATGGAGAAGAGTTCGCATCGCCCTCCAAAGCCGCAGGTCGCGCTTTGAAACTCCATGGCTTTCAAAGCAGCTCCCGAAACGGATGGGATTTCTGGAGGATAAGCGGCGGCCCGTTGCTAAATGATCTTAGGAAACAATTCCTTGCTGCCGGCCGCAGCTAAACCCAATCCGGCTATCCAAGCGAAAGGTCCCATATAAATCCAGCAACTCATGCACCATGCCATTTTAAACAAGCAAAGGGGCTAGAGCGCCCGGAGCCGTTGAGCTCGCTTCGAACGCTCTGGGCTTCATGCTGAACAGCGCAAGGCCTCAGCGGTGAAATCACCGACGCAGCACGCCGGAAAACCACTGTCCCGCGGACACCTTATCAAATCTCGTACTACATGGCCTTGAAGTTGAACGCGGGCTTGAGGATGTCGACGACCTCGACCGTCTCGTCCAGGTTACCCAGGATGTCGTCGATCGATTTGTACGCCATGGGAGCCTCGTCGAGCGTGCGCTCACCCACGCAGGTGGTGTAGACGCCCTTCATCTGGCGTGCGAATTCCGACACGCTCAGTCGCTCGCGCGCATCGGTACGCGACATCAACCGCCCCGCACCATGAGGCGCGCTCTCGTTCCACTCGGCGTTGCCCTTGCCGCGCGCCAGAATGCTACCGTCGCGCATGTTGATGGGAATGAGCACCAACTCGCCGGCATGCGCGGCGATCGCGCCCTTGCGCAGCACCATCTCGTCCACATCGATGTAATTGTGGACGGTGTGGAACGCGCCGAGCGCCTCGCGCCCCAAGCCTGCAAGGATGATCTCTGCTATCACCTCTCGGTTGCGCGCGGCATATGCCTGGCACACCGCGACATCATGCAGGTAATCGTCCATATACGAACCGTAGAGCCAGCAGAGGTCCTCCGGGGCATCGGGCTCGTGAGCGCTCCATGCCAGCTCTTTCAGCGCTTCGTGGATCTCGGAACGCCGTCCTTGAGCCTTATACTCGGCGATAAGCGCGTCCCTGCGCTCGAAGTACTCCTCCTTGCCCTGATGCAGCTCGATTGCAAGACGCTGGTAGTAAGTAGCGATTTGCGTTCCCAGATTGCGGCTACCGCTGTGGATGACCAGGTACTGCACGCCGTTCGACGAGACGTCCACCTCGATGAAATGATTTCCGCCGCCCAGCGTTCCCAAACTCCTATGGATGCGTCTCGCATCCTTGAGATGGCGATAGGCGCGCAGCCGCTCGAGATCGAACTTCTCCTTGCGACCGTCCCATACGCGCGCGCCATACGGGATGTGATGGCACGCGTCATCGAGCCGGGCCAAATCGACCGGATCGGTGCCCAGCTCGACCACGTACATGCCGCAACCGATATCGACACCCACGATGTTGGGCACGATCTTATCGGTCACGCGCATCGTGGTGCCGATGGTGCAACCCTTTCCCGCGTGAACGTCCGGCATGATGCGCACATGGGCGCCCTGCGCGAAAGGCTGGTCGCACATCGCGCGCACCTGCTCGATCGCCTCGTCCTCGATAACGCTCGCGAACGCGACGGCGGTCTCATATGCTCCCGTTATTTCCAACATCTTGCATCCAGCCCCTTTGCCCCATTGCGAATAGGTCGTATCGCGCGATAAGCTACTAACGAGCAGCGTTCCGACCCCGTCCGCAATACACGGTAGGCTGCCGGCCCATTCAAACCGGCAACCGCCAACCACCGCACCGCGCGCTCCACGTTAGCCGAAATGCTCGCTCACGTAGTCTGCGACGCGGGCATTGCACGCGCCCGAGAGCTGCCCGAAATTCACCGTCGGCTTCTTGAACTTCTTCACCCAGTTGGCGCATTCATCGAGCAGGTCTCGCCAGCACATGCTCTGCAACATGCCCATCATCTTACGGCTCGTCGCATCGAACGCATCCGCTGAGCAGGCGACGCATACCTTCGCCACGCTCTTCGCCATCTCGGCATCGGTCATAAACTGATCCACGATCTCGCGCTCCACATCGATCGACTCGCGCGCGGGCTTGTGCTGGTGCTTGAACTCATCGAGCACGATCTTACCGTACGCCTGGCGACCATATGCGTTGCGCCAGCCGGGGGCCTTGCATACGACGCCCTCCCCGACCATGCCCGTCCCCTCGAGCAGGAAATCATTCTCCCTGCCGATGCGCGCCACGTCATCGACCGTTGGATGGTCGAGGATCGCCAGCACCCGGACGAACCAGCGCTCCAGCCCGACCTCCGCCAGCATCGGACGCCAGCATGCATCGGGCAGGTACTCGTCGAGATTCCTGTCGAACACGTCGAAGATCACAAGAGCGCCCAGGGCGCGTGCATCATAGCCCTTGAACGCGCCGGTGAAGACGCGTTGCCCCATCCATTCGCCGAACACCACCAGATGGGGATGCTGTTCGCAAAACGCCATCAAGCGATCGCGCTCATCGCTGGGCGCCGCGCACCAGGCGCAGAATCCCGCGTTGTCCTCATCGAGACCGAGCACGTTGTTGCGCGATGCGCAGGCAAGGCGATGCGTATCGCCGTCCCACCAGACGCTGCCGTTCGATCCGTCCACCTTTGCGGTCACATAGACGCCGTCGTTCTCCAACAGCCCGGCGCACTCATCGGAATCAAGGCGCTCGACATGAATGTAACGCTTAAACGGGCTCATGGCTCCCTCCCTCTCCTGACGATGCATCCATGCTAGATCGGAAGAGGCGAACGGGAGTACCGTACAATGGACAGCGAAAGAAGCATCGTACGGCGGGCAGCGACCCCTGGCCCCTACTTGTGATATGGCTCGCCGCGCATGATCTTGAACGCGCGGTACACCTGCTCGAGCAGCACCACGCGCGCCAGGTTGTGCGGCAGCGTGATGCGGCCGAACGACAGGCGTTCGTTCGCGCGGGCGCGCACATCGTCGGATACGCCGCACGAGCCGCCGATCACGAACGTGATATTGCTCGTCCCGCGGGTCATGAGTTCGTCGAGACGGCCGGCAATCTCCTCGCTCGAGCGCTCGGTGCCGCCGATATCCAGCAAGATCACATGCGAGCGCTCGGGAATCGCCGCCAAAACGCCCTTGCCCTCGAGGGCGCGGGCGGCATCCTCGCCGCCGAATTTAGCAGGATCGCGATCGGGCACCTCGACCAGCTTCACCGTCGCGAACGCCTGCAGGCGCTTCGCATATTCAGCGCAGGCATCCGACCAGAAACGTTCCTTGAGCTTGCCCACGGCAACGACGGTGATCTTCACGACGGACCCCTCCTCGCCCGGCGCCCGCTCGAACCATCGGGCGCCCTTCCAGCGCATCCCCGCCCAACCACGGGATGCTATCTCTCCGGCGCCCGAAACCCCGCCGAGCACCTGTTACGTCACGATAGTGTATACCAGGCAGAAAGCAGAGCGACCAGCAAATCCGAACGGCCCCAGGGCGCCCCGCGCCCGGACGGGCCCCGCGACCAGAAGCGCTCCTGGCCCAGGCAAGCACGTCCCTCGATGCGACGCACCATAGCTCCCCTCGATTCCCGGCGCCCCTAGCGGCACGAGCGCAGATACTCCTTCATCTCAGCGCCCACGCGCCTGCTCTCCAGCGCTTTCTGGATCGCCTTGCGCCGCGTCCACTCATCTAGCGGGGCATCGGAATCGCGACGCTCCATATAGGGCAGCGCCGCCTCCCGCTGACGGACCAGCGCCTCGGCGAAGTACCATGCGCGCATCATATCGACGTAGTACGCTTCAGATTCCCTCCGGGGTCGATCCGGCGCGCCGGGCAGGCGCGCGGCGGCGACCAGGGCGAGATGGCGCTGGTCGAACCGCTCATCGAGATAGAGCCGCATCAGGACGCCGATGCCGAAGCGCACGACGTAGCACGATTCCGACGCCAGCCAGCGCTCCACATGTCCCAGGGTTTCCCGCGGCCTCCCCCCTAGAACCCCCATCGGTATCTGGTCGCATGTTGCCCAGTTGTCGACATGCGGCAAGAACCGCTCGTACCTTGCGAGCGCGCGGTCGTAATCTCGTTCGAACCCCAACAGGAACGCATGCAGCTGGTTTTCCTCGAACACCGCATGCGGCAGCGCCCGCATGAACAGTTCCGCATCGTCGCGTCCCGCGAGCTCCTTCGCCAGCGCCCGCAGCGCCGGCGTCCGCACACCCGCCACGCGGTTGCGCGGAAGCGTCGGTATCAACCTCGCCATGAACGCGCCGTACTCGGGATCGACCTGGGAAGCGAGGCTCCTGCACGCGAACTCCCTGGCGTCCTCGCCGCCGAACCCGGGCAGCTCGCGCGCGAGGACGACTTCGAACGGCTCGTCTTCGGCCTTGACCAGCAGGGCATCCTTCCGACTGCGCGGCAATCGCTTGAACAGCGCTTCCGCGCGCATCGCGCGCGCCTTGCTGTAGAACCGAGCCCGCGCGACGAGGCGCAGGGGCGCATGGGACCGCGTATAGCGAGCTCCCCGACCAGATCGATGCGCTTCAAGGCGAGCCGCGACGTCGGTCGCATAGCCGGTGTACAAGCTGCCGTCCCCGCATTCCAAGACGTACAGATAATGCTCGAACGCTGAAGCCATCCCCGCTTCCCTCCCGACTTCTTCTTGCAGTCCCCATGATAGCAAGGACGCGACACCGGACGGCAGCGAAGCCCCTTTCGATTCGCCAGCGGCGAACAATATCGGAGTGCCAGATACTACATCTCTATATGCATAGGATTATATATTGCATATTATTTTTGCGTATTATAAGACACATTCTTCGCACCGATGCCAAGCAGCCTGAATTAAAATAGTCACATGTGTTAGCCAAATGACACATATGGCTCTTATGTCCATCATGATGGACATAAGACTCCCATTGAGTGGAGTAGGCTACCGATTACCGGATACGCGTTGTGCCACGTACCGCCGCAGACCTTGAGAGTGAAAGGCGAACAGATGAAGTGCACTAAATTCACGCCCGAAGAAGCGAGCCGGTGGGAACGGGTCTTCACAGACGAATACGAGACCTCGCCGCTCAGCAAGAACATGGGCCGCGAGCTATGGTGGACGCTCAACCTCGCATTCCATGCAGCACTCGACGAGGACTTCCCCTCCCTGCGCGCCGCGCTCGGAAGCGACCCCGTCGGCATCGAGAGAATCATGCGCGACGACGACCTGCGGGGCTTCATGATACGCCTGTACGAACATGGCGTCGCATGCGGCGACGGCGGATGCTGCTGCGACCTGGGCAACATATACCACGACGCGGCAGGTGACGGGGCATCGGCGGATTATGCCGCCGCCATCGAGCTGTACGAGATGGGCAAGGAGCTCGGCAACGCGCAGGCGGCCATCAACCTGGGCTACATCTACTACTACGGCCGAGGCGTGGAACGCGACTACGCCCGCGCGTACGAATGCTTCGCCTTCGGCGCGCTCACCGAAGGCAATCCCGAAGGGTTCTGGAAGCTCGGCGACCTCTACGCCAGCGGCAAGGGCGTCGCTAAAAGCGATTTCACCGCCTGGACGATGTATCGCGAGGCCTACCTTCGCGCAAGCGATACGCCCCTGTCTGCGCGAGCGGCGCATCATGTAGCAGATTACCTGCTTTCCGGCATCGAGGGCAGGCTCGATGCCAATCCCGATGCGGCGCTCAAGCTCTACACGGAGGCGGAGCTTGGCTACTACACGCTGATCGACGAAGGGCTCACCTATTACGAACGCCAGCTGCAGCAGGCGATCGAGGGGCAGGCCGCAGCGCGCCGCGCGACGCAGGAGCACCATCGCCGCATCCGCGTCGGGGCGCAACGCTAGCGCCCGTCGGTGCGCACCCGCTCACCGCGTTCGCGCACCTCCCCTCAACTCGACGGACGCCTCTTCGCGCCTACGCGCTCCTACTCCTCCGAGAGGGACTCGAGCAGCGTCTTCACGGTCTCGTCGCCGGTCAGGGCGTACAGGCGCATCGCGCACTCGCGGGCCGTCGGCACGTCGTCGTCCGCGCGCGCGATCTGGATCGACGTGGCGAGCGCCTGCAGCGCGGCCTCGTTGGGGCCCATGGGAACGTTGCGCTCCTTCAGCGTCTCCACCACGGCCGCAGGATCCATATCCGAGAGATCCCGGTCGAAGGTCGCCTTCATGTACTCGAGTTCGGAGCCGACGACCGGCGACTGCTCGAACGCGGTGCTGAAGAGGAACTCGGCGGCAGCGAGCTCGAGCTCCTTGCGCTCGACGGCGCAGAAGCCCTTGGCGCGATACCAGCGGGCCAGCGCAGCGGGACCGGCGCACAGCACATATGCCCTATCGATCCATGCCTCGGCCTGGTCGAGCTGGTCCATCCGCTTGAAAGCCTCGGCGATCTCGAAATACAGGTGCGGCTGCACGGGGTTCCATACCAGCGCGCGCTGCAACCACATGACGGCGTCCTCGTAGCGACCCGCCTCATGCAGCGCGTACGCGAGCAGGGAGTAGACCCGCACGAACGGCAGCAACGCGGGCTTGAGCGGCCGCTCGGGCTTCATCGTATCGACCAGCAGCACCTGCTCGACGATGTTCTCCAAATCGAAGTAGCACGGCTGCCCGTCATCCGACACCGCGCCGGCGCCCACCTCGAACAGGCGGTCGCACAGCGGAAGCAGGGCATCGACGGCACCCTCGGCGTCGCCCTTGGCAAGGCAGGCCTGCGCCCGCTCGAGCACCTGGGGGCCGGACTCCTCACCCTGCACCATCAGGAGCTCGACTTGGTCCTTCAGCTCCTGCGGGACGACGTCGAAGAGCATCTCGCCGCACGCGCGCATGATCTCCTCGCCGTGCTCGTGATCCTGATAGCGTCCCATCGCCGTCATGATCGTTCGGCCGTCGACGTCGAAGTTGCCGGTCAGCATATCGCGGATCGACTGAATGATCTCCTCGCATCCGTTGTCCATGCCTGTCTCCTCCTCAAAGCGCAGCGCGCCTGATCGCCGGCGCGCAGTCGAACCATAGCGGACGCCGTCTTCGAACGCGACGCCATAGTGAAGTATACGCGGGCGGGGCGGGCAAACCCGCGACTACGATTCTTTTTGAGGACAGGCAGCGCCCTCCTCCCCTCCGGCGACGAGCAGGGGGAGGTCCGAAGAGCGCTTCTTATCGTCCTCGACCACCTCGATGGCGAACGATTCGTGCTCGATTAATGCCACTTCATTCCCCGTTCTCGCCCTATGCGGCGACATGCACGATCCCTCCGCCTTCTTTCTCTCTATTCGCGCTGATATCTCCCGTATAAGACCATTGTTTTACGCGATGCAGCGAAGTGAGAAACTACCCACCGTTCGGGTGCGAAATATAGGCGTACGCCGAACCTCCGATCGGACACGATGCCCTTGCGCGCAAACTATTGTCTTATTGAGTGCGCCAGCTGTCATTTCAATCCAGCGGATGCGCACCCGGACCTGCCAGCGTTTCCGGCAGCAGACGATGGGAGGAAAATGCAACATAGCAACCTCGTGCGGCTCGCCATCATGGCTTCCCTCTGCGGCTCGATCGCCTTGCCCGCAGCGGCGTTCGGAGAAACCTGGGTGACGGACGACAACCTCACCGGCACCGCGAGTGCCCAACCGCAGCAAGACGACGTCAAGCCCACTAGCGGCCAGTACAAGTACGCGAAGGAAGAATTCGCCGCGTTCTGCCACTTCGGGCCGAACACCTTCTCCGGCAAGGAGTGGGGCGAAGACTACGGCACCACCAAACCCGATGGCACCAAGGTGCCCACCGCTACCGAATATATGAACCGGCTCGAGTCCTTCGATGCCGACGGCTACGTCAAGATGATCAAGGAGGCTGGCTTCTCCCGCCTGATCGTCACCGCCAAGCACCATGACGGCTTCTGCATCTGGGACAGCCCGTCCACCGACTACGACATGGGCAGCACCACCAGCAAGATCGACATCCTCGCCGAGCTTTCCCGCGCCTGCACCGAGCAGGGCATGGACATGGGTCTGCACCTCTCCCCCTGGGACATCCACGAGCCCACCTACGGGAACAAGGATGGTAACAAGGACAACTACAACGACTTCTACGACGGCCAGCTCCGCGAGATCCTGGGCAACAAGAAGTATGGAAACAACGGCAAGTTCGTCGAGGTCTGGATGGACGGCGCCAAGGGTTCCGGCGCGGACGCCCAGGATTACGACTTCGTGCGCTTCGCGAAGACCATCAAGGACCTGCAGGGCGAGGACTGCATCCTCTTCCAGTGCGGCAAGCAGGCAGAGGTTCGCTGGGTCGGCAACGAGCACGGCCTCGCAGGCGACACCTCGTGGAACCGCGTCAAGATGAACCCGAACTGGACCCCCAGCTCTTCCGAGGTCGCATGGGATAAGAACATCAAGAACGACCCGACCGTCGGCGCCGAGGTCAGCGTGGGCGCCCCCGACGGCGAGCAGTGGGTCATGCCCGAGGCCGATGCCCGCATCACCGCCGGCTGGTTCTGGCACGATTATCAGAAGACCCCCAAGTCTCTCAACGACCTCAGCAACATGTACTTCAACTCCGTGGGCCACGGAGCGCCGCTGCTCCTCAACGTTCCGCCCAACGATAAGGGCACCGTCGATGCGGAGATCAAGCAGCGCACGCTCGAACTCGGCTCCAATATCAAGCAGAGCTTCGATGAGGACCTCACCCGAGCAGACGAGGGCCGCACGGCGGCAACCGCGAAGGCGACCAGCGCTTGGGGCGATGACAAGACCTATGGTCCCGGCAAAGTCCTCGACGGCGACGACGCCACGTACTGGAGCGCCAAAGACGCCCAGGGCACCCAGTCGCTGCTGATCGAATTCCCCGAGGCGCGCACGTTCAACGTCGTCTCCTTCGAAGAGGCAATCCAAAACGGCCAGCGCATCAAGAGCTTCACCGTCTCCTACAAGGATGCGAACGGCAACTGGGCAGAATACGGCAAGGGCGGCACCGTGGGCGCCAAGCGCCTGGTGCGCGGCTCCACCGTCTCCTCCACGGCCGTGAAGATCGACTTCACCACGCTCGACGGCAAGATCGCGCAGATCTCCGAAGCCAGCGTCTACAAGACGACGAAAGCCTTCGAGAAGCCCACGCCCATCCCCGAGGGTATGCAGACCATCGACAACACCGGCGAAGGCGGCATGACCACCACGGGCACCTGGAACCAGGAGAAGAAGGCCGACTTCATCAACGGCACCAGCATGTGGACGAAGGAGGCAGGAGCGACGGCGTCGTTCTCCTTCGAGGGAACCAAGTTCCTGTTGCTGGGCACCTTCGACCCCGGCCACGGCGAAGCTAAGATCTATATCGACGACGCATCAGAGCCCATCGTCATCAACACGTACGCCGACAAGCGCTCCACCAGCGCGGTCCTCTATAGTTCCGATACGCTCGCCGCGGGCCGCCACACGGTCAAGGTCGAAGTCGTCGGCAACAACAAGGCCGTCGGACTGGACGCGGCGGCCGTCCTGAACAACGACGGCGTCGGCATGCTCGGCTTCGCCGAGACCCAGATCACCATGGACGAAGATAGCACCTACGAGCTCGGCATCAAGCGCACCGGAGGCACCTCCGGCACCGCCGAGATCATGGTGAACTTCGAGCCCGGATCGGCGGTCCAGGGCGACTTCGACACCACCTCGCAAAAGGCTACCTTCAACGATGGCGAGGACTACAAGACCGTCACGGTCCGCACCAAGCGCTCCGAGGGATCGAGCACCGTGGGCAACGCCCAGTTCTCCGTCACCATGTCGGCGCTGTCCCCCGCCAACCTGGTCCTGGGCTCCAACGACGACGTCACGGTGACCATCAAGGATCGCGAAACCAACTACACGCTCGAGAAGCTGCAGGAGGCCATCGCATCCGCCGAGGCGGCTGCACCCAACACGGGCCAGTACACCGCGCAGACCGTCAGCGCCTTCGAGAAGGCCCTGGTCTCCGCGCGCGCCGTCGCCAGCCAGCAGGCGCCGAGCGCCGACAGCATCTTCGCCGCCATCAAGGGACTCGAAAGCGCCCAGGCCGTCCTAAAGATCCGCGAGGCGTACACCAAGGCCGACCCGTTCGCGTTCCCCAACATCGTGGGCGCGACCTCGACCATTGAGTTCGAGTTCGGCGAGCTGAAGAACGACCCCACGGGCGATGGCGAATGGCCCATGGTCGTCCAGGAGCGCGCCGATGCCAGCCTGGGCAAGCTCGTAAACTCCGTGAACGAGAAGGATACCGTCTCTATTCCGTTCACCGCCGAGCGTGCCGGCACCTACCGCGCCGTGCTCCGCTACATGAGCGGCTCGTCCTCGAACAAGGTTGTCTGGGCGGACGCCAACGCCGACGACCCCGTCATCCAAGCGGGCGAGAACACCGCTGGGCACACCGACGGAAACGCTTACAAGACCGTCGAGTTCACCTTCACCGTGAAGAAGCCCGGCACCTCCACGCTCGCCTTCACCGGCCCGGCTGAGAAATCGCCTCGCCTGGACAAGCTCGACATCACGCTGAAGTCCGACGGGCTCGCCAGCTTCGGCGCCGTAGGCCGCGCGGGGCTGGGCGGCACCATCTCCCCCGACGGCTTCGTCGCCCTCAAGGACGGCAAGGCAACCTTCACCGTAACGCCCGATGAAGGCTATCGCATCGCATCCGTCACCAAGGGCGGCGCTGCGGTCGAGGTCGCCGACCCCGAGCAACCGCTGACCGTCGAGGTGTCCGCTGAAGAGGCCGCCAAGGGCGATGTCATCGTCGAAGCGCTCTTCGAGCAGATCCCCGCTCCCGAACCCGAACCGGAGCCTGAGCCGCAGCCGGATCCCGATCCGCAACCGCAGCCGGATCCCAAGCCCGAGCCCGAGCCCGAGCCGGATCCGCAGCCCGGAACCGGCGGCTCGACCAGCGGCAACGGAAGCACGAGCAGCAAGCCGTCCGGAAGCACCGGCACGATTCCGCAGACCGGCGACCTGTCGGCGCTCGCCGCTCCCCTCGCCCTAGGCGCCAGCGGGCTTCTCGGAGCAGCCGCGGCGCTGAAGCGCAAGAAGCGCTAGGGACGCCTGCGGTCGAGAGATCGGCAATCGATACATCGCTCACCGATCGAAAGGTGGAAGACGCATCCCGTCTTCCACCTTTTCCTTAAGAAACCTCAGAAAGGGACAGGCACTTTTCTGAAACCTCCTTTTGAGGCCCTGAGGCGGGTTCGACGTCGACCACCTGGAGCATGTCGCCGTCCACCGTGAAGGACACATCGAGGCCGGCGTACGCCAGGTGGTATACGCGCGCCGGCTCGTGCTTGCTGCCGGCACGGCGCGGGTCCTGGCGCAGCACCTCGACCAAACCGGGCAGCTTCTCCGCGGAAACGCGTGACTGCAAGGCGGCGGGAAACGCGACCTCGAGCTCGCGCCATGGCGCATCCTCGATCCAGCCGCCCGTCGCCTCGGGATGGCAATCGGCAAAGGGAATGTAGGGCTTGATGTCGTAGATCGGCGTTCCATCGCGCAGGTCGGCGGCAAGCACGTGGATCACGGGACCCGCTTCACCAAACTCGATGCGGTCGAGTTTCACGCAGGTCAACCCTATCGGATTGGGCCGAAACGGGCTGCGCGTGGCAAACACGCCCCGCCGCTCCACGCCGCCCAGACGCGGCGGGCGCACCGTAGGCGACCACGTCCGCGCACCCTCGCCATGCCCAGCCGACGCCGCCGGCGACGCGACCCCGCGCCTCGGCGCCCCGTCACCGCCCCGGCCCGCCGCATCAGGACGCGCGTCCACCGCGACATCGGCCGCCGTCCCGCCCGGAGCGCCGTTTTCGAACTCCCACAGCAACCAGAGGTGCGAGAACTCCTCGAGACCCGCCACGGCAGCCGGCAGCGCGAACTCCGGCTCGAACACGATGCGCCCCTGCAGATGCGGCGCCAGGAAGCTGTTGCGCGGAATGCCGAACTTCTGCGGCAGGTCGGTCTGGATATGTGCAATGGGCTTCATGCCCACCTCCTCGTCATCGTCGCGGCGCGTACGGCCTCATCCCGCGAAAAAGCTCGCATCCGCCTCGCGCCACGGGCGCAGGCGATCCGGATCGATCTCGACATGGGCGTGCGCCGGCGCCTCGTCCCACGGCACGTTGTAGCCCGCGCCATGGCTGCAGAACACGGAATCCGGCGTGTTGGGGAGGTCCGACACGGGATCGTATCCCGTAGCCGCGACGACCTCCTCGGCGTTGTGGCACGCGCGATACCCAGCGTATTCGAGATACAACCCGCCGCGTCCACCGGAATAGGAACTCACCTCGAGCGCATAGGATCCCATCTCGGATACCGGCGCCTCCCCCTCGATGCGCGCGCGATCGCCCGCGAGCTCCGGGGGCTCGAAGGACGCGCACATCCGCTGCAGGTCCGCCAGCGCCCGGCCCACCTTGTCCGCCGGAACCACCAACCGGAATCGATACCACGGCTCCAACAGCACACAAGCGCCCTGAGCGCGGGCCTCCATCAGCGCCTGGCGGATCGCGCGATACGTTGCCTGGCGAAAATCGCCGCCCTCCGTATGCTTGAGATGGGCGCGACCGCCCAGCAGCGTGATGCGGACGTCGGCGAGCGGCGCGCCCGTCAGCACACCCGGATGGTCGCGCTCCATCACATGCGTGAGGATCAGGCGCTGCCAATTGCGGTCGAGGTCGTCCTTGGAAGCACGCGTCCCCGCCACGATGCCCGCGCCGCGCCCGGCTGGCTCGACCAGCAGATGGGCCTCGGCATAGTGGCGGAGCGGCTCGAAGTGGCCCACGCCGCGCACGGGGGCGGAAACGGTCTCGCGGTACAGGATCCCTCCCGGGCCGAACGCCGCATCCAAGCCGAACCGGTCGGCCAGCTGCCGCGCGACCACCTCCCGTTGGACCTCGCCCATCAACTGGACGTGCACCTCCTGTAGCCGCTCGTGCCATGTGACCCCCAGCAGCGGGTCCTCGTCGGCGAGCACGCGAAGCGCCTGGACGAGCGTCGTCGCGTCGGCGCCGGCGGCGGTCACGCTATAGGACAGGACCGGGACGAGCGCCGGTGCCGCCGAACGCTCCCCGGCGCCCAGCGCGCTGCCGGGCAGGACGTGCGACAAGCCGGTCACCGCGCACACGCACCCCGCCGGGACCGTGCGCTCGATCTGAAACGAATCCGCATCGTACACGCGCACCTGGTCGATTTTCTCGGTCCACGCCACACCGCGGTCGAACCCGGATTGCACCTCCTTGGCGCGCAGGACGCCGCCCGTCACCTTGAGCCAGGCGAGGCGCTCGCCGTGCGCTCCCCTGCTCACCCGGTACACGCGGGCCGAGAACTCATCGGGCCACGCCCTATCCGCCGCGAGCGCCACCATGCCATCGAGCAGGCCCTCGACACCTTGAGAGCGCAGGGCCGAACCCGCGAAGCAGGGGAAGACCGCGCGTTCGGCGACAAGCCGGCGGATCGTCCCGGCGCACAGGGCGCCCGTCTCGAGGTACTCGTCGAGCGCGCGCTCGTCGGCAGCGGCGACATCCTCGAGCACGGCGGCGACATCGACAGCGCGCGCCGCCCCGCCGGCTCCATGAGCGCCCTCCGTAATCCCGGCGGGATCGCCGGGGTCCAGCAACGCGCGGGCATCGGCGACATCGCCGTCCGCACGCGCCAGTGCCGCGAGCGCGCGGCCGTCCACCATCGCGGGCGACAACCGTTCCCGCAGCTCCGCCATCGCCGGCGCCGTCTCCCCGTCGACCAGGTCGACCTTGTTCACGAACACGAACGCCGGGACGCGGTAGCGCGCCAGCAGGTTCCACAGCGTCTCGGTATGCCCCTCGACCCCGTCGTTCGCGCCCACGACGAGCACCGTGTAGTCGAGAGCCTGCAACGTGCGCTCCGCCTCGGCGGAAAAATCGACATGGCCGGGCGTATCGAGCATCATGAAATGCATGCCCGACCAGTCGAAATGCGTCTGCTTGGAAAAGATCGTGATACCGCGCTCGCGCTCCATGGCGTCGGTATCGAGATGCGCGTCGCCCTTGTCCACGCGCCCTTGCCGACGGATGGCGCCCGCGCGGTAGAGCATGGCTTCCGCCAACGTGGTCTTGCCCGCGTCGACGTGGGCGACGAGGCCGATGACGGCATGGGACATGGCGACTCCGCTTCTCCAGGAAAGCCTTGAAAACAGCCCTCCCATTGTACTCGACGCCGCTTGACCCCGCTCAGCGCTGCATCGGAGACAGCGGACGCCATGCCTCGCGTTCACGGCGCTATGCCGAATGCCCGCTCGAAGCCGCACCCAGCGCCGCCGCGCCCGCCAACGCCGCGGCGCCGAGGTCACCGCGCGAAGTACGCGCGGGCGACGTCCATGAACTCGGCCATAGGGGGCGCGATCCACTTCCGTTCGTGCCACAAAAGCTGCGACTCCATCTCCACCGACGGCAGATCGCACGGCACCTCCACGAGCGTCCCGTGCTCCAACGCGCGCGCCGCTGAGAAGCGGGGCACGAACGTCACGCCCACGCCGCGCTCCGCGACGTGCACGAGCGTCTCGGTATTGCCGGCCTCCACCAAGGGCGCGATGGCGAGCCCCCGCTCCGCCATCATGCGGTCGAGCTCCAGGCGGTAGCTCTCCCCGCGCTCCGTGAGGGCGAACGGCATCTGCGCGAGGACCTCCGCGCCGCACGGCATCGGTCGCCCGGCATCCGGCGACGCGGCGTCCCCCGCGGCATCGCCGACAGCACCGCAACGCGTCGCGACCCCGGGCGCCGCGACGAACAGCACGCGCTCCGTACGCAACGGCTCCACATGCAGCCCGCGCTCGCACACGCGGCGTTCCATCGTAAGCAGGATGTCGAGGGCGTTGTTCCGCAGGCCCTCGATCATCGACTCGCGGCGGTCCGTGCTCACCACGACCTGCACCAGCGGGCATCGTTCGTGGAACTCGACGAGCAGCTCGGGCAGGATCGCGGTCGAGATCGACTCGGCGCTGCCCAGCCGAATGACGCCCCGCATCTCCCCGGCGCTCCCACCGGGCTCCTCGACCGACGCGCGCGCCGCGCGAACCGCGCCCATGACCTCGTTCGCGTGAAAGGCGAAGGCCCGTCCCTGTTCGGTGAGAACGGCTCCGCGGGGCACCCGGTCGAACAGCCGAACGCCGAGCTCGCCTTCGAGCTGGCGAATCTGCACCGTCACCGCCGACTGGGAGTAGCCCAGCCGCTCCGCCGCCCGCGAGAACGTCCCGCACTGGACGATTGCGAGGAAGGTTTCGATCTCGCGCAGCTCCATAACGCCCACCACCTCTTGGTATTACGTTTCTTCAACTATTGTTGCATGACTTGAATTTTACCAATGTCGCAGCGGATGCGACCATGGAAGCCATCAGCAAGGAAAACCGGTTGCCAGCGCGCCCCAGCGACACGTTCGAGGGGGGCGCCGTCCGCGTGCAGCGCCGTCCGCGTGCAGCGCCGTCCGCATGCAGCGCCGCCCGCGCCGCCGTACCGCCGCGCCGGCACCCAACCGACCGCACGCCCCGCGCGGCGCGCAGCCCATCGAGAATCGGAAGGAACCCCATGTACACCCGCGGATCAACCCAGGAACAAGATGTCGAGCTCGCAGCCGTGCGCTTCGTGTGCGAGCTGTTCTCGCGCAACCGCCATCTCTCCGAGGGCCCCGTCGTCTGCGAAGCGGCCGACCAGACGCTCGGGCGCATCGCGGAGCATCCCGTTCCCCGCCAAGGACGGCCCCTCGAAGACGTCGTCCGCGAGATGCAAGACGACATCATCGGCTATGGCTACAACACGGACCACGCCCGCTTCTTCGGATTCGTCCCTGGACCCGTCAACGCCGTATCCTGGCTAGGCGACATGATGGCGTCGGGCTACAACCGCCATGCCGGCAGCTACGCCTGCTACCCCGCGGGATGCATCGCCGAGCACGAGCTGCTCGCCTGGCTCTGCGACAAGGCCGGCTTCCCAGAAGGGTCGGGCGGCGTCTTCGTGAGCGGCGGCTCCATGGCGAACATGACCGCGCTCGTCGCCGCGCGCGACAACAAGCTCTCCCCCGAGGACTGGTGCCGCGGCGTCGCCTATGTATCCGAGCAGACGCACAGCTCGGTCGCGAAGGGCATGCACATCGTCGGCATCGCGCCCAAGAACATACGCACCATCCCCTGCCACGATGACTTCACCATGGACGTCGACGCGCTCGAGCGCGCCATCGAGCACGACCGCGAGCGCGGCCTCATCCCGTTCGCCGTGGTCGCCACCGCGGGCAGCACCAATACCGGCACCGTCGACCCCCTGCGCGGCATCGCCCACGTCGCGCGCGAACACGACCTGTGGATGCACGTGGACGGCGCGATCGGCGCTTCGGTCCTCATCACCAAGCATCGCGACCTGCTCGACGGCGTGGAGCTCGCGGACTCCCTCAGCTGGGACGCCCATAAGTGGCTCTTCCAGACCTATTCCTGCGGGATCATCCTCGTACGCGATGCGCGCACGCTCACCGCGAGCTTCTCCACGCACCCCGAATACCTCAAGGACCTCGAGGACGGCGCGCGCATCACGAACCCCTGGGACATGGGGCCCGAGCTCACGCGTCCCGCGCGCGGCCTGAAACTCTGGTTCACCCTGCAGGTCATGGGGTCCGACGCGCTTTCCGCCGGCGTCGAGCACGGCTTCGAGCTCGCGCAGTGGGCCCAAGACGAGATGCTGAAAGATCCGCTCATCGAGATCGTCTCGCCCGCCCAGATGGCCATGATCAACTTCCGCTTCAGTCCGGAGGGCATGGGCGAGGCCGAAAAGGACGCCCTCAACGCGCGGATCTCGCAGCGCATGATCGACAGCGGCTACGCCGGCGTGTTCACCACCGAGCTGAACGGCCGCAAGGTGCTGCGCATCTGCGCGATCCATCCGCAGGCATCCGAACAGGACATGCGCCAGACCGTGCAGCGCCTCGGCTCGATCTGCCGCGACGAGCTCGGGCTCGCGGAGGCGTAGCGGCGGGAGCCGGCGGCACCCCCGGCCGCGGCGGGACCGGGGCCGGGGGCGCATCCCGGCAGAGCGGCGGCCCCCGGCGGCGCCCCAGCCGCGGCGGGACCCATCCCCGTCCGCAACGCAGCTCGCCCTCGGAAGGCGGGCCGTGCCTCAGCCCTGGAAGCGCGCGATGCTCGTGAACCGCTCGCTCGCGAACACGCGCGCGACCGCCGCCTCGTACTCGTCGATGCGACGGACCTTGCGCACGAGGCGGTGCACCGCCATGGGGTTCTCGAACGCGAACTTGGCGTAGAACCACCACTCCTTCATCCTGAACACCGCGTTTCCGCCGATCTCGTCCACGTACGCGGCGAACAGCTTGTCGTGGAAACGGCGCAGCTCGGCAGGTGTCGCCGACGGGCCGCCGTCCATCATGCGCCCGAGCGCGGGGTTGGCCAGCAGGCCGCGCCCGAGCATCACGTGGCGCGTCGCGGGATATGCCGAAAGCAGCGCGTCGCGGTCCTCCACCGAGAAGATGTCACCGTTGTACGCCACCGGAAACGGCGCCTTCGCAAGCGTCTCGCCATAGGGCTCCCAGCGCGGAACACCCTGGTAGCGGTCCTTCTGCACACGCGGATGCACGATGAGCCCAGCCAGCGGGACGCGGCGATACACCTCGAGGATGCGCTCGTATTCTCCATCGTCGGCGATGCCGAGGCGCGTCTTCACCGACACCGGTAGCGGCGAGCGCTCGCATATGTCTTGCAAGAACGCCTCGAGCTCGTCGGGCGTGCGCAGAAAGCCCGATCCGCGGCCCTTCGCGACCACCGTTCCCGACGGGCATCCCAGGTTGAGGTTCACCTCGGCAAAGCCCATCTCGGCGAGCACCTGCGCCGCCCACACGAATTCATCCGCGTTCTTCGTAAGCAGCTGTGGGACGACATCAAGACCGCCGTTGAGCTCGGGATCGAGCTCTCTGAGCGCCTTCTTGCCGAAGCCCGAACCCACATGCGGCGGCGCGAGGAAGGGCGTGTAGCAGCGGTCGAGCGCGCCGAAGCACTCCGCATGGACCGCGCGGAACAGGCTTCCGGTGAGGCCCTCCATGGGGGCGAGCGAATAGATCATCGTTTATCTCCTCGATTGCTTCGACGGGCGCCGACAGGCGGACGGCGCCGCCGCATCGTTTCAATGATGCATACTAACCGCACGGAACGGCGGCGGGTCGACACGGAGAGAAATCTGAAAACTTTCTATTGCGAACATCTGTTCGCTGTAGTAGAATCCTCATCAAGGTATGAGACCGAACGAGAGCCGGCGCGAAGGTCCCCAATGACACGCGGCGGCGGGCGATGCCAAGGCAACCGGCCGCGTCGCACTCGCTCCTCCCAGGCAGGTATGCGCTCCTGCTCGCCGTCACCCGTAAAGCACGGCACTCACAACTCGAAATTTCTTTTCCGTGAGTCCATAGGAGTGCATCATCATGAACAAAACCAACGAAACCGCCGTCAACGATATCGCCGAAAACCTCTATCGAGAGATCGATGCGATCATCCAAGAGCATCGGCTCAACCGTAAAGACCTGCCCCGCGAAGAGGAGTACAGAGGCGCCCAGCTCATCGGCACATGTGTCAACTCCGCTTACGAGGCCAATCCGGCACCCAACCTCACCGCCGTCCTCCGCGACGTCGGCAAGCGCCTCAACGCCTCCTATGTACGCGGCTTCAGCAACGTGAAGCTCATGCAATTCGCAAAGACGGCGCACGCCTTCCCCCTCGATATCACCATTCGACCCGAGCTATCGTGGAGCCAGCTCAAGGAGCTCTTTCAAATCGAGGACGCCAAACTTCGCATGCACCTCATGCAAGTCGCCGCAGACAATGACTGGCCCGACTGGCGCATCCAGATACACGGCCGTGGCCTTGAGGAATCGCTTACTCATTATCACAATTGCCTTTGCAGTCCCGATCCAGAAGCACTTCGGTACATACGCGCATACACGGCAGCGTACGGAATCGTAGATATCAAGGATGTCGAAAACCTGTACCGCGCCGTGCACAACACCCTCGACGCATATTTCGCCCTCGCAGAAACCATCATCTACCTGAAGAACAACAGAAGATCGTCCCACGACGCAGGGTATCGAGAACATGAGCCACTTATCTGGCGGCACGAGGGCCATATCTACGTGGTCGCCCCCGAACTCTCCCCCGAGCTCGCGGCTCCCGTATACCACCAAGAGGACTATCGCTACTCGTATGACCCCTACGAAAGAGCAAACCGATACGCCGAATTCAGCCGGAAGCTCAGGGCCAATCACATCGAGAGCAGAAGGAGCTTCATTTTGGCGCAGCATAAGGTGATTGCCGCGAAGAGCATAGATTTCGAGCACGTGGTACAGGAAATGGGCGTTCGCGACCGCCTTACCTACCAGCTCAAACAAGTCATAGGCCAAGAATACAGAGACGAAGACGCGTCCAGCCTCTATGAGGGAGAGCTTGAGTTCGCCTTGGACAAGCTGCTGCGTTACGTAGCGCTCACCGGCTCTCCCTCCCCCGTCGACATAAGCTACGACGTATCATTCCTCTTTTACTGCGTCGGCCTCGGTAACCCATCCGCCCTCGCCCACCACGTGGTAACGGAGTTGCTCGAACAGCTCTACCTGCAAACGCCCATCTGGGAGCTCCATGGACACTCGCTCGTGGACGAGAAGGGCTGGGAGGACTGCCCGGGCTCCTCCGCTCAACGATCCGAGCACAACGGCAACGATGCGACCCATCCAAGTTACAGCGGAGTCTAACCGTGGCATCGCACGGAGCGACCCGGGCCATGCCGCCGGCAGACATGCCTGCCGAGTCGCTTCGATGTCCTAACGATGCCTCGCAGGGATCACTTCAAAATCAGCGTTATCATGGACCTATGATTCTCTTGAGGAATGGAGGCCTCATGTTTGGCGACAACAACCGGCCGAAGTCGAACTTCCGCACGTTCTTCGGCACCAACGGCAATGCGTCCACCGTATTCAACACCAGTCAGCACACGTTCACCGTGACGGGGTCGAACAATCGCACCAACACGTATTACAAAAGCGGCAATATGTTTCTAGGCTCCGATGGCGTTCACACCGTATACGGGTCCGGTTCCCTCAAGACGATCGTCGGCCCCCACGGCGAAACGACCATGGTGCACGAGAACGACCACGGCGGATTCGTGCTGTAAGCAAAGCTTCGCGCGCAGGGTGCGGCAGTATCACTCCACCGAGAGCGTCAGCTTGTCGAACGCCTCGCGCGCGGCATCCTCGCCCACGAACTGCCCGCCGAGCATGACCTCGCCGTCCTTCACGACCTCGAACGTGTCGTCATCCTGGGTCAGGTCCATGCCCGTCGAGGTGTCGAGGACGACCTTGACCACGTCGCCCGTCTCAAGGTCGCATGCATGGTCCGATTGCGGGCGCCGCGCTACTCCCAGGGCGTGATGACAAACTTGAGGCCACCGCCCTCGTGCGCCTCGAACGCACGATACGCCTCCACAATATCGTTCAAGGGGTAACGAGCCGAAATGAGGCAGCTCGTATCGATGCGCCCCTCCTGCACCAGCCGCATGGTCTCGGAGAGATTGCACGCATCCACGCCTCCCGTCTTGAAGACGAGGTTCTTGCCGTACATCTGATGAAGCGGCAACGTCTGTCCCCCCTCGTACATGGCGGAGAGCACTACCACGCCGTGCGGGCGGGCGATACGCCACGCCATCTCGAAGGTGTTGGAACCTCCCGCCGCCTCGATCACGCTGTCGGCGCCGCGACCACAGGAGAGCTCGCGCACGGCGGCCTCCATCTGGTCGAGGTTCAAGTCGCATGCATCGATTGCGGCATCCGCCAGGCCGCGCTCGCAAGCGAGGGCGAGACGCGCCGGATCGATATCGATCGCGATGATGCGCGCCGGCTCATGCAGGCGGGCGCACATCATGGTGGCAAGGCCCACCGGGCCGGCGCCGATCACAGCGACCGCGGAACCGGGCTCGATCTGGGCGATGTCCGCGCCCCAATGGCCCGTGGCCACGATGTCGCCCAGGAAGAGCGCGGCCTCGTCGGTCACGTCCGCGGGAATGACGACGCACGTCCGGTCCGCATACGGCACACGCACCAGCGCGGCCTGGCAGCCGTCCACGCAGCAACCCAGCTCCCAGCCGCCCTCGACGCAGTTGTTCACCCAGCCGCGCTCGCAATAGAAGCACTCGCCGCAAAAGGTCTCGCAGCTCACGGCAACGCGGTCTCCGGGGTGGAGGCTGTGCACGCCCTCGCCCACCCGCTCGACGACGCCCACGAACTCGTGACCGAGCACCGTGTCGGGCGTGGCGCGCGGAACGGCGCCGTGGATGATATGCAGGTCGCTCGTACAGATGGTCGAGCACGTCACGCGCACGACGGCGTCGCCGGGGTCCTGTACCTGCGGATCGGCGCGGTCCTCCAGGGCGATATGTCCGTAGCCGTCGTGTACCAGAGCTTTCATGGGGGTTCCCTATCTTGTCTCTATCGGATGAAGATGCTGCATGAAACCGAACTGCCGCAGCGCCCGGGCTGGACGAGCCAGGCCCGGGAAGTTTTCAACCGAGGCGGTTTGTTTGATGGTCAACTTCAAGGCCCTTGATAGCTCCAACACGAAACCGTACAGGACAAGCAACTACCAACAACAAGCAACTCGAACGGTCAAACCCCATCTGAACAAAATCGTAAAAGAATGCCGCCTTCGGTTCGGAACGAGCAGCCGCTAGAACGCGTCCGCTTCCAACTCGACCGTAAACGTCTCGGCCTGGTTCACCAGGTCGAGGCGCAGCTGCAGGTCGGAGATTCGGCGGTAGAGCACCTCGTAGTCGGCGAACGCCTCCTTGGTGTCGAAGTTCGCGTACTCGTACTCGATCATACCCTTGCCGCCGAACATGCCGCTCTCAAGGCGCTTCTTCGGCTCGACCTCGCGCAAGCGCTCAAGGCGGCGCAGCTTTCCATTCATCTGCGCCAGCTGGATGAGAGCTTCGTCCACGGTGATACCCTCATCGGGAATGACCGTGTGTGCATTGAACACGTGGAGCGCATGGCGAACGCGACGGATGGTATCGTCCAGCTCGTCAACGCGTTCCACGGTCGCCCGGTAATCGTAGACCGGGGGCTCGCCCTCCTCGCCCTGAGCCAGCACGTAGGTCGAGTTCTTCAACTCGATGGAAACAAGGCGGCTCTTCTCGTTCTCCAGGCGCTTGATAAACTTCGCGGCGCTCGCCGAGGTGAATGTCTTCGCTTCCATGATTGGCTCCCCTTCACCGTTTCCCGCCTGCTGGCACGTCTTCCTTCACCTCGTCATTGTAGCCATCTTGCACTACCGCGCCACAGGGAGGCGGCGGACGGCGACGCAACGGCAGCGGCCGCGCGGCTGGACCGACGAACCTCAATTTGGGGACAGGCACCAATCTGAGGCCGGCGCGGCTTGCAGGAAACGAATCCCCCGCCCGCACGGCATGGGACGACAAGCAAGACGCGGGGACGCGACAGCCTGGCCGCCGCGTCGTCCATACCGGGAGCGACTGCCGATGACGCCCGCCGATTTGGTGCAATTGAAGGCAGCTATCCGATTTTCGTGCACCTCAAGGCAGCAAAAATCGCAGAACGACGCCATTAGCTGCCTTCGGATGCACGAAAAATCGCTCGCTGCCTTAATATGCACGAAACGCCAGGGGTCCGCCGTGCCGCCAGCTGCTCGTGCCAGGGGTCCGCCGTGCCGCCAGCTGCCCGCGCCGCTAGCCGCTCGCGCCACTGGCCGCCCGCGCCGCCAGCCGCCCGCGCCACCGGCCGCCCGTACCGCTAGCCGCCCGTGATTCGTATCCGAGACCACGGGCGGCGGACGGGCACGAAACGCGAAAAGGGGGCCCGGCTCGAAAGCCAGACCCCCTGCGCCACTCAAACAGCGGGAGGCGAAGCCCCACCCTTTTCGAGCATGCGGACTCCTCAGAAAAGTGCCTGTCCCCTTTTCGAGCGCGCGGACGCCTCAGAAAAGCGCCTGTCCCTTTTTGAGGAGGGCGTTAACTACTTCAGGTCCACCAGGTCCTTTTCCGCCATGCGATGCAGGAACGCGGCCATGTCGCAGCGGACGATCTGGTCGTAGGGGCGGAACGCCTTGGTGCCGTCCTCGGCGGTCCAGCCGGCGGACACGCCGGACTCGGCGAGCCACAGGACGGCCTTGCGGTGCGGGGTGTCCCCATCCACGTCGACAAAGGCGTCCGCGGCCTCGAACTCGGGCTCGCCAGCCATACGGTAGAGGAACGCGGCCATGTCGCAGCGGGTGATCTCGCCATAGGGGCGGAACTCCACCGTGCCGTCGGCCAGCTTCCAGCCCGTCGAGATCCCCTCGGACGCGAGCCACAGGATCGCCCGGTAGTGCGGCGTGCTCTCATCCACATCGGTGAATTCGGGCGCCGTAGCGATATCGAACGCAGGCTCGCCGGCGAGGCGGTAGAGGAACTCGGCCATATCGGCACGCCGCACCGTAGCATAGGGGCGGAACTCGAAGACGCCGTCATCGACAGCCCAGCCCTTGGTGATGCCGTTGGCGGCAAGCCACTCGACGTCATCCTTATGCGACGTTCCCTCGTCGACGTCGGCGAAGGCGATCTTCTCGACCTTCTTCAAGCCGGCACGGGCGGCCTCGAGCCCCTTCAGGGCCTCATCGACCTGCGGCTGGGTAGCGTCCTCATCCTTCAGAACCCACTGCGCGCAATCGAGGGCGGCCGAGAACGGATACCAGGTCATCGTCGTGTAATCCTTGGCATCCAGCACCTTGCACTCGTCGAACGCGGCACGCAGCTCGGACTTGTCGACCTGCGGCGCGGGCTCGACGACCTGCTCCCACTTCGCCGTAAGGGTCAGATCTGCCGTCACCGGGGTATCGAAGCTGTAGAGCGCGGCGCCGTTGAACCATCCCTTGAAGATATAGCCCTCGCGCACCGGGTCGGCGGCGGGTTTTGACACCGTCTTGCCCTCGGTCACCTTCACCGGCTCGGGATCCTTGGCGCCCTCATAACCCAGCTTGAAGGTGACGGTGAACTCCTTGGGCTCGGGCTCGGGGTCCTTCGCGAACTCGACCTTCACATGGTCCGCGGCAGCCGTCACCGTGCGCAGGAGCTCGGTGCCCGTGTAGACGCTCCCCTGCTCCCCGTAAACGCTTCCGTTGACGATCCACTGCTTCACGGAATAGCCCATCTCCGGGGTGGCCGTATACAGGACGCTCGTGTTCTTGTCCACCTGAGCGCCGCTGGAGATGCCCTCCTTCGTCGCGCTGTCGACCGCCCGCAGCGCGCCGTTGGGACCCGCCTCGAAGCTCACGGTGGACTTCTCCTCCACCGGCTCATCCCCGGTGACGATGATCGTCACGTCCCTCTTACCCGGCAGGTAGTGGTCCGTTTCCGTCGCGGTGACCGTAACCGTCGTCCTGCCCGCCTTCTTCGGATGGAGCTGGACGGACTTGCCGCCCATGATCGGCTCGACCTCACAGATCGAGGGGTCATTGGACGCGAACGAGAGCGCGCCCGGGGCGGCGGCGCGCAGGAAGTCGCCCTTCGGGCTGCCGCCGACCTTGAGCTCGAGCACGTCGCCCGTCACCGCGATGGGATGCGCGACCTTTTGGAAGTCCTTGTCGAATACGAACTCGCGGTGCTCCCGAACGTCGTTTGCATAGCGCGCCGTCTCGTAATAAACCTTGCCATCCGCCACGTGCAGATACCAGATCTGGTCGGGATCGTCCGCCTCGAGCTCGAAGACCTTCTCGGGTTGGGCGGGTTCCGAGAAGTCCCATCGCCACACCGCCTTCGGCGTGTTGTAGTACAGCATGCCGTCGTAGTAGGAGACCTCCGCCAAGCCCACGCCCATCTGGCCCGAGCTCAGCTCCCACGTGTCGTTGATCTCGACGGCCAGCGTGCCTGGGGCCGCCAGGTTCTTGGCGTCGAATTTCCAGATGCCGGTCTTCAGCCCGTCGTCGCCTATGAAGTAGCCGGGAACGATGAGGGACCCCTGGTAGCCGGCCATGTTGCGCGGCATCTGAGCCCACGATGCATCGTCATAGGTGGTGTCGGTGCAGCGCTCGAAGTTGTCCTTGACCCAATCGTGCCGGGGGAAAGCGTGCTCGCTTTTCAGGAAATACTGGTGCTTGACCGTGTGGTCCGAGTCGTTGGGATCGTCCCAGGTGGCATCAACCATGTACCACTTGCCGTCGATCTCGATCTGGTTCCACGCGTGGGACTCCCCGCCCGCGGCACCGCTCACCACCTTGCAGGGGACGCCCAAACGGTTCATATAGTACTTATACGCGAGCGCGTAGCCCTCGCACACGCACTGCTTCTCCAGGATACCGCCCTCGATGTCGTGCGGAATATGGGTGCCCAGCTTCTTGCTGTAGGTGATGGTGCGCACGAGGTGGTCGTGCACGACGAGCGCCTTCTCCACATCCGTGGTGCAGTTTTCCGTGAGCATCCGGACGACGTCCCATTCGCGCTCCAGCTCCTCGCTGCGGTCGAACGGGGTGCCCACCTCATCGGTGTACTGCGGGTAATACGTCGTGACCTTTCCCGTCACCCTATCCGTGTCATATACCTGGTAGCGAATGGTCCAATAGTATTCGGGCTCCTCGTAGTGGATGCCGAAGAGGACGGTGTTCAGCTCTTCATCGGTGATGCCGTACGGCGTGAGATCGACCTCGGTCCTCCGCTCCTTCCAGCAGCTCTTGAGGTAGTCCTCGATCTTCATCTGAGTCGGCTGGGCAGCCTGGGCGCTGGCGCCCTGCGCCGCCGAGGCCGACCGCCCCTGCGCGCTCGCGGGCACGCTCTCCAGCGCGTGCGCCGCCGCGGGGGCAGCGGCCACCAGCCCCGCGCAGAGCACGAAGGCGGCGGCCCGCCGCACCCTGTCCTTGGTAAGCCCGTTGTCACATCTCCTCATCGGCATGCCCATCCTTTCTCGAATGCACGAATCCAGTCATTATAATTCGAGCAGCACCTCATAAAACCGAACGAACGCCCTAAAGGGCGCATAGAGGGCATGAGCGCGTCGACGCTCCTCCAATCTCCGTTAGGGACGGGAAACGCGAAAGCCCCTTCGAGTGGCGCCCGCCCGCCAGATGCACCGAAGTGAACCCATCCCGCACCCTGTCGCAGCTTTTGTGATTCAAGCAGTTCGCAGGATATTGCAAAGGCGACTCGGCGAGCGCTTCCAGAATCCTTCTCCACCTGCCGCTTCATGTCCTTCTTGCGGTACGCCCACATGCGACCGGGGAGGATAACATGGTCGCCAAGCATACGAACATCCTGCACGGACCCAACGTCGAGAAGGGAAGGTAGATGAAGATCAACTGCAGGCGAACTTCCTTCCCCAAGACGCTGGGAATACCACCCTTGACAACTTCTAGACGCAAGGAGCAGCCATGGAAACCAATTTAGACAAAGAGACCAGGGGAACGCTCGGCGTCGGCGTCGAAGAGCTCGAGGGCGCGTTGAACGATATGCTGCCCGGACTCACCACCTATGTGCGAGACGTCGACCTCGATCCTCGTGTCGCCGAGCTCTACGCGCCCGGGCTCGTTATCCGCGACAAAGCGCCCGTCGACGCCTCCTGCCGCGTGGGCGGCATGATCGCAACGCACCGTTTCGCCATCCTTTCCAACCACATGCACGACCTTACCGAATACGAGCACGACACAAACTGGGGCCTGCACGTCGCCCTGCCGGAATCGCGCTTCAAGGTGGTCGACGTGTACGAATACGAAGGCAAAGCGCAGATTACGTTGTTGCATCTGCTGGACGACGAGCGCTGGCGCCTCTTCGAGCATGCGGAGTTCGACATGCCCGGGCTCAACGTGGAGGACATCCGTGCGCGCTTCCGGGCGCGATGCCAGCAGGAGCCTATCCCCGAGCTCGCCACCAGCCAATGGCTCGAGCGATGCGCGGATCCAGTGGGACTCGGCCCCGCAGGCGAGCTGTATGCCCCCGACCCCATGCCGGCCGAAGCCGTGTGGCTCGTAGGCGAAACGAGCTTTCGCGCACTCATGGACAACGTGGTGTTCTTGGCCCCGGGTCCAGACGACGACGGCACATGGCTCAAGGCGGCTCCCGAGGAAGTGGAAGCCGGCATCCTGGCCTGGCCCTATATCGACTGTCAATGTGGCCTGAGCTTTCGCTACATCTGCCCCGCGGCGATCGACGGGGCGAGCTGGGTGACCCACGAACGTGATGAGAGCCTGTTCGCGATTATCAGGGCCGGGGCGCTCACCCAGGCAATATGGTGCCCCACGGGCATAGACCCGCATGCGTTCGAGCGGTTCACGTACGAGGCGGACGAGGTTTATGCGCCCAAGAATCCGGCGGTGCTCGAACTGCGCGACACGGAGTTCCTCGACCCCATCCGCCATCCCCTGTTCCCAGACGACGTGCAGGTGCTGCTACTACCAAGCGGGACCGCCAAACCGGAGCTGGTCTGGCTGCGGCTGTGCGACCTGCGGGATGACACGATCTTCGGAACGCTGCTCAACGAACCCGAGCAGGACCTGGACGTCCATGCGGGCGACGTGCTCCCGCTGGCATTCCAAAAGGACGGAGAACGCGGGATCGAGGCCGCGGTGCTGTTGGATGAGGTGTAGGAGCAGCCTTCAGCACGCGGCTGATGAAACTGGCTACCGATACCGCATCGTCTTCAACCACAGCGATCTTCGTGAGAAAGCGCGGGCCTTCCACAAAGGGTTGGACGAGGCGCAGACGTGACGCGTTGGAGCGACTGCGCACCGAGAGCGAACCTCACCCATATATGCGAATGCGCTCACCTCCGAGAAGGCAAGCCCGTCGTCCATCTACAGCCCGATGGCCATACGACCCGAATCTCCTATGCGCCTGAAGCCGTAACGGGCATAGAACGCCGCGGCCGAATCATCCACGGGATCGACCACGAGCGCCCGTGCACCGGCGATAGCCGCGACCTTGAAGGCATTGATGATCGCATCGCGCAGCAGAGCGGCGCCAAGGCCCATCCCCTTGAAATCGTCATCCACGCCGAGCATCCCAAGGAACACAGCAGGGACCTGGGAGGGAGCGTTACGGGTGAGCCATCCGCCGCCAACATCGGATCGCACGACGGAATGCGTGCTCAGTGTATAGAAGCCCGCTACGCGCCCGGCGCAGCGCGACACATAGATGACGGCCGTGCCACGGGCACGGGCGGTGGCGGCATGGCGCGCAGCCCACGAGCCAACGATTTCAACGCCGCAATGGAAACCCTCTATGCGCTCCCCAGCCGAAAGCTGGACCGGCCGGGAGAACCCAGCCGTCATACCCAGATCTCCTCACGGACAAGAAGCTCGCGGGTCGACTCCGGTAGCGGGGCGTCCAGCATCGCGCAGAACTCCTCGAATGCGGGCCCCGTGAGCCTGGTGAGGCGCGCAGCCTCTATATCTGCCGCCGCCGCCTCATCGAGCTTGGAGGTCGACCACTGCGTGAGCGTCTGGCCCTTGAGCGCCGCCGCCTCCTCGTAGCTGGCCCTTTGCGCGCCAGTGAGCCTCAGGTCCATCCTGCAGGGCTTTTCCAAAGCAAGCGCTGCCATGTCGTCCTCCTCTTGCGGAGTAGCTTGTGTACGGAAATACTACGTACGAGTATACAGCTGAGGAACCAGCGCGTCCAGGTACCGTCCGCGGCGTTGACGCTCGCCTCCAACCATCTTCACTCCGACTTACCCGCTCGTTACAAGGCCTCGACGCGCGGCGTCTCCTGGTCGTACACGGCGAAGGGACCGCTGGTCAATCACGAGCGACGACGCGCCGAGCGAATTTTGCAGCAGCTGTTGCAAAAGTGATTATGCCGAAGGGCTTGAGCGCGCGGATCACGCGAAAAGCACCGTGTGAAGACAAACAGCGACGGTGACGATCGGCTGACCTCTGTGGCTTTAGCCATCGAACTCGAGGCGCGCGATCGACTTCTCGCATAACCTGACAATCGACTTCTCCATATGGTTCCTCAACTCACGCGCGGGCTGGCCTACTTCCGTCTTTTCAAGCCCATCGAACACCGCGGCGATATTCCCCGGTATTTTGTTCGCCAACTCGATTGCAAGAGCCACGCATCCCTCGACGGTAATGCCAAGCTCTTCCAGGCCGCACTGGTCGACCATCTTCTGCACGCTTCGGACACTAACATGCCCGACACGATTCTCGCCACCAATGGACATGGCGAGCTTGGCTGGTTTATGCTCCCACACCCGTTCGTCAACGTAAGGAGCCATAGAAGCGACATCGTATAGCGGTGCCAGACGACACACAGCCCCCGGAGCCAACATCACCGAATAGTTCTTTGCATGCGCGTCGGTTCCAGCAATGAGATAGTTGAAGAAGAGCATCTGAAGAAACTCGACGACATTTATCTGAGATTGCGAGGTACGCTTAAGCACCCCGACGATTTCCTTCACGCCCGGCCCACCGTCGGCTGCGTACTTCTTCTCCGGAAGGCAACCAAGCGCCTGACAGAAATCTTCCTGATGCAAACGTGTGACTTTCCCGTCATCCCATTTCCTGTCATAACGCTCGATCACTATCGCCGGCTCAAGCCCATGAGCACCCTCAAATTCTCGATAAGACACATGCGCAGAGCGAATTCCGCACAAGGCGGCCAAGCGCATGCAAACATATTCATTGAGTGCCTGATGCTCCAAGCCTCTCACGCCGCTTTTCAGCATGTGCGTTGTAGGGGCATCGCCTTCACAGGAGAACCAACGATCGCCATCTTTTCTAAGTGCAAATTTACTCTGCTGACCCGCCAGGCTCCAACGCTCATTTTCGGCCAGCCAGCCCCTGCCGCCCGCCCGGCCTTCGGAAAGTCGCTCGGCAATTTGGGTCTCCGTGATTGGCACGAGTTTGGACCCGCGGCTTGGATACGAACCTGGCGCGCAGAATTGAACGGCGCCGGGGCAGTCTCTTCCGATGAACGTTAACAACGCGAACGGGTTACTCGGCGACACCCCCGTCGACCGTGATATGCCCTTCAGCGCATCAGGGTCCTCGGGCAAGAGCCCCCAAAGATATGGACGGACAACGCGATCATGATATGCTCGCGTCGAACGCGGCATCGACAAGGAGAGCGGAACACCACGGTAGGTGCTGCCGTATTCAAATGTAAGGGAGCCGGATTCGCCTTGAGATAGCGTTCCGGCGTGATCGCCCGCGATATAGACGTCCAGGTCCTTACTCGCCATGTTTGCCTCCCGTCAAGATACGCAGCGCCTCCAAAGCGCCCTCTTGGGGTCGGAACAACTCGTCCAGACCTGCGGGGATATCCGAGGTCCGCTTCGCGGCATCCTCTCGGTTCTTGTCAGCAGGGCCCAGCGTCAATTCAAGCTCCAAGGCGGTCAGCACCGCAGTGAGCTTATCCAGCTGCACACCCGAGCTCTGGCCCAGCTCCATCGACCACAGGCAGCGCTTTGAAACCCCGGATCTTTCCGCCAGCTGCGCCTGCGTGAGCCCGAGCTCGGCACGTCGCTGCTTTATCGCATAACCGATCTCCAATGCGTCAACCATAGCTGCCAGCCTCCATTCGCGCGTTGTCGCAATATTTTACCACTAGCCTACTTAGCATAATTTTGCGATTCATGCAGTTCGCAGAATTATGCGAGTCGATTTAAGAGCATGGAGCCAGCTAGCCGATGCTGAGCGACAACGCGCCGAACAAATTATGCAGTAGCTATTGCACAATTAATCATGCCGAGGGCTTGAGCCACCAATCCACATCCACGCTGCATGCAACATCGATCGGCTCGGGATGGAGGTCCGGCATGGAGCTTGCTGCGCCGTTCGGGGCCGCGCAGCCGTCGGCACAGACGGCACCCCAGAAGCAGGAATCCCCGCTACGGTTATAACGAATCTCCTTTACGCCGGCGAGCTCCATCCCGGCCGCCGCCGCAAGCGCCTCGGCGCTCAACCGGGCTTTCGCGACCGCGGTGTCTATCAGGCGCCGCTCCTCGGCATCTTCGTCGCTGAGCCCGAAATGCAGGTTCACGCGAGCCGTCGAGACTCGGCCTGCGAGCGCCGCCCAGATAGCCGCGATATCATGGCCCTCCCGCTCGACCTTGAGCGTCGCGGAGCAATAGTACTCATAACCCATGACGACAGCGCGACGACCAGAGGTACACAGGTAGGACGAATACCCATCGAACCCCAGGTCATCTGCAATGCCGAAGAGCTCGAGCGCACGGATCACGCGATCTTGCTCCGCAGCGAAATCATCGGCGCACGCCTGCTGGGTCTCGCACTTCTTACCGAAGCGCAGAGTGAAAACCGCGAGGTCAGGATCGACCTTGTCTTCCGCCGTTGCGCTCACCTTGACGACTGCGAGATTCTCGGACATATGAACCAACCATCCTTCCCTTGATGCGGCCCTTGGACTGCCGGCTGGGCCTCCATGTTGATAGGGTAATTAAAGCACCGCGTGAGGACATAGTTCCGCAGTGGTGACCGGCTGACTCCTAAGCGCGCTTGGCTTTGCCGAACCATGCCTACGATCAGGTGTTTTCATAACACTATTGCGGGCACACGGCGACGAGCTCGAATTCGATGTAGATCTCGCCATCGAGTTTAGGACCATCGACCTTGCGGCTCCGGATCTTGCAATCAATCGCGACCGGGGCCGCACTTCATCACAGCCTCGCCATGCGTGCGAGCGCGTGCACGGTCATGGCGCTCTTGACGACGCTCCCATCCGGAAGCGTGATAGCCGGCGCCTCCCTCTCCCACCGCTCCTGCAGTTCCCGGTAATCCTCAATCGCCATGTCGATGATCTCCTCAGGGGTGCCGTCCATGAGGCCCCGATCTTCCGGCCATGCATCGAGGAGCCTTCTCGCGAGAGATTCGCGCTTACTCGGGCAAAGCTCGGTGTCGAACGTCGCTTCCAGCACAAGACCGATGATTCGCGCGACCTCCGAGACGGGCTTCTCGAGCGAGACGCACGCCGCCAGAATGAGCGCCTCAAACGAGTACTCATCGATCGGTGCGCCGTCCTCGCCCCCGCACAGCTCCATGGGGTCGGCCTCGTAGAGAACGCGTTCCGCCACCGCCGAGCGGTGCTCCAACATGAGGCTGAACCGCTCACCCTCGTCCAGGACCTCAAGGGCGACGCGGTAGCGCTCGCGCCTTCGAGAGAGCTCCGCCTCATCGATGTGCCCACAGCCCTCGAGCCGTGTCTCGTCCAAGTTGTGCACGAGGTCGGCGCGCTTGACCGCGCGTGCGACCGGGTCGACGACGAGGGCGTCTATGTAATCGCGGTAAGGCACAGCGGGATCGTGCGTGAGCAGCCGCAGGGGCTCGATGACCTCCGGCGGAAACTCGCGCTCCAACTCATCGAGCGCGATAGCCGTGTCTTCCACAACATCGTGCAGCAGGGCCACGCAGGTCGTGACCTCGTCGGGCATCTGTTCCGCGAGATGATACGGGTGGAACACGTAGGGTGCGCCGCACTTGTCGACCTGCCCCGCATGCGCCTCGTAGGCGATGCGCATGGCGCGGTTGGTAAGCGCTGTGTAAATCATGGGCGACTCCTTCCTCGCTATACGCATTATCTCACACGGAAATGCCGAGCCGCCCGCACGGCTACAGCGCCTCGACGCGCGGCGTTTCCCGATCGTCCACGACGAAGGAGTCGTCGTTCAGCTCCGCGATGCGGGCGTTGAGCTTGCCCAGGAGCTCGAACATGAGGGGCTTGTCGGCCTTCTCCTGCTCCTCGTTGAACCAGCAGGCTTGGTCGTGCGAGTCGAACTCGTAATAGGACGAGCGCAGTTCGTAAATCCGCTCGTAGCCTTCTCTGCCGTTGGTTTTCTTGATCTTGCTGGAGGGCCAAAGGAAGCCTGCGAATCAGCCATGTTGCCTATGGCGGAGTTATTCTGAAAGCGCAAAGCCCAGGCAGTCGGCATGTTAAGTACAGATTACTTGCTATAATTATGTTCACAATTATGCAAGGAGGTCCTTATGCCAGTCTGCGTTCCCGTGAAAGACATGCGCGATACCTCTCGCTTCGCCGAGCTGGTGGAGTCTTCTGCCGGTCCGGTTACGGTCACTAAAAACGGATACAGTAAATTCGTCGTGATGCGATCCGAGGATTACGATCGAATGGAGGCCGAGCTTGCCCGCGCTCGCCTGATGGGGCGCATCGCCCTGGCGGAGCGGGAGCGCAACGACGGCCTTGCCACAGACGCCTTCGAATCGCTCGCGGCAATCGAGGATAAATATGGCCTATGAGGTCAAAATCCTCCCGACGGCGGAGTTAGAGGTCGAAAGCATCGTCGAGTACCTCAGCGGATTTGGCATGCAGCCCGCCCGCCGTTTCGTCGAGGAGTATCGACATCAGCTCGAGCTGCTCTCAAGCGGCGTTATCGACTACGGGCTATGCAAATTGCCGGAGGTCGCGAAGCTGGGATACCACGCCTGCCGCGTCAACTCCTACATCATGCTGTACTACTTTGAGAGTGATGCGATCGTCATCGCCCACGTGTTTCACCAGAGGCAGGACTACGCCCGATTGGTGTAGCAACGGATTTTGATATCACGACAGAAATGGACGGGCGAGGGCTTCCCGCCCATGTCGCGCATCGTGGGTGTAAACAACCTATTGACACATAACAGCTAGTGCCACGTTTGCTCCCACAAGCAAGGGGCGAAGGATCTCACTGTGCGGGGTGAGTGCGGCGGGAGCACGACAAGGTCCGGCCGCAAAACTCATGTCTGCGCCGGAAGCACGGACCGAAGAGCCGAAGGGAGCAAAAGAGCCAACTTACGCTAACCCTTTCCTCGGTGTTATCATCACTTCACCTAACAGACCTTCTCGGGAAACGCTCCGTCCGCCTGAATGTGATGCGCGATTGTATTTGATAGCCTCCAAGTTGCGGGTTTGAGCGTCGGAAAGTTTCGGGACTGAGCACGAAATTCTTTCGGCTTTGAGCATGGGCGCGCCGACCATCCGCAATCGGCCCAACAATATCGTTGCTTCGGTTTACGACGTGAGGAGGGCCAGAGAGGAATGATCGGCGTGGACAAGATAGAGGATATACGCAAGAGGGCAAGGGGCGGCGAGCCAATCGCCTCGATTGCCCGGGCGGTCGGCGCATCGGAGCCGACGGTCAGGAAGTACGCCAGGATGAAGGACCTGTCGCCCGAGCCCCCGAGGCGGCGCGAGCCCGAGGGCGAGGTCCTCGCGCCATACGAGGAGACGATCGACTCCTGGCTCGACGACGACTGCAGGAACTGGCGCAAGCAGCGCCACACGGCGACGAGGGCCTACGTGAGGCTTCGCGACGAGGAGGGCTACACGGGCAGCTACTCCACCGTGCAGCGCTACGTCAAGCGCCGCCGCGAGGAGATGGCCTGCGAGCGCGACCGCAGGGACGCCGAGGGGTTCCTGACGCTGAGATGGCTGCCCGGCGAGGTCCAGGTCGACTTCGGCGAGGCGGACTTCAGGGTCCGCGGCGTGGTCACCAGGGGCAAGTACCTGACGGTCGCCTTCCCGCACTCCAACGTCGGGCTCACCCAGGTCTTCTGGGGCGAGACGGCCGAGTGCGTCTGCCAAGGGCTCCGCAACGTCTTCGAGTTCGTCGGCGGCGTTCCCAGGAGGGCGGTCTTCGACAACGCCACCGAGGTCGGCAGGCGCGTCGGCGGGGAGGTGAGGACATCGGGGCTCTTCCGCCGCCTCGCGGCCCACTACGGACTCGACCACGCCTTCACCGACCCCTACTCGGGCAACGAGAAGGGCAACGTCGAGAACAAGGTCGGCTGCCACAGGAGGAACCTCTTCGTCCCCGTCCCGTCGTTCCACGACGTCCGCGCGTTCAACCGCAGGCTGCTCGAAGACTGCCTCGACCTGAGCGAGGGCAAGCGCCACCACAGGCTCGGCACGCCCGAATCCGAGCTGTTCGGAGAGGACAGGGAGGCGCTCTCGCCGCTGCCGCCGGCGGCGTTCTCGTGCGCGAGGTGGGAGACCAGGAGGTGCAACAAGCAGGGAACGATCACGGTCGGCGGGGTGCACCGCTACTCGGCCGGCCCCGCCTACGCGCGCCGCGAGGTCGCCGTCGCGCTCGGCGCCTTCGACGTCGTCGTCTGCGACTGCGAGACCGGGGAGGTCGTCGCCGCCTACGAGCGCGAGTGGGGCGAGGCCCCGACCGACAGCTCGGACCCGACGCTGCAGCTGAGGCTCCTGTGCATGAGGCCCGCCGGGTGGAGGGACTCGAGCGTGAGGGCGGCGCTGCCCGCCGAGCTCGTCGCCTTCCTCGACTCCGAGGCGCCCGCCGACCTCGCCGCCGACCTCAGGGTGCTGCGCGACGAGAGCGCGGGGCGCGGGTGGGGCGCCGCCGTGGAGGGAATGTCGCGCTCGCTCGCGGCGACCGGGGGCGTCGACCGCGCCTCGGTCGCCCTCTCGGCCGCCAGGGCCGCATCGGGAGACGAGCGCGTCGAGTACGACGAGCAGGTCGACCTGGGCGTCTACGACAGGGCGCTGAGACTGCCCGAGGGAGGTGGCGGCAATGCCGCAGAAGAGCTCGGAGCGTGAGGCCGCGCAGGCGGCCTTCCGCGGCGCCGCGAGGGCCCTCTTCATATCCGGCGACACGATCGGCGCCCTCCCCGCCTCCGCGACGCCGGGCCAGGTGGCCGCGTGCACGGCGATGCTCGAGTCGGAGATCGCGCACCGCGACAGGGCGAAGCGGGCGCGCCTGCTCAGGCAGGCGAGGTTCCCCGTCCCAAAGTCGGTCGAGGGCTTCGACTGGTCCAACGTCTCGTTCCCCGACGGCTGGGGCCGCGGCGAGATGCTCTCGCTGGCGTTCGTGCGCGACGCGGAGGACCTGGTCTTCTACGGCCAGACGGGGCGCGGCAAGACCCACATGGCCACCGCCCTCGGGATCGCCGCGACCTCGGCGGGCTACCCCGTGAGGTTCTGGCAGACCGCGCAGCTGGTGCTGCAGCTCGGCAAGGCCAAGCGGGAGGGGACGCTCGACCGGCTGCTCGCCGACGTGGCCAAGGCGAGGCTCCTGGTCCTGGACGAGTTCGGCTACGTGCCCTTCGACGTGGACGGGGCGAGGCTCCTGTACCAGGTCATATCGGACAGCTACGAGAGGAGGAGCGTGATATTCACCACCAACGTCGAGTTCAGCAGGTGGGGCACGGTCTTCGCCGACGACAAGCTCGCGGCGGCCATCGTCGACCGCGTGGTGCACCACGGCAGGCTCGTGGAGTTCGGCGGACCCAGCCACAGGCTCGAGGAGTCCCTCATGCTGGGAAAGTCGGGGAGGTAGGGACGGCGGCGCGCCCGTGACGAAACCCGAAAAAGTTGCGTGCCGGAACCCGAAAGAAACCTATGCTCAAAACCGAAAATCAGGCTTGACTAAACACACGCGATCTTCGATATGAGGCTGAACGCCTGAATGTCGATGCCGTTGGAGGCGCGGTACCATCTTGAAGGTATTGGCGCTTCAGGATTAAAACTGAATCGATTAAGGTTGCCTCTTATTGCACAACAGAAAACCCGCTGTAATCTAATTAACAATGCGCATGCATTTGATAGATGCATGCGCATAGATTGACTCCGATTGCAGCTGCGCTACCAAATTACTAGCGCTTCTCGGATTAGGTCTGACTATCTAAAAAATTCCGAGTTGCTACTCTTGTTCATTTGCTACGAGCTAATGATTTTCGTCGAACAAAGGTTCCGACAGCTTTTCGAAAATCGCTTTTTCGATCTTAGTTTTGAGAGTCCTCATATTGTCATATCTCTCAGCATTTTTCTCGAACCAGCTCAGAATGTCGCTCGCGGCAATGGCTGCGCGATCCTCGTTGTCGAGCTTCGAAATAATCTTGTCGTAATGCTTTCTAATAAGCGCTGTTTTCGCGTTGGTTGATAAGTCCGTGAACTCGACGCTCGCACTGATGCGTGAGAAGATCGGCCCTCCCATAGCTCTTTTCGCCGCTCTTTCGCTGGAGAAGTTGGATGTAAGAAGAAAGAGGCAGTTACGTGCGTCAACGTCATAATTTGTGTCAACATAACGACCCTCGTCGAATAGCTGATAGAACATGTTATACAGGCCGGGATTGACCTTGTCGAACTCATCAATAAGCACTACGTTTGATTCTCGCGCGAGAAGGTCGCGCGCAAAACTTGCCTTGGAGTGCTCAGCTCCAAATAAGTACTCGTATGCCTCGTTTGTTTGCATCATCGAAAACTGAATACGCGTCAATCCACCCCCGAGGACTTCGGAGAGACAGCGGGCCGTCTCGGTCTTTCCGACCCCAGAGGGACCATACAGCAGCACGGCAGACGGGCGTTCATCTTGCATTACCGAAAGTCTGTATAGCGAAGTGACGAGTGCCTTTTTTGCTTCTTTTTGGTCAAGCACTCCTTCTTCCAGACCCATACAAATTGCGGGGAGATCGCGTTTTCCCACGGCCTTATATTTATACCTGATCACGTTGACGGCCTCGGGATCATGAGAGGCAACCAGTGAATCAAAGGCACGTTTTGGAGGGTTTTGGACGTACAACTTGTCAATGTCATAAGTCGATTCGAGAATGCTCGCAAAGCTAGGTATTACATGACTCAGTACTGAGCCGAAATCGTCTGCGTGAACTACGCAGCCATCGACATAATCTGCTGCATTGAGCTGCAAATCCCTGGTTTGGAGGTCCGAAGACTTGATTCTCGCGTTGTAGACGCGTATCGAATCGAGATAGCTAACTACGGTATCGTCGTCTTTCGTTTCCTCGTGGACAATGCGATCGAATTCCGAGCGCGGGCCGAAGAAAATAGTGACCCAATTAGCCATTTACCTTCACCCCCGCGAGAATAGCGTCGTAGACCTTCAGCAAAGGCTCATCTCGAGTTGATGCGCTCTCTGCGTTCGGTTGGTAGTCGGGATTGTCCTTTCCTGCGGAAAAGCCCTCCAACTTGAACTCATTGTCAGGAGTAAGATCGCTAAGTCGGCATTCGCCGACCAACGTTGCGTATAGTTTTAGGTTCATCCTAAGCAGATCTGATGGACGATAGTTGTTCTTAAACGCTGCGCTATTGAATCTGATGATGACGTCTGACTTGCCCTTTTCTTTGCCGATAAATTCCAGGTAACCCTTTGCCTTCGAGAGCGTAGGGTCCAGTTTGTCTATAGAAATCTCAAGGTCGCCCGCCGGTATTCCTTGTCCAGCCTTCATCATTCCAAAATATGGTGTGAGTAAGGATAAGCTTGAAATCGATCCGGGAACCTGCTCGATGCGCTTTCCCTCAAATAGAGTGATGTTCCTTTCATCGCCGTCGCTCACGTTGCTCAAAAAATCCGTGAGGACGGTGTTGGTGACGATACTTTTGACAACGGTATCGATGTGGTAAGAGGCTTCAGCCGATCCTTCTGCTGTTGCAGTTGGCTTCACGAAGGGGATTAAGCCTGAGAGCCTGGTACTGATACTCGCTCCAACCGCGCCCTCGACTCCCTTGGCTTTGCTATCGCTCGCCATTGCTTCCATATTGACGTCGCCGCCACTTCTAATCTGGCAGTAATCCGTCGCCGACCCTTCATCGAAGTAGACAATTTTAACGATATCTCCAAGCATCGATTCACCCAATCCGATTTTGCTCAGTACGACGTTGTAAACGATTAGCGTCTTGCGTGCCAACTTGCCTTTAGAATTCCAGGCCCTTGGCATCTTCTCCCAGCAGACGTTCGAAGATGATGCGCAGGTCCTCATCATCGAGGTAGCCGTTCTCGAGGCAGCCGCGGTCGATGGCGTCGAGCATCGTCTGCTCCTTCTCCTTCAAGCGGTCGTAGATCACCGCGTCGAGGGATAGCTCCCTGCCGTCGCGCATGAACTTCTCGCGCATGAAGTAGTAGCGCGTCTTCTGGTCGTCAGGCAGGCCCAGGCGGTGTATGCGGTCTTTCGACTGCAGAAGGTGCACCAGGTTGTAGCTATACTCAAAATACACCGCGTCATGGCAAACGCTGTGCAGAGAGACCGACTCGGCGAGCGTCTGCGGGTTGGTCACGAGTACCCTGAAGCGTCCCGCACGGAAGTCGTCCAGAATCTCGCGTCGCTCCTCCTGCGGCGTGACGCCGTAAATCGCCTCTGCCGGAATCCCCATGGCGGCGAGGTCGCGGCGGAGATTTTTGATGCTGCGGACGAAGATGCACCAGACGATGACGGGGCGGCCCTCGGCGACGATGCGTTCCACGAGCCGCTCGCACGCCACGAGCTTCGAGCTCGGGCGGCTTCGCTCGATGGCCTCGTAGAACGTCTGTGAGAAGTCGACGTAGTCGATGTCCGAGTAGTCGTCGCCGACCTGGTCGAGCACGTACTCGAGGTCGCCTGGGTCCACTGCAGAGCAGAGCATCTCGGGATCGCTCTCGAGCTGCAGGGTGCGTATGATCCTCGCGAGCGCGTTGGGACAAGACGCGTACAGGACGCGCAACAGCGTGTCCTCGTCGGGCGTCGCCTCGACCTCCACGATCTCGTCGGGCTCCGGGCGCGGCACGCCGAGCTCGTCTTTGTTCGTCCGGCAGAAGAAGGGCGCCAGGCTGTCGTTGAGACTTGCCTGGAGGTCCGCATCGGGGGCACGGAGCTCGCCCGGCTCGTAGCCGAAGAACGTGTCGTAGTCCTCTGGATACAGGATGTGCAGCAGGTTGTAGATGTCCTGGTAAGTGTTCGGGATGGGCGTTCCCGTAAGGGCGATCACAAACTTAGCGCCGTCGGCCGCCTCGAGTGCGGCTTCCGCACGCCTGCCACCGATGGCTTTCACCCGGTGCACTTCGTCAAACACGAGTAGGGTCTGGTCGGGGATGATGGAATGCAGCTCTCGCACATAGCCCGAGAGCGACTCGTAGTTGAACGTGAACAGGTTGCATGTGCCGCTGTCGAGCGATAGCGCGTTGCGCCTGCGCTCGGTCGACATTGCCGCTATGGCGGGGTCCCCCAGCGAGAAGCAGCGCAGCGGCAGCTTCTCCCCGAAGGTGGCGACCCATTCCTTCTCCCACGACTCGAAGCCGTTCTTGGGGCAAACCACCACGATGCGGCGCGCGAGACCCAAGTGGCGCAGGTAGGCGAACACGCCGAGCACCGTCGCGGTCTTGCCGGCTCCGGGCACCGAGAAGTCCGCTGCGCGCCCAACCGTCGCCATGAAGAAGGCGTCAAGCATCTGTCGGTCGCGCAGGGGGCGCACCATCGAGGCGTTCACCACGTCGCGGAACCCCCGGAAGCGCGGACCCAACTGGGGGTCGTCGGCGATGCCCTCGGCGGTCTGCGCCTTGATGGCCAATCCCACTTCGGAGCGTTCGCGGATATAGGTCTCGCCAGCGTTCACGAAGGCGTCGAAGCTCGGGTCCACCGCGATATCGACGCCGTGGCCGTCGGCCTCCATGATCGCCTCGAGCATGTCCTGGCACTCGCGAAGGCCCATGTCGCCGTCGAGCAGAATGCGGTCGCCGTCGGTACCGTCAACAGCGCTTGCCGGGTAATACAACCAGGCGCGCCATGCGGCCGAGGCCATGAACGTGACGACATCCTGCCCCTCGATACACAGGTACATGCCTGGCCGTGCCTCGTCGTAGCAGACGACGGCTCTAGGCGCGCTCATCGATCTCACCAATCAGTTCTTCCACCTTGTCGGCCACCGCCACGAGGTTGCAGCGCACCTTCTCGAGCTCGTCGGGCCCCAGCACGTCGAGCATCTCGGGAAGAATCTTCTCAAGCTCGGACAGGCAGTCGGCGGATTTCTTGGCGGGCGTGTCCATGAGCTTGACGCGTCGCACGGTCTCCCTTGCGCGGTCGCCTGCGCGCTGGAAACTATTGACGAGATTGGCATCCGAGCGCAGCTCGCTCACCTTCTCGCGCGTGAGGGCGTCGGGGCCCATCTTCTCGAGGAGCTCGGACATGGCCTGCTGCTCGGCGGCCTTAAAGTCGGCCTCCGCGTCCGTGCCCGCTACGTCGCCGAAGTCTCTGACGTATCGGGTGATGTCGCCCTCGGGCTGCACCACCATGTTGGCGAACATGAGCCGTTTGACGAGCTGCTTGTCGCGCCTGTTCTCGTACTTCTTCAGCACGCGGTTGAACTCGCCCAAGGGGCCGTCGACTTTGAGGGCGCGGGCGAGGTGGTACTGCTCGGGGGCCTGGCAGAATTCGAGGAACTCCTCCATGAACTGGGCGCGGTCGACGAGCTTTTTGACCTCGGCCTCTGTCATGCCTGTTGCGTTGCCGTACTCTGCGGGGGTGATGAGGTGGTTCTTCACTACGTCGCGGTATACGCCGACGAGGCGGTCGACGGGGTCGTACGCCACCTTCTCCTCTTCGCCGATTTGAATGGCGAGCTCGAGCAGCTTGATGCGCTTGGGGTCGCTGCCTGTGGCGTCGTCGAGAATGGCGGCCTCGAACCAACCCGCTTCGTTGTTCGCCCTCGCAAGGCGGCGGACGCAGGTCAGGCGTCGGTTGCCGTCGATGACGCGTCCGTCGTTGAGCACGATACCCGGCCTCAGCTGGCCGCGAAGGGCGATGCTCTTCTCGGTTTTCTTGAGCGCCGCCTGGTTGCTCTCGACGATGAAGTCCTCAATGATGTCGTTGTACTCGTCGCGACCGAGGGCGAGCAGGTCCGCGCCCTGCGCCGAGTTGTACTCGCTCACCCACGTGGCGATGCGGTCGTTCTGGTCGTTGTAGAACAGAAGGTCGCACTTGATGCGGTAGATGTCGAAGTCGCGCGTCACGTTGTCGATGGAGTGCTTCTCCTTGCGACCCGTCGGCAGGACGTTGCCTGTCGCGATCCCTTCCTCAAGCAAGTTCATTTCGTGCCTCCTTCTTCCATGCCTCCATGGATGAGTAGTATGCGTCCCCAATGTCGTCGTAGTAGACGTCGGAGTTGTATATGGTCGTTGTCAGGAGCGGCATGGGACACGTGATGCCCAAATCGCTCGCTAGCAGCCTTGGCAGATCGTCACGCTCGATCCCCTCATTCTGGGAAACGATCCACTCGATGAGGTCGGCTGCCGAGAGCCGTCCCTCGCCGCCGGCGACGAACACCTTGGTTCCAGCGAGCGTGCAGCTGCGCAGGAGCCCTCCCGCGTCGAGCAGCCCCTCGTAGAAGTCGTCGGGCATGTCCAGACCGTACAACGGATGAGATGCGGCACCGCCCGCGCGCAGACTTGCCACGGTAAAGGGCTCGCCCTCGTGCGCGTCCATGCTCACCGCGGGCGCGTACGACTCGATGTCCGCCATGCGTGCGCCCAACACGTTGTGCAGTCGCGTGAACGAAATATAGCTATCGCCCTCGTAGAGAAGCACACGGTGGTCCGAAAGCGCCTGGCGCAGCACGTGGCGGAAGGCGGGATGCTGCCACACGGCGTTCTCGAAGCCGGTGTCGCCCTTCGCGAAGGACGAATGCTCGGCCAATAGCCGCGTGAAGTGGTCGCTCGGGGTGCCCCCTTCTCGGAAGAACAAGCCGCGGTCCTCGTAGTAGCCTGCGCCCTCGATGCCACGGTCAAGCGCTTCGGGCTGCTCGTCGGGAAACTCGAAGGCGAAGCGCCGACGCACAAGACCTTCGTCGCAGATGCGGCCGGCAAGCTCCCGGCCGAGGAAGCTCTCGAGGGTAGGCGCCTCTCGTTCGGCGCCGCTTGTCTCGGGCGCATCTGCGCGGACGGCGACGGCATAGGTTGAGTGCTCGGCGGTCCTGACGCCAAGCCACTCCGAGACGCTGGCGTCTGCGGGCTCGGCGAACAGGTCGAGCCATATCGCGGCAATGCCGGCGCTGAAGCCGTATTCGCGCTCGTAGGCTTTCGCTGTGACGTTCCTGGGCTCGTCCGCATGGCGCTCGGCGAAGGCGCGCACCTGGCGTCGTCGGTCGACCTTGCCGAATCCGACGGAGAGGTGGTCACCCAGGGTAACGCCATCGTCGGCGTTCCAGAAGACCTGCTTCAGCTCGTCGTAGAGCGCGGCGGGCGTGGTGATCCCCGCACGCCTCAGCTCGCTGCGTGAGGCACGGAAGACCAGGCGGGCGCACAACTCGACGCCGTCGCGCCGCACGGTGTCCGCCGCCTCGCGCGCCACCTGCGCACGCACGTCCCGTCGGCTGTCGATTACTTCCGCCACGTGCTACACCTCGCCCAGCTTGGGTCCGAAGACGCGCTCGACGTATGCGTCCAGCGTACCCTCCTTGGCAAGCTCTGCGGAGTCCGCAAGCTCGAAGTTCGAGTCGCATCCCTGGCCGACCTCGTCGTGGAAACCCAGGATGAAGTGGGTAGCGATCTCGTAGATGATTTCGGTGGGCGCGATGCCGAACACCTGGTGCTCCAAGATATGGTCCAAGCGCTCGCGGTCATCCAGGAAGGCGGCCTTCATGCCCTCGCTTCGGTACAGGCGCTTGATGATCTCGGTGATGTAGAGGCCCGACTTCATGTACAGGTCAGCGAAGGTATGGCTCGGGTCGTCGAAGCAGCCCGGGTTCTCCTTCTCGAAGAGGTCCACCATCTCGATCACGACGTTGCGCGGCGTGAAGATCTGGTTGGTCTTCTGGGGCGGCACGTAGTCGAAGATGTCTTCCGTCTGGGACTCGTCGAAGTAGTTAGCCAGGCGCTCGCGCAGCTTGATGAACTCGCTCACGGAGTCGTTGAACACCACCTCGTCGAAGAGGTGCCCGACGAAGTGCTTAACCTCGCCGGTCTCGCCATCGGTGTAGTCGCCGCCGTCGCGCAAAAAGCGGAACTCGTCAACGGTGATGCTCGTGACGTCCAGGAAGACGTTGGCGGGGATCACGGTGTCGAAGTTTGCGAGCGTCGTACCCTCTTCACCGTAAGCCATGAGGAACGACGGGATGGTGCGAGAGAAGCCACGCAGATGGGCGCGCACCTTGTCCTCGATGCCCTGTTTCTCTTCCTCCTTCTTCGCCGTCTCCACCTCGCGCACCACGGTCTCGCCGGCGCTCTGCACGAGCTCCTCGCGGGAGTCCTCGAGCTTCTGGGCGAGCGCCTGGAACGCCTCGGCCTTCTGCTCGTCATGCCGTTGGTTCACCTCGGCGCGCTCGGTCTCGCTTGTCGCCGCCTTGAGCTCGTCCTTGCGCGACTGCTCGATGCGGCGCGCCTGGATCTGGTAGTCGCCGACCTGGCGGTTGAGTTGAATGTCGGCATCTGCCTGGACCTTGCGCTCGATCTGCTGTTGCTGGCGCGGCTTGAGCTCACTGCCGTAGCTCTCCTTGGCGGCCTGAACCAAAGGCGCGGTCACGCTCTGTTTGAATGCCTCCTTGAGGTTGTCGAGCATCACCCTGTCGTCGTCATCTGCCTCGTGGGCCTTCGCGATATCGTCCATATGGCTCGAGAATTCGATGGCGATGTCGCCGTAAACCTTCGGCCCGAAGATGTCCGCCGCCTTGCCGACGACCTGCTCGTCGGGAATCTCCACCTCGCCCTCGTCGTTGATCGAGAGCTCGTTGGCCGTGCCCTCATCGATCTCGACCCTGTTCTTCTCGGCGTTCTGCGCCTTGCCCTGCTCGTAGGGGTCGAAGCGCTGGATGATCTCCACGACCTCTGCCGGTGCGCGGAAGACGCTCGCGATGTTCTGGAACAGGAAGTTGCTCATGAAGCCGCGCTTGACCACCTCGCGGGCATGGATGCGCCTCGGCACGCTGAGAACCTGCTCGGCGTCAAGCTCGACCATCTGCCCCTCGTCGTCCTCTCCATAGACGGGAAAGAAGTTCAACAACTGGCGTATGTGGCGCTCGCGTGTCTCCACGTCGCCGCCGCCGCGCGCTGTCTCTCCGTACAGGTCGTTGGCGAACTGCTCGAAAATGGTGAGCGTGCGGGCCGGGTCGAAGTCGAAGACGTAGGCGTTCTCCTTGCGCGCGTAGTTTCCGCCGCCCAGGTCGAACAGGCACGGGTTCTGGCTGCGGAAAGCCGCCTGCATGTACTGTGCTGGACTCGCAGTATTCGAAAGCATAAGCACGGCGGTCCACTCGGGAACGGTCACGCCCGTGGTCAGCTGACCGACCGAGAGAGTGATAGTTTTGTCATGGCCCTTAATCGCGCGGCGCACCTTGTCGAGCGACTTCTCGTTCTCGTCGTCGGCATCGATTCTGCCGTCGCCGGCGGCAAGCACCACCTCGTAGTCCCCGAAGACGGGGTGCGCCTGCAACTTCTTGGCGAGGGCGCGAGCGGAGTCGACCCGGTCAAGCATCCAGAACGTGTGGCACAGCTCATCGCGCAGATCGGGCGTCGAGAACGGGAACTTCTCCTGCGTGGTGAGCGCGTCGAGGAACTTATCCACGTCAGCGTCATGCACGAAGCCGCCGTTCTGCTTGGTCGAGAAGAACTCGTTGAGGTCGAAGGCGAACTCGGTCTGCTCGCCGTCGATCTCCATGCCACCGCGAGCCTCTTGCTCGACGATGTCGCTCATCTGGTAGGTGAGCAGGTTGAGCTTGGGGAGGTTTGCGTAGGGGTTCGGCTGCTCGGAGTCGGCGGGCCAATCGCGCTTGGCCTGCTGCTCGTCGGCGTAGGTCCAGTTGTAGATGGCATCTTCGGCGAACTTCTCGTTGGCGATGGCCTTGAAGGGCGTGCCGGAGAGGTGCAGCGTGAAGCGGCGCTTGATGTGGTCGAACGCCACGTCTGTCTTGAGGGTGTCCACGCCCTCGTGCGCCTCGTCGATGATGAGCACGTCCCAGGTGAGGTCGGCCACCTCGTCGAGCTTCTGATACACGCCGCCGAATCGGATGGAACCCTTGAGGTCCTGTAGGCTCACGAACTCGATGAACCCCTTGGGGCCTTCCGGATCGTTTCGAAGAGCGCGCAGGTACTCCTCGCGGCTGAGGCAGTAGGGCTTGCCGGCCAGGGCGTCCACGCCGCTGATGAAGCGGTAGCCGCCCTCTACCCCAACGAACTTCACGTAGTCGTCGTACCAGGAGTTGGCGATGGCGGGGCGGTTGGTGACGATGAGCACCTTCTGCGCGCCAATGCTGCGGCACAGGTCGTATGCGGTGAGCGTCTTGCCGAAGCGCGGTTTTGCGTTCCACAGGAATTCGCCGCCGTGCGCGCCGCTCTCGTCCCAATGGGCGCGGGCGAAGGCTCCCGTTTGCTCCACGGCGCGCTGCTGCTCGTCGCGCAGGGTGTAAGAGGCGGCGCCGGGTGCGTCCAACACACCGTCGGTGTCGCGGAACCGGTAGAACTGCTGGTGAGACTCCTCGCCGCTGATCCTGAACCATTCCTTCTTGGGTTCGCGCTCGACGCCCTGCTTCTCGAGGTAGGCGTGGAAGTCGGTGTCGTGGAACGTGCCCGCGCGATGCTCCCACGTGGCGTTGCCGCTCCACTCCAGATGCCACTGAACGTCGGCGGTGTGCGTCTGCTGCTTGATGCGTTCGCGCACGTCCTGCTCGGTGTAGCCGATCTTGGTCCAGCCGTTGTGGCGGGCGATCTCGGGCGTGGTGTAGGCATAGATTTGCGGCACCGCGGGAGCGGTGGTCTCAATGATCTGAGAGATGTCAATGCTTGTCATAGCTAGTTCATCTCCTTCACGTGGGATTCGATGAACTCGATTTCCTCTTCGTTGAGGCCGTACTTTGCGTAAAGCTGACGGTCGATGTCGGCCACGGACTGCAGCCAGTCAATGTCCGAGTTAGAGGTGAAATCCTGGAGAGGGACGAATTTCCAAACTGGCTTCTTGCCATTCTGGGTAATCTTAAGTATCCCAAGAAGGGTTCTGCATAGTTTAGTTTTGAGGTATTTGAGCATCGCTTCGGCTTCACTCTTATTCGAGTAGTTACCAAAGCTAATAAAGGTTTGCGTAAAGCCCTCCCCCGGGACAGCGATAACCGGGGAGGCGATTGTCTCGCCCAATTCGCCCGAACCGTTATTTGCTGGAATAATAACTTTGAATCCCATCAAGTTAGAGCCGATGGAATCGATATACTTTCCATCCAGATATTTCCACGCTCTTTGGTTTTCAGTTTTTCCGAGTATCCGAAGCTCACCGGGAATATTACTTGGTTCGCTTTTAAAGCAAGCGAAATTGAAGCAGCCACTCGTTAGACGCCGTTCACGCCCTTTACTGCTAACCTCGTCCCTAAGCTGCGGATAATCACCGTATAGCACGGATAAATCAAATTTACTCTGATTGTAGATTGCCTCTATTATTGAAGGCTCGCCATAATTCTGAACCTTTGCAAGAATGGTGTTAAGTTCTGTATGCTGGGCGAAGTGTACGATTGGCTCATAAGTTTGAGTTATGTCGTGATAGGTAATGGCAACGCCACCCTTGATGTCGGTATTCGAAAACACCAAACTACTATCCTCAATATAGCTAAGAACTTTGAAATGCCTGTCATTGAGCATTTTTTGGTTCCAAGCTTTGGGCGTATTGCCATTGTCAAAAAGAAATCTCGCAGGAGTAATGAGTTCAGCTCGCTCTGCTACTTCGTAGCTTGAATCCATAAAGAAATTGTAGATCGAAGCATCAGCCTTCTTCTCGCCACCTGAGGATTCCTGGTACGGCGGATTACCAATAACCGCATAGAATTTGTGCTGTGCTGTGCTGTGCTGTGCTGTGCTGTGCTGTGCTGTGCTGTGCTGTGCTGTGC
>URKM01000007.1 GCA_900548365.1 uncultured Collinsella sp. | reverse complement strand
TCGCCGTCATGGTCGCCATCGGCGTCAACGACGACGGCTACCGCGAGGTCATCGGTGCCGCCGAGGGCTTCACGGAGTCGTCGGAGTGCTGGCGGGACTTCCTGTCCTGGCTGCGGTCCCGCGGGCTGCGCGGCGTGCGGATGGTCGTCGGGGACAAGGCGTCGGGCATGGTCGGGTCGATCGCGGAGGTGTTCCCCGATGCCGCCTACCAGCGCTGCACCGTGCACTTCTACCGCAACGTGCTCGCCCGCGTGCCGAAGTCCAGGCGCGCCGCGGTCGCGGCCATGCTAAAGGCGATCCACGCCATGGAGTCGCGCGAGGCCGCCGAGGCAAAGGCGCTCGCGGTCGCGGACGAGCTCGAGCGGATGCGGCTCGGTGAGGCCGCCAGGGTCGTCCGCGAGGGCGCCGCCGAGACCCTGGCGTACACGGCCTTCCCCCGCGAGCACTGGCGCCGCATCCGCACCAACAACGCGATCGAGCGCCTGAACCGCGAGATCCGCAGGCGGACCCGCGTTGTGGGCACCTTCCCCGACGGGAAGTCGGCCCTCATGCTCGTCACCGCGAGGCTCAAGTACGTCGCGGAGAGCGAATGGGGATCGAGGCGCTACCTGGACGTGACTCTGCTCGACGAGTAGCCGTACCGGATGGCGGTCCTATGGGGCTGTCGGAAAGTGCGCAAGAATCTTGACGGTACCAATGCGCGAGGAGTCCAAATGGACGCCTCAACCGACTCACAGACAGCATCGCCGCCTGCGCCCCGATGCCACCATAAAAGCAAAGCCCTGCTCCTCCAATGGAAGAGCAGGGCTTTCGTCCTTTTTCAAGGCATCACGCGATCTCTCAGACGCCTGCCTCGCATACGATCGGACGGCGGTCTCCTCAGCGGGGCCGCCGCCCGACCTCTAAAGCCGAGCTATCCGTTAGCCCGCTTCTTGCGACGAAGCATCAGGGCGCAACCAAGGGCCACAACCAATGCTCCGGCAAAGCCTACGCCAGCACCACCCGTGCGGGGCAGTATGACGGCAATCCAGTTCACGAAGGAATAGGGATCATCGTTGCCGTTGTACTTGACGTCGAGCCCCAGCGTGCCGTCGCCCTTATCGACAACCGCGACCGTCGCCGTCACCACGGTGTCGTCGAACACGTAGTCGCCATCGGCTGCCTGGGCGAGCTCGGTGATCTCATACGTGAAGGTCTTGCCATGGTCTGCATCGGTGAACTCAAGCGGCTTGAAGGTGATGCTGCCATCCGCCTTGTTGCCAACCTCCTGGATTACAGTGCCGTAATCATCAGAGCCTTCGGTTACGTCACGCAGCAGGAACGTGAACTGGTTATCCTTCAGCTGGCGCCCTTCCAGCTTCTTGCTTGCCTCGAGCTCAACCGCTCCCTTCGCACTGTACTCGTTCGTGATAACGGCATGCGCATCGGCATCGGCGATCGTTCCCTGCGTGCCGGACGTCTCATCGACCACCTGCGACCAGCCAGCCTTGGCCTGCTCGGTCACAGCATAGGTCGAACCATACGGCAACCCCTTGATAACGGCCTGCTGGTTCGCGCCAAGCGTGATCGTTCCGCCATCGGAAACCTTCCCCGTCTTGGCAGAGCCATCGGTCACGGAATCGCCCGCAAGGGTCTGAACCTCATACGAGAGGTCCTTCAGCGGCTTACCCGCAGCATCGCTCAGCGCAACGTCAAAGGTGAACTGAGCGTTCTTCGTGACGTCGTTCATCTCGCCGTCTGCAACATGCTTCTCCACGACGAGGCTGTGCTTGTGGAGAGTGTTCGTGAACAGGTTGCCCTTGTTCGCGATGCCATCGCCATTATCGTACTTAACGGAGCTCGTCAGCGTGCCGTCGCCGTTATCCGTAACGGTAACCGTGGCCTTAAGCTGCGCCTGATCGTAGTCGATACCCTGAGCGGCCTCGGGAACAACCTCGCGCATCACATAGGTATAGGTGCCCGCAGCGGTATAGGTCTGAACCGGGAAGTACACCGGCGCCAGACCGTACACGGGGTTGCTCTCGGAAGCACCATCCGCGCCAGGCACGGTCTCATTGGTGTCGACCGGACCGTTCTGGGCCGTAGCCAGCACCGAGGAGCCATCGGAGGCCAGGAGCTCGAAGGAGAACTGACCGTCGGCGATAACGCCATGATCCATACGCTTGTAAGCCATCAGCTGGGCCTCGCCAGTCGCAGCATAGGCGTTGGTGAAGGTCGCCGTAACCTGGGCAGCGGCGGTGATGGAGCCGGTCGCACCCTCGCTACCCTTGAGAGACCATCCACTGGGGATGTCCGTCTCGCTCACCGCGTATGCGGTGCCAGCCGGGATATCGGAGATGGTGGCCGTCTGTCCGCCCTTGAGCTTGATGACGCCGTCAGCCGCATGGGCCGTATCGTTACCCACCTGGTACTCGCCTTCGTACGGCACTCCACCGAGCGTCAGCATGAAGCTGAACTCCGCCTTTGATGTGGCATCCGTCGCGCCCTCGACGCTCTTTACGATAGAGAGCGAGCCGGGCTTGGTGGTGTTGTCGAACGCAGCCACGCCCGCATCGGCATCTTTATCATCGTAGACAACAGCAGCGTTGAGCTTGCCATCCTTAGCCGTAACGTTAACGGTCACGAGCTCGGGTACGGCATCGTACTCGATGGTGCTATCGGCGCCGCTATCCTCGGTGATCTTATAGGTATACGCGCCAGCAGCTTTGTACTCGATCGGCGCGAACTCGATCGTACCGCCCTCGGAAACGCGAACAGCAGGCTGAACGACTTCATTCTTGCCTTCCGTGGTCTCGGTCAGCGTGAAGGTGAAGCCGCTCTCGGGCTGCGCCCAGGCACCGTCGAGCTTCTTGGTCGCCACGATACGCGCAGACGCAGCATCGGGACTATATTCGTTGACGAAGGAGGCCTTGGCATCCGTCTCGGCAGTGATCACGCCGTTGTCCCCGCTCACCTCAACGAGCTGCCAGCCAGCCGGCGTGTTCTCATACACGCGGTACGTGGTGCCCGCGGGAAGGTTCTTGATGCTCGCCTGATAGCCAGCCGGCATCTGGAACTCGAAGGACCCCTTTGACGGGTCGCCATCCACAGACGGCACGAACTCCCACTGCGCGTACAGCGTGAGCTGAAGGTCGTTATTCATAAGCTCGAACAACTTGGCCGACGTGAGAGTGGCGCCGTCGGCTACGGCAGTACCCTTGCCAGAAGCTTGAGTGTTCCAACCTCCGAACTTGTAGCCGGGGCGGTTGATCACATCGTCTGCCTTAGGCAGAACAATACTGTCAGATTTCTCAAGGTCGAGATAAGCGCGCGGCATCTGGCCATTGCCGCCGTTAACGTTGAAGTCAACCAACGCAAACGTGTTCCACACATACGTACCAAACGGAGCGACCGTGTTCTTATATGTTGATGCAAGATCCTCGGCAGACATGGGCTCGCCAATCGGCGCCCCGACATTATCGATCCGGATCCATTTGAGCGAGCGCTTCGTGCCACCAAGATTCAAGGAGCCGTCAGGGAGCTCAGACCCCCTGAACATGAACTGATCACCAAGCACGACCTTTCGCAGCGACGTGCAACCATTGAAAAAGCCCCAGAGATTCGTGTCAGCCTTCGGTACGAAGGAAGAAAGATCAACCTCGGCGAGGCTTGAACAGCCAGAGAGCATGCTCTCAGCACTATTCAGCTGCGTTATCGAGGTGCCGGGGAATTTCACGCTCTTGAGGCTCTTGCACCCATTAAGCGTTTCCCTGGCACTAACCAGCTTCGAGAGGTCGAATTGTGAAAGATCCAGCGTAACCAGAGACGCACAGCCGCTGAATGTTTGATACAGAGAAGTCAGCGACGAGGATTCCACCTTCGGCATAAACACGTTTACAAGAGAGGAGCACTGGAGGAACGTACACTCCATAGACGTAACCAGGCTCAAATCGAACTTTGAGAAATCAGCAGTCTTTAAATTGGAGCACCCGTCGAAAGCATATGCCATCGACGTGAGCGCGGAATTCTCCGCCGCGGGAAACACAACGCTGGTGAGGGAGGTGCAACCGCTTGCCATATAAGTCATTCCCGTTACGGAGCTCAAATCGAAATGGCTCAAATCGAGCGTCTTCAATTCTTTGCAATTGACAAACGTCCTATACATGCTGGTAAGGGCCGACTTGTCTGCACGGGGAAACTTGACGTTTTCAAGCGCATAGCAGTTTTCGAACGCACACTCCATGGACGTAACCGAGCTCAAATCGAACTGTGAGAAATCAACAGTCTGCAAATTGGAACATCCGTCGAAAGAATATGCCATCGACGTAAGCGCAGTCTGGTTTGCCGCGGGAAACACAACGCTAGTGAGCGAGGAACAGCCGGTGAAGGCGTTCCTCAAGTACTTTACCTTCGACAGGTCGAAGTTCCTAAAGTCGAGCTCCTGTAGGCTCTTGCACTGGTGGAACGTGCGATAAAGACTCGTGAGAGAGCCCTCGTCCACCCGAGGCAGTTTCACATATTCAAGATTACTGCATCCATAGAAAGCGCTCTCGAGGGATGTGAGATTGCTCAAATCAAACTGTGAGAAGTCGACGCTTAGAAGCGAAGTGCAGCCACTGAACATGTTGCCCATATTGGTCACCGCAGACTTGTTCGAGATCGGGAACTTCACGCTCGTGAGCGAAGAACAACCGTCGAACATATTACCCATATAGGTAACGAGAGAAAGATCGACCTGCGACAAATCAACAGACGTAAGCGCTGTGCATCCAGTGAACATAGACCCCGTATTAGTTAGGACCCAGCTCGTGCCTGTAGGCAGCTTCACATTCTTAAGGCCCTTGCATTGATAGAGTAACCGGTACATCGTCTTGACCTTGGAACAATCCCATGTAGAAAGGTCGAGCTCCTGCAAACTCGTGCAACCTTCAAATGTACCATCCATGCTGCTCACAGTGCTGGTATCCAACCTTGACACATTCAGAGCTGTGAGACTGCTACACCCATTGAACATGCTGTTCATGCTTGATGCGCCGCTGATTTTCACCTTTGACAAATCAAGCTCGGTAAGCGAGGAGCAACCGCTGAACATGCTAGATACATCAATAGCGGATCCGGTGGGTTTTGCAGCGATATCGAGCCCCCGCAGGCTACGCAGACTAGAGCAACCATAAAACATGCGGCCTGCGTATGTTACGCGCAGCTGCACGCCGCTCAAATCGAGCCTTTCAAGAGCCTTGCAGCCCCGGAACATGCTGTCGACGTTGTTGACGCTCGAAACATCCAGCCCGCTAAAGTCCACGGAGGTCATATTTTCGAAGTTTAGGAAGAACTCATTGAGAGACACCGCGTGGGAGCCCGTCTCGAACTTGGCGGTCTTTACTTCGGCTGCATACGGCTTCAGAGTCGAATCGCCACCACTGATTTTGGATCCCCTAACCGTCAGATTGCCGTCTGCGTCGATATTCCACGACCAGTCATCATTCGAGCCGGCAGCGGGCAGCGAATTTGCAGTCGCGGCGTAGGCCTGCTCAGGCTTGAAGAACCCCGTGAGAGCATCCCATGCCTCGCGGCCGCGGTCCAGGAGCCAAGCGAGCGGCGTAGACTCTGCCGAAGCTTCATCATCGGCATCAGAGGCGGCAACAACCGGCTCGGTCGTCTGCTCGCCGATCTTGCCGATAGCGATATCCTCGGTCTTTACCTCTACGGGCTGACCCTCTTCGTTGGTGAGCTCAACGCGGAAATCGAACAGCTGGTCAGGATTATCGGAATCGCCCTTGCCCTCCGGCACGGTCTTCTCGATCGTAAGCGATCCGTCCTTGTAAGCGTTTTGGAAGACGAACGCATCCTTCTGCGGAGTCACGAGTTTGTCTCCGCCGCAGATGGTGCATGCTTCGCCGGCGTGATCCCAGCACGGAACATCAAAACCGTCCGTCTTGGTAGAAAGCGACAAGATGCCGTCGCCGTTATCCTTCACGTCGACCTTCATCAATGCGAGATGATCGTCGTACTCGACCGCGGGATCGGTGCCGTGCGTCTCGTTTGCAACGATGTAAACCGTCTTGCCCGCATCATCTTGGGTAAACACAACAGGCTTGAACGAGATGGTTCCGTCCGCAGCATTAGTGGCGGACGTGGGCTCGCCAAATACCGGATTGCCCTTATCGTCAAAACGCAGGGCACCAATATTGAACTGGAACTGTCCCTCCTGCAGCGTACCGCCGGTAAGCTTCTTCATAGCCTGAACGTTCAGCTCTGCCGTTGCGGTATAGGAGTTGAGGAACAGCACGCCGTTTTCGAAAGACAGCGGATCATCGATGGGCGTTCCATCGGCGGTCGCATAGGCCACCGTGGTCCCCAGCGTTCCATCACCGTTGTCCACAACAGAAACGGAAACCTTGTACTCGGCATCGCTGTAGGTGTAACCCTTGAGGCCGGTATTCATCTCGCGGATGAGGTACTCGAAGGTTTTACCGTGGTCGGCCTGCGTATACGTGGTGGCGCCAAAGACTACGGGCGCAGACTCGACGATAAAACCATTGGATTCATCGGTGAAATCTGCGGCCTGGTTCTGTGCGGTGCGGATCACCTTGTTGGTATTGGCATCAACGAGCTCGAAGTTGAACAGGCCCTTCTGAAGCGAGTGGCCGCCCAGGCCCTTGCGCGCCTCGAAGTTCACCACGCTGGTGGCCTCATACGTGTTGATAAACGCGGCCTCTGCGGTTTGGTTGGGCACGATAGTGCCGGACTTCGTTGCCTCATCGGCCGTGAAGCCCGCAACCTCGCGCTCGGTCACGCTATAAGACACGTCCTGATCGATGTTATGAACAACGGCACGCTGACCACCCTTGAGCTCGATCGTACCATTCGTAGCGATCGTGCCCTTACCAACCTCGGTGTCGCCCTGGTATACCGTGTACTCGTACTCGGTAAACACCGGCTCGACATCTTCGGCATCCTGAACCTTGCGGCTAAACTCGAAAGCAAATGTGAACGCCTTGTCACGCGAGGCGTCGGAAGTATTGCGCACCTCCTTGGAAACCACGAGGTCGCCGTAGGGATGATACTCGTTATGGATATCATAGCCGCTTACCGTGGAAGCGTAGGACGGATAGGCGGACATATCCTCCTTGATGGAGAAATCGACCTGTTTACCCCCGTCGTACTTGTACAGATCGCGGAACTCGTAGCTCCACAGACCGATGGAATTGGGACGCACCGTCCTGCTGCCAACGCGTTCGCCGTTGCGATAGAGGTCGACCTTGATGGAACTCGGGCGCACCTCGGGGCTATCGCCGCTCCAGGTCTTGGTTCCCTTGATAGTGATGAGCTCGGGCTCGTGCGTGTTCTTGATGAGAGCCGTCTCGCCAACAAGGCGAATCTCGGCCGCATAACCCTCCGGCACGTCTTCCTTAATGCTATAGATGATCTTGCTGCCATCGTCCGCATGGCTCGGCAGCGTGCCGAAGGAACCCTTCCAGCCCTCTGCCTCGGTAAGCGTAATCGTAGCCTTGCCAGGCTCGACAAATCCAGCCTCATCGGCAGGCTTTCCATTCGCATACAGATGAAGCACCAGCTTGGTCGGGCGCTTTCCGTCGCGATTGTACCCGTCTTCCCAGGTGTTCTCGACGGACAGGGTGTAGTCCTTCAAGCCAACCATGGTGTAATCGGAACGGGAGACCTCGGGATCAGCACCAGAGTTGGGCTCGCCCGCAACAGCGGAAAGATACATTACGTTGTATGCATGAGCATCTGCAGTGGACACCTGCTTGGGAGCCCTCATATGGATGATCGCGGACGCTCGCTCGCCGCTCTCGAGAACGAAGTCCGAGCCATCGGCCTTTTTGGAGGCATCGATAGCGATGGCTTTTACCGTAGTGGGATCAACCTTATCGGTAAGAGGTTGCCAGATGTCGCCGTTCTCAAGGTCGAGGTTGGCCTCGATAGGCTTCACGGACTCGGAACCACCGGACGCCTGCTCTTCGAATGCTAGGTTTTCCTGGGTGCTGTAATACACCTTGGGCTCACAGCCGGCCTTCTCGAGGGAGCTTACGTCTACGCGAACGAACGAGCCCTTCCATGCAGCGCCATCGGCACCATCATAGTTCTCGAGAGAGTCGTACAGAACGACCTGCGAAGTCGCGTTGTTCTCTCCGCTTTGCGCAGCGATACGATAGGAGTAGTCGCCGCCGGTGTACGCCACGCGAGACATGTAGCCCTGACCCTGGCCGTTGGCCCAGCTACCATCGCCGTTCACCATAGCCATCTTGGAGAGACCGGTGTTGCCGGACTTCAGCGTATCGGGCAGCTGCTGAGTGGCACCAGCATAGAGGAAGACGGGATTGTTCGTAGTCGCATCAAGATCGGTGAGGGCCTTGAGCTCCGCGTCGGAGGCAAAGGCATCCATCGTGCCCACATTGTTGCCGAAGCTCGGATCGTCAGGCTCGCCGAGGTATCCCTCGACCGAGCCGAGCGTATCGTTATCAGATTGGTAGACAATCACATTATGAGTATCGGTCCCGTAGTCCTCCACGGTCTCGAAACCCGTCACGGCCGAGAACGAGATGGACGGGACATCCTCGTACAGATGCACGCCATCCTTGTTATACGTGCTCGCCTGCGGGGTCAGGTCGGCGGACACCACCAGCAGCGTACGGCCGGTTCCACGGAAGTTCTCAACCGTATACATCTCGCGTACGGTATCGCCCCGACGCAGCTTGATGCTGTCCATTTGAGGAGCGAAGCCCTTGGGGAGCAGGCTGTACCAGGTAGCGCCCTCCTGCGGTAACAGGCGGCCGTCCTCCATGGCCTCCTCGAAGGTCACCTTGCTCGCGATATGACTCTGATAGTTCATCTTCGCCGAGTAATGCACGGTTACCTGACGCTTGGTGTAGTCGACATCGGAGCTCTCGTTGGAGCGGGCGCTCGCCGATAGCCTGGCGCTCATATCGGTGCTGTAGCCCTGAAGCACGTTGTGGGCACGCTTCCTGTAGACGTCCTTCATCCCGACGGATCCATCAGAAGACTTAGCATCAAGCGCTGCATAGTTCCACACGGAAAGCCTGGGGGTCGTAGAACCCTCGAAGGCCTTGGCGACCTGCTTGCCCAACGTGCCGGCGTTATGCAAGGCGGTGTATACGCGAACGTGATAGAGGATGGCGGCGTTCGACGTGGTGACGACGGTGCGGACGCTCTGAGTGTCGGCAGGCAGATTCACACGGGATACGCCGGGATTCTGAAGGGCGCCGTTTACCGTGAGCTCGAGCACGCCCGTCTCATGCCAACTCGCTACAGCATAATCCTCCCAGCTGCCGTTACGCTTGACCTGCAGGATGACATCAGGGGTGACGGAGACATCCGAATCAACCTCGTATTCGATTCCCGTCTTCTCACCAGGCTGTGCGGTAGAGTTACCGTTCTCGTCAAGGTTGACGAATACGCCCTTCATGCTGTGGGGACGCTCGGGGAACTCCACAGCGGTATAGGTGAAGTCCTCGCCCGCCTTGAGGTTGCGATCATACACCGCTCCAGCACCCGTATCGTTGAGCGAAAGACCCAGATCCTCAGTGGTGAGCGTAATGGGAACATGGCCGTAATTCTGTGGCATTCCCTGAGGGTCGCCGCCGCCCACGGGGTCCACAACCTTCTTATAGGTGAAAGGCATGATGTAGCCGATGGTGTTCAGCGTGTAGGAGACAACGGGGTTCGCGTCATCTTGAATATCGTTGAGGCCCTTGGGGTAGCTGCCATAATATCCGTTGAAGGGGCTCTTACCAGGATCCCCCACGCTCGTGAGGTCGCTGTCAACGACGCCGCCCGAAGGAGATGTGGTAGTCATACCGGAACCTGAGCTCGGCGTGGTGCCATATACATAGAGGGACACGTCGCCCACCGGATGATCAAACGTGGGATCGGCGTAGCTCCACTCCACGCTTGCTTCGGAAGTCGCGGTGGTGGTCAGCTTCTCATCCTTCGAGCCACCAGCCAGATCCACCTGCGGATCGAGCTCGGTAAGCGTATAGGTAACCTTGTTCTTAAGCGTGTAGACCTTGTTCTTCTCAAACTGGCTGAAAGGATACGCAACTTCAACCACCGTGAACTCGGTCTTGCCGACCGTCGTCATCGGTTCGCCGTTGTTGAGGTTGCCGGCAAACTTGCTTTTGACGCCCTCGGAGGATCCCTTCTTGTCACCGTCGGTCTGCCCGATGACGAAGCCCTTGTACTCGTCGTTCTTCTCATCTTCGAAGGAAAGCGTGTATTTTTGCGTTGTGGTGCCAGAGACAAGGCCATTCATATACCACGTGGTAACAAGGTAGCGGGTCTCACCGGGAACGCGCTGCTCCTCGGGAATATAGGAGCTATCCACGATGCGGGGCTCCTCATTCGACTTCTTCGTTGCAGCGGAGATCTTGGCCTCGGTGTCGAACTGGGCCGTAAGCTCATTGGACTTCTTGCCGATAAGCGTGCCGGCGTTGGTGGTCACCTCGACGGAGGCGCTAAAGGGCAGCGAGGTCTTCATATCCACGAGCTCGAAAGGCCTTACGCCCTCGATAGCGAACTCCATGTAGCCAGCAACTGCAGCGGGAAGCTTGCGAGTGTTGGTAATCTGATAGGTATCGCCGATAAGCTTGTAATTCCACTCCATGCGCGTGGACGGATCCTCGGGGACCGACAGGCGCATGCTGCCCATAGCGCCGCCGCTGCGGTTCACAAAAATGTAAGCGGGAACGGTGATGACGATGGAGCCAGCGGGATAGTCGACCGCACCAGCAAGGGCGTAGTTCACGCGCATGCTAACGCTCTGGTCGTTCGCGTTGGCGGGCTTGAAATACAGCAGATCGTCGTTGTTATTGTTCTTGCTGTCCTCGGTCATCCAGGTAGCGGTGACCTGCTCGATGCTGGTGCCGTCCGCTTCGGTCGGCAGGGAGGAGCCCTCCTTCTTCAGCGGATTGGAGCCGCCGTTGTTCGCGACGGAGAACAGGGCATCGGACATCTCGCGGGCCGAGGCGTCGTCCGCACCGGCGTCCTTGAGCGCATTAACCGCAGCGGAACGCGAGGCGAGCGCATCTCCGCTTACGGTTACAACCGAAAGGTCGTCATTCGTGGAAAAGAGCGCGGCGGGCGCCTCCTCCTGCTGGGTGTCGGCGGCTACCGAGCCGGCGGAAGCGCTCTGGGAATCCCCCGTCGAGGCCGCACCCGCGGCATCGCCCGAAGCGGTCGCCGTATTCGTATTCTGATTTTGAGCGGTATCGCCGGCAGTCTGATCCGACGTGGCGCCACCTTGCTCGGACGCGCTCGCGGCAGCATCGTCCTGCGTCGAGACGGTCGCCTGCTCGTCGGCGGTAGCCTGCTCATCGCCCGCCTCGCCGAGAGACGCCGTGGATATCGACTGCTCGTTCTGCTCCATCTCCTGCGCGACGAGCGCAAGGGAGCGCGTGGCGTCTTCCATCATCTGGGCGTATGCCGGAGCGGGCACCGACCCGATCACCATGGTCAGCGCCAAAAAGCCGCTAAGAACCGGCTGCGCATAGCGCTGCGCGCCGCGACGCGTCCTCCGAACGGCATTCGACAGCTTCGAACGCCACCGACTGGTTGCTTGCTTCTTCTCGTTCATCATACGGTACCTCGCCTCACCGTTCTCCATCGCGGACCTCCGAGCCCCGCCGGCTCTTCTTCCGCAGGTATCGACCTATGAGCAATATGGCAGCAAATGCCAAAAGCAGACAGGCGCCAACCAGCGCCGGCCTGGTGTTGTCATTCACGTATACCGAAACATCCGGCTGCGTCTGCTCGAACTCAGCCGGGTCGTATTCGCAGCGCTCGCCGTGGACCAGCAGGCGCTTGTCGTTCACGCCGATACGCCCCTTGGGGTTGAGCGGATCGGGCGACGTGGTGCAGGTAACCAACGTGCAGCGATCGCCATCCTGCGGCGTGACATCCACCGCATCGGGATCGATGATCTCCCACGAAGTCACGCGATAGGCGTATACCTCATCGAGAACGTGGATGGCGAACACATCCCCCGCCTCGAGCGCGCGAATGCCGTCGAAGATGCGGTACTGCTGCACGCCGGAGTGTCCAGTGAGGAAGCAGTGCGAACGAACGCCGCCCACGGGCAGCGAGGTTTCGGGTTGATGGCCCACCCCTGCAGCCAGGACCGCGTCACCCACGCCATGGAACACCCTCATGGTGATGTCCGCACGCGGAATCTCGATCCAGCCCATCGCCTCGTCGCCATCAAGCGAGAGCTGCTGCTCGTACGGAAGAATCTCCGTCACCCCAGCAGCCGCCTCGTCCTCATAGCCGCCCAGGCGCGCATTGTAGGCACGCGCCTGGACCAGGAGCATCTGCTTCTCTTCAGAAGGAACCCCCGCCGACGAATCCGTCATCTGAGTCACCTCAGACTTGGTCGTGATACGGAAATACAAATCGGTCGCAATGGGAGCCAGGCACATAAGGATTCCCAGGCAGATGATGATCGCCGGCAGGGACAGCTTGCGCCGACCCCGCGTAGGCTCCTTCGTATGCTTCGCCTGGTATCCCATTACGTCCGCATGTCCTTCTTACTGCTGAACGCTACCGCCGCACGCCGCGAGCAGTCGTTACTGCTGCTCGGCGCTGTTACGACGAGAGCGAACGGCGTACCACACCAGACCGAGCGCGACAACGCCGGCACCGGCCATGCCAACGCCTTCGGCACCGGTCATAGCAAGGGCAACGTTCTTGTCGTTCACTGCGGTAACGGAAACGGTACCAGCGTTCTTATCGGCAGTGGCCTTATGACTGGCGCTCACCATGTCGCCCGTTGCCTCGACGGTAAGGGTTTGCAGATCGCCCTTCTCGTTGTACGTAGGCGTTACCTTGATGGTGACGTTCGGGTTTACGGGAAGCTCGTAGTTCTCGGGAGCCTTCACCTCGGTGAGGGTGAAGGTGCCCTCGTCAAGACCCATGACGGAAAGGGCGCCACCCTCGGTGGTAAGGGGCTTAGCCTTGGCCGCGCTCTCATCGAGCGTCCAGGTCTTGGCATCCTTGTCGTAGTACTTGTCGCCCTCGTTCTTGATGATGAACTCGGCGCCGTCGAGGTCAACATCGGTGTGCTTGTCCTTCTTGGTGAGGTTCAGCAGGAAGGAGTAGATCGAGACGGATCCATCGGGATCGATAGCGGTGCCGGTCTCGGTGCTCACGCCGGGGTTGCTGGAATACGTGTAGGAGATGCTGTTGCTGTTACCGTCAGGCGTGTTGACAGCATCCTTGGTGAGCGTGGCGGTATAGGTAACAACGACCTTGGTTGCGCTGGTGGCCGTAGAGTCCGCCTTCTTCAGGTCATTGATCTTCACGGTCAGCTTGCCGGTTTCGTCGACACTGATCGAAACGTCCTCGGCGTTGGTGATGTCGTTCGCGCCAGACATCACCTTAACGGTGTCCTGGTCGATTGCAAGGTTCGTGGGGGTGTCCACGATCGTGATGGCATAGGTGCCATAGGAGTTGTAGTTACCCGGCAGAGTCGCGGTCACGGTAAACGGAAGCTTATCACCGATCTGGGCAGAACCAGCCTCGCCACCGTTGACCTCCTTGTCAACAGTGGGGACGGTCGCCTTTTCGTTTACGGCAGTGGCATTACCGCCCAGCGCGAACCAGATGGGGGACGTGGCAACGGCGCCCGAATCATTCTTGGTCATGAAGAGGTAATAGCCCTCGGTATCGGTATAGGCAACGCCGGACTTCACATCAGTCGACACGGGCTTGATACCGCTCTCGTAAGCGATCCAGGTAGCGAGCTTCATACCGAAGGAGTCGGAGGTCAGCGCAGACTCAGTATTGACAACCTGCTTATCGGAAGCAGTGATCTGCTGGCTGATGTACTCGAGCACGTTCTGCGCAAGCTTCTCGTCGCCCTTACCGGCAACCCACCTATCGTAGCCATTGCTGGTGAGCTCGTTGATCTTCGCAATGAGGTTGGTCTGTGCGGTTTCATTGACCGTAGTATCCCAGGCGACCTGCGAAGCAGCGCTGTTTCCGTCGTCAATGACGGCCTTGAACAGGCGATATGCGTTGTAACCCGCTGCCTGATTACCCTCTGCCGAATTGATCGTCACCGTGCCCTTTCCTGCAGCAGCCCACGCGGTCATGGGAGCGACGGCGCCCATCAGCGCCGAACCACCCAGGGCAGCGGTAACCGCGAGCACCGCGGCGCGGCGCTTCCAAGTCTTGCTCACATTCTTTTCCATCACGTTCAATTCCCCTTTCGTTGACGTAATGTTCGGTACCTATATGTCTCGCAACAGCGCTTCCAACGGGGACGAAAGCCTATGTTGCAGTGACACCTTGTTCTTTTGCGCGCGCGGCGCGGGTTAGGCGCGTTCCTTATGGTGGCGTCCTAGCATCAGCGCAACGGAACCGGCGACGACCAGCGTCACCGCTGCGATCCACCATGCGCTATCGCCGGTCTGGGGAATGAAGCCGCCCCAGGAACCGGTCTCCGCCTTGTTCACGAACTCGAAGCTCGCCGTTGCGGTGGCGGCATCGACCTTTGCCACGCGCAGCGGATAGGTCGCGCGCGCCTTGAGCTCAAGCGTTCCCTCGCTTACCTTCACATCGAGCTGCAAGGGAGCGGCCTTCTCAGACAGGCGATATCCCTTGGGAGCCGCAAGCTCCACCAACTCGTAGGAACCATTGGAAAGCAACGGCATGCCCTCGAGCACGCCTTGATCGTTCGTCGTGAACTCGGCGCGCTTGGATTCATCGCCGAAGGAACCGTCGGCGGCCAGCCAGCCGGTTTCATTGCGAAGCGCGAATACGGTGCCCGCCAAGGGTTCACCGGATTCGTTCACCTTGGTGACATGTGCGTTCAACGCATACACGCGCGCCTCGTCCACAGGGGTCTGAGCATCGCCCTTCCAGGTGGAGAACACAGCATGCGCGGCGTTGGCAAAACCAGCGGACGTCGCCCGCGCGTCACGCGAAAGCGTCATCGAATAGGAGACGCGGATGACGTCGCCAGGACGTGCGCCAAAGTCCAAAACATTTGAGATATCGACCTGTAGCGAATCATCCTCGAGCTCGATCGCAACTTGATCGGTCACGTCGCTCGACGCGTTTTTCGCCGTCGATGGAACAAGCTCGACCTGAACCGACTCCACGTCGAGCACCAGCGCCTTATCCCATTCGTCCACAATGACGAGCGGATACGTCTTGAATGCTTCGACCGCGGTGGGGATGCTCGCGTCAACGCGATACGAGATCGTGCTGCCAGCGCCAACGACCGCAGACTCGTTCCAACCGATGCCGGCGCTCACGCGCTTGGAAACAACAGGGGCATCCGACTTGTCGCCCAGCTCGACAGCTTTGCCGTCCACCCAAGCCAGCAGAGGACGACGGCCCTCTGCGACCAGCAGGTACCATCCATCGTCGACGGAGACGGCGGAGCCGCCCGATACGACACGGGCGGCGGGCTCGGCGGTCTTAACTATATAGTCGCTCAATGCATATGCGAGAACACCCGCATCATCTTGCAAGATATCATCGCTCACGCGCTCCACGAGGGCGCGGCCGTCTGCAGCGGCAGTTGGGGCGGAAGGGTCATACGAGGGGTAAGGGGCATGACCATCCAGCTCGGCACCGGAAAGCGCCGACCAATCGAATTGATCGTTTTGAGGAAGTGCGGCATCGTCTGCGATGCGATAGGCATAGTAGGTAGTCCCCCCTCCATCTTGCGATGGAGTTATGTGCAGCGTGCCCGTGCCCGATGCATACGCGTGGACCTGTGATACAGGAAGTATCACAGCCATCCACACCATAGCAACGAACGCGACGGCATAGCGGATCATGCGCTTCATAAGCTATCCCCTCACAGCTTACAGCTCACCTATTCTGTTATTGCATACGTAAATATAGCAGTTTTCCCACTCTGGACCGCAACATTAATTTATTTAGCATATAAATAAGTGACTAACGGAGCATATTTGACGACTAACGGGATGTGTTGATAGAAAAATGAACGGGGTTCCTGCTGAGGAAAGCCCCGTTCATTTTTTCGTCGCGCCAGGTATCGGGTACGCTCTTGCGATCCCTGTTTCTTACGAGAGCAGCTCGCGGCCGGAGGCCTCGATAGCGTCGAGCAGCGCGTCTGCGGCCGCCGCATCCTCGCCCTTGGCAAAGACATACAGCTTGATCTTGGGCTCGGTACCGGACGGGCGCACGATGGCCTTGTTGCCGCCCTCGAGGTCGAACTCGATGACGTCGGCCTTGGGCAGACCATTCACGCAGGTGCCGTAATCGACCACGGCCTCGACCTTCGCGCCCGCGATCTCGGTCGGGGCGTTCTCGCGCAGGCCCGCCATGATGCCGGCCATCTTGGCGGCGCCGTCGGCGCCGGGATAGCTCAGCGAGATGGTGCGGTTGTGATAGTAGCCGTACTTCTCGTACAGCTCGCGCATGGCCTGGACGAGGTTCTTGCCCTGCAGCTTGTAGTACTGGGCCATCTGGCAGATGAGCAGCGATGCGTTGACGGCGTCCTTGTCGCGCACGTGGTCGCCGGACAGGTAGCCGTAGCTCTCCTCGAAGCCGAACATATAGCGATCGACCTCGCCGGCGTCGGACAGGCCGGTGATGATGTCGCCGATGTACTTGAAGCCGGTGAGGCAGCGGCGCAGCTCGAAGCCGTATTCCTCGGCCAGGGCGTCAACCATCGCGGAGGATACGATGGTGGTGACGGCGACCTTGTTGGAGAGGTCCTCGCCGCGCTCGGCGCGCATCTTGCAGATGTAGTCGAGCAGCAGGACGCCCATCTCGTTGCCGGTGAGCAGCGTGTAGTCGTCGCCGTCGGCGCAGGCCACGCCCACGCGGTCGGCGTCGGGGTCGGTCGCGAGCAGCAGGTCGGGGTGAACCTCGTCGCACAGCTCGATGCCCTTCTGCATGGCCTCGCGAATCTCGGGGTTGGGGTACGGGCAGGTGGGGAAATCGCCGTCCGGGTCGCGCTGCTCGGGCACGACGGTCACGTCGGTGATGCCGGCGCGGGCGAGCACGGTGGTCACCGGGATGAGGCCGGTGCCGTTGAGCGGCGTGTAGACGAGCTTGAGCGGAGCGCCCGCGACCTGCTCGTCGGTGAGGTTGTTGACGGATTGCGCGAGGACGGCGTCGTAGTAGGCGTCGAGCACCTCGTCTTCGATCCATTTGACCAGGCCCTGCTCCATGGCCTCGTCGAAGTCCATGGTCTTGACGTCGGCAAACGGGTCGGTGGCCTCCATGGCAGCCGAGATGGCCGCGGCCGCCTCGGACGTGATCTGGCAGCCGTCAGGGCCGTAGGCCTTGTAGCCGTTGTAGGGCGCGGGGTTGTGGCTCGCGGTCATGCAGATACCGCCGGAGCACTTGAGATAGCGCGTGGCCCAGGACAGCGTGGGCACGGGGGAGATCTTCGGATACACGTAGGAGGTCACACCGTTGGCAGCGAGAATTGCAGCGGTGGTCCTCACGAAGAGGTCGCCCTTGTTGCGGCTGTCGCGTGCGATCGCCACCGTGGGGTTCTCGAAATTCTTCACCAGATAATCGGCGAAACCCTGCGTAGCGCGGCCGACCGTATAGATATTCATGCGGTTGGTGCCGGCGCCGATCGTACCGCGCAGGCCAGCGGTGCCGAATGCGAGGTCCTGGAAGAACGCATCGGTGATCGCGTCCTCGTCGCCTGCCTCCTTCATGGCGCGAAGCTCGGCAAGGAGTTCCTCGTCGGTTACGTGAGCAAGCCAGGTATCGAGCAGTTCATGCACATCTACCATAGTTTTTGCCTTCCCTTCATTCCCCAAAGTCGTTTCGCTGCCGCCCATGACGGCAGCGTGTTAACCGAATGCCAACGCACCCATGCTATCGATGATACGGCAACGTTTCATATAAACGGACGGCATCCCGGTGGGCGTTCCATTTGTTACGTTATCGGTAGCCCGCAGGCGGCGGGGCGGCCGGGGGCCGCGGCTGCTGCGGGCGGCGGGTGGCGAGCAGCGGGATCGAGCGCGGCGGGATCGAGCGCGGCGAATTTCGTGCACTCGAAGGCAATGAGTCGAATTCGTGCACTTAAAGGCAGATAAAATCACCTGCAAGCCCTCTTTGCTGCCTTTTACTGCACGAAAACTGCCCACTGCCTTCAAACGCACGAAATTCAGCACGGCTACGGATCAAAAGCCGATTGCCTACTCGCAGCACCACCGGGAACCACGCCATGCATGCCATTGAGCGTTCCGTGCGCCAACCTCACCGCTTCTCGGCATCGATTCAGCCGCTTTCGATATGCTACCTGGATTACGCGTATGATTTCGGAACACCTATCTGCTCATACCGTTCGGTTTGCATACGTTAAAGTCAGCTAGCATTTTAAACATGCCAGTTTTAGCCCGTATGCGACCCATGCAGCAAAAAGCACCCCATATCCGCTACGGATATGGGGTGCAGATGATAATCGACTCGTGTTCAGGGCGCTATAACCGAAGCCCAGCTGGAACTATCGTCGGACGTTCCTTCGCAGCGGCGGGCATCGGCCAATGCACCTAGGCGGCGGCCAGCACCGGGCGCGCCTTCGCGGCAACGCCCCATCGCAAGCGGGGCCCACCCTAGCGGCAGCGCCCCATCCCGCGCGGGCGTGCCTTCGCGGCGGCGCCCCATCGCGCGGGCGCGTCCTAGCGACGGCGCTTGATCACACCGACGGCGGCGAGGGCAGAACCAATCGCGCCGGTCGCGCCGGCGGCGATCATCATGATGTCGCCCGTGCTCGGCATCCCGGCACCGCTCTGGTTCGCACCAGGCTTCTGCTCGGACTCGGTATCGGGAGTCGAATCGGCGGACGGCGTATCCGCCGGCTCATCGGGATCGACCGGGGGCTGCTCGGGGTCGACCGGGGGCTGCTCGGGATCGACCGGGGGCTGCTCGGGGTCCGCCTTCTTGGCGTAGCTCGCATACAGCGTAAGGTCGCTCGTCACCGGGACCTCGAAATCGTAGGCTTCGAACTCGGTCTCGCTCGTGGACCAGCCGGCGAACTCATAGCCGTCCAGCGCAGGCGCGGCCGGCTGCTCCAGCTTCTCGCCGTGCTCGACCTCGACCGTCGACGTCTCCTCGGTGAACTTGTTCACCAGGGTAACCGTGTAGACGCTCACCTCGTAGTGCGCGTACAGGGTGACGTCACCGGTCACCGGTGCAGTGAAATCATAGGCTACGAACTCGTCCTTGCTCGTCGACCAGCCCTTGAAGGTGTAGCCATCATGTGCCGGGTCGGCAGGCTTCTGAACGGTCAAGCCCTCTTCCACCGTGGCGGTGGCCTGCTTGTTGTTCAGCTCGTCCACGAACGTCACCGCATGCTCGACAAGGGCCGCTTCGACCGTCACGTTAAAGCGGGTGTCGCCCACGCGGACCGAGCCGGCGCCGGCGCCCTTGGCGGTAATGGTCACCCGGGTCGATGCGCCCGCGTTGATCTTCGCCGCCTGCTCCGCGCGCACGCTGCTCATCGACGGGTTCAGCGCGTACCAACCCTGGTTGCTCTCGGACGCGATGATGTAGCGGCAGCCGTCCTTGATCTGGTCGAGCGCGGTCACGCGGACATAGCCCTCGATCACGGAATCGGCCTGCGCGGCAAGCTCGTCCTCGGTTGCCGGACGGAACAGCGCGAACGCGCAGGTGCGCTTGAAGTTCGCCGTGTTGTTCACGCGGTCGAAGATGTAGCCGTTGTTGCCTCCATCGCGGTAGAAGTGCAGGTAGTGGCTACCGTTGTAGATGAAGAAGGTATTAGCCTCATCAGTTGTCGAGAACGTGAGCTTGTTGGCATCGGTCGAATACGGGAAGCCGGCCCCCTTGCCCGTGGGGTTGAGGTACACCGTCTTGCCGTCGGCGGTCTGCGCGGCCGCGGTGAAGCCGTCGCCGGACGCCTTGAACGTGTACTCGAGTTCGGACAGGTCGCGGATGGTGGCGCCCACCTCGGCACCCGTCATACCCTCGAGGGCGACGGTCGCGACGGAATCATCGAGCTTGTTATTGGTTACCGACTCATGCGTGCCGGTGACGACGTGCGTGAAGGTCTCGCTCTCCCCCATGGCGAGGGCGACATCCACGACCCGCCCCGTCACGTTAACGGTGTAGCGGGTCTTGCCCACCACAAGGGTCGTGGTGCCGGGCACCTTGCCGGTAAGGGTAATCTTGGTGTCGTCGCCGTCGCGCTCGACCTTGTAGCCCGCGAGGGTCTGGTCGAAGTCCGCATCGTCGACGTTGCCCGTAAGGTCGACGTCCTTCAGCACGATTTCCTTCGTGCCGTCCATATCGACGTCGACGGCCTCGTCATAGAGGTCGACCACGTGAATGCGATAGAGGATGTCGCCCACGCGCTCGCTGGTATCACCGGCCTTCACCGCGGTGAAGGTGACGTCGGTGGATGCGCTCGTGGTCGGAACGACCTTGGCGATCTGGCACTTCTGGTTGGACTTGTCGGTGGTGGGGCGCATGGCGTAGTACTCGCTGTCGCCCACCTTGGCGACGATGAGATATGCGCCGTCGGCCACGGAGGCGTTCGCAACGTCGACGCGAACGAAACCGGGAAGCTCGGTGCTGGAGGCCTCGCCGGCCTTCGCCTCGCGATAGAGCATGAAGGAGCAGGCTGCCTGCCAGGTGGCGTTGGTGCCGGGCTTGTCGACGCGGTCGAGCTTGAGGTCGCCCGTGCGATGGAAGAACAGGCAGCCGGTCTGCTTGCCGGCGTTGCCCTTTGCGGGCGCCGTCAGGTAGAGCGTGCCCGCGTCCTTGCCAGCGGAGAGCGTGATGTCCTGGGCCTCGGCGCCCACGGGACGCCCGGCGGCGCTGGTGTAATCACCGGGAGCCAGATACACGGTCTTGTTGTCCGCCGTGGTGCCGGAGACGGTATAGGTGGTGCCGCCCTCCTTCTTCTGGAAGTTCCAGAGGAGCGACTTCAGCGCGACTTGCTCGCCGTTGTAGCCGTTAGCGGTGCCGGGGGCGGCCATGGTGGCACCCGCCGGACCGCGCTCGACACGTACGGTCGCGATCGCGGGGTCGATGGTGCTCACGTCGTTCGTGTAATCGCCGGTTGCGTCGTTGAACGTCTTGCTGTCGCCCACGGCGATGGTAACGTCCTTCTTGGTAACGGCCAGATCGGTCGCATCGCCGATCAGCTCGTCGCGCGGCACGATCGTGAAGATCTCCTTGTCGTCAACCGACTCGTAGAGGACGGCGATGGAACCGTCGTTCAGCTCGGTGAGGCTCGAGTACGCGTAACGGTCCTCGTCGCCCACCACGTCGTAGGAGAAACGCCAGGTGATCGTCTTGTCATCCTCGATGAGGCCCAGATAGAGCTTGCCCGCCTTGCGACGGTTGATGGTCGCGGTGGACACCACGATGGCATCCTTGCCCTCGACCTTGTCGCGCAGCTTGATGGCGGAGAGCTGGTTGCCCCAGTCCTTCTTCATGGACGTGCGAACGATGTCGCCCGGCTTCCACGTGCCGTCGGTCTGCTTGGTGAAGTCGGTGTAGTTGAGGGACGCCTCGCCGTCGCGATAGAACTGGCGAATCGTCGTGTCATCGATCTGGACGGTCACGGCCTCGCTGCTCCAATGCGCGGGATGCGTCGTGGTGGGATTGGAGCGATGCCAGGTCTCGCCCTCATCGGTCGACCAGATGATGCCGGCCTCCTCCTTGCCCTTCGTATGCTCGTACACGCTGAACACCAGGGTGCCGTCCTTCAGCACCGAACCCGTACCGGGGCCGACCAGCAGGACCTGCTCGGTGTCCTTCTTCACGTTGATGAGCGTGGGTTCGCTCCAGGTCGCGCCCGCGTCGGTAGACTTGGTGAGGTAGAGGTAGTCCGTGGGGAACACCTGGAAGGGCGAATCGGAGCAGAAGAGATTGGTCGTCGTGCCCGTCGCCGTCGTGGTGATGTTGAACATGGCGTCCACGGTGTAGCCTTCGACGAGCGAATCGTCGCCCGCCTTGTGGATAGTCTTGTCATCCATCTTGAGGTAGTAGGCGTACTCGGCCCGAGCCGCCTTCTCGCTGTATTTATCCGCACCGAAGGAGACGAGCTTCGCATCGCGCAGGCGCAGGTTTCCCTTGCTATCGAAGCCGGCGCCGACCTGCGGACCCCAGTTCGTACCGTTGAGCGCGATGCCGGCAGGGAACAGGTCCGCCACCAGATAGACCGTCTCGCCGTCGGTGCTGATCGCGGGATCGATGAATGCGGTCGAGGTGGGGTTCCACACGTTGCCGTTGTCGCCCAGGTAGTTGGCGTAGGTGTAATTCCACGTCTTGCCGTTATCCTTTGAGCGGCTCACGATGGTGTCCAGGCCGCCGCCGTCGACAGATTGGTTGTAGCGCGCATCCGTTGCCGCCACGATGGTGCCGTCGTTCAGCGTCACCATGCCTGGGATGCGGAATTTCTGGCTTTCGCCCGTTCCCGGCGCGAAAGGCTGGTCATGCGTCACGCCATCCTGCGGCTTCACGCCTACCGCAGCATGCGCGGGCGGTGCGGCAATGCCGAGCGCGAGGCCCAGCGCGAGCACTGCGCCCGCAACCTTAAAGAGCCCGTTTCTCACTTCGTCCTCCTTCATCTGGACAGACTGATCACATTTTGTGCAGTGTACAAATGCTACAGAGAACGGCTTTATTTCCTATCTAGATGACGGTTTTTTCGGCTTTTCGGCGACTATTGTCCGGTAAGCGGCAGCCTCGTCGTCTCTTCCATGAACGAGTCAATGCAACTGGTGTTACAACACCATAACAAGTGCGAACACGCAACGAACCAGGCGCTTTCCTTCGAGGCGGCGCGGAGGGGCGGGTTATCGATGGATTTAAAGCAAAACGCGAGGACATCGCTGTCCTCGCGTTTCCATGCAATGGTGGGCCGTCAGGGGTTCGAACCCTGGGCCTTGGGATTAAAAGTCCCCTGCTCTGCCAACTGAGCTAACGGCCCGCAGCTGGCATTGTACCACGGTGAAACCTTCGCGGGGCGCGGAACAGGAACTTACGCGGTCATACTGGTTTGCCCCGCTTCGCTACATCGAATTCATCCCAACGCAGTTGGCGCCACGGTTCGGTGGGCGCGTGGGTGTGCCGAAGGGGCGCCGAGAACGCTTGGCGATCTGCGCAGAACGGTCCGCAGACCGCGACGGGGCGTTCTTGGCGGGTTGCAGGCCGCGACGGGGCGTTCCTGGCGATCCGCAGGCCTCGACGGGGCGTTCCTGGCGATCCGCAGGCCTCGACGGGGCGGGTACCGCCCTCATCAAGAACGCGCCGCGAAGTGTGGGACGCGTTTTTCGTATAACTATTTGGGACCCCTTTGTATACATCACTTGTAGCAATTATTGACCTGCGGTTTTGTTCAGCAAAACCCAGGTCTACTCGAGGCATCCAGAATTCCGTACGAAAAACGCGGCCCACGCAAACTGAGACACCCCCGAACGCCCACTCAACGCCTCGAAACGGCCGTCGCGGCAGCGCGATAGCGGCCAGACTCCACTGATCGCCCGCCTGCGAAGCGATGACAACCGCTTATCGCGACTCAACCGCCGCGCCAGCCGCAGCCGCAACCCAACCGCAGTCGCGGCCGCCCGCGCGCGCCGCGGCCCGCCCGCGCACGCCGCAAGCCGGCAATGAGAGCAGAGCGCTACTCCCAGCTCCACTGACCGTTCACGAACACGGGCTCCTCGTTACCATCCGCATCGATGCCGGTAATCGTCAGGTCGTCCGTTCCGATCATGAAGTCGACGTGCGTCGCCGAGATATTCATGCCCGCGGCACGCAGCTCCTCGTTGGTCATGTCGTAGCCGCCCTCGTAGCACTCAGCAAAACCGACGCCCAGCGCCAGGTGGCAGCTTGCATTCTCATCGTACAGCGTGTCGAAGAACAGCAGCCCGCTCTCGCGGATGGGCGTGTTCTTCGAGATGAGCGCGACCTCGCCCAGCCTGCGCGCGCCCTCGTCGATATCCAGAATGCTCTTCAGCGCGTCACGACCGATCGCAGCATCAAAATCAACCACGCTGCCGTTTTCGAAACGCATCCAGAAGCGGTCGATCTTGTTGCCGTGGTGGATAAGCGGCAGCGCAGAATACACCACGCCGTCCACCCGCTCGCAATCGGGTGAGGTGAAGACCTCCTCCGTCGGGATGTTCGGGAAGAACGGGTGGCCCGTCGGCGTCTCGCACTTGCCACCAGCCCACAGATGCTTCTTGGTCAGGCCGATCGTGAGGTCCGTACCGTTTGAAGCCGTATAGCGCAGCGCGTCGAAATGGCGCTCGTTCAGGAAGCGCAGGTTCTTCTCGAACGTCGCATCATGCAGTTCCCATGCGCTCTGCGGGTCGCTGCCATCTGCACGCGCCACCGAAAGGATGGCCTGCCACAGCCTGTAGACCGCGACCTCGTCGCACTCGCCGGGGAACACATGGCGCGCCCACGACGCCACGGGGGCGCCGGCGATGCACCAGGGGTTGATATTGAAGTCCAGGCCGTGGCGGAACACCCGGCACTGCGTGTTGCGCGCCTTGCCCGCGGCCGCCGGCTTCGCGGGGTCGATACCCTTGAGCGCCTCGGGGTCCGCACCTTCGACAAAGATGAAGCAGGCACCCTGATCTGCAAGGGAATCGAGCTGCTCGCGCTGCCACGAGGGAACCGTCTCGAACCAAGCGGTCTCCACGTTCTCATAGGTGAGTCGCATCACCGCGTCATCATTCCAGATCACGGTCACGTGGCCCGCGCCGGCGCGGTACGCCTCCTTCACCAGCAGGCGAACGAACATGGCGCACTCCACCGGAGCCTGCACGACGACCTCCTGGCCGTCCGTAACGTTCACGCCCTTGCGTACAACCAGTTCGGCATAGCGCTCGATGCTCGGCATCAGGCGCTCCATACCGAGACGCGCCTCTTCCACGCTGTATTTCACTTCGTTCACCGTATGAACTCCCTTCATCCATCAGGTGAAAAACGGGTGCGCCGCGCTGTCTGCGCACGACGCACCCGTCTATCTTATAGTGCGGATCTCGTAGGATACGCTACTTCTTCATATTGCGGACCTCGCGGGCGATGCTGGCGGACGTCGGCGGCAAGCGGCGGCGCTAGCAGTCGGCGCCAACGGCCGTCGCAAGCGGGCGGCACCAGCGGGCGACAGCGGCAAGCGGGCTGCACCGGCAAGCGGGCTGCATCGGCAAGCGTCGCTGGCGGGCGCCAGCGGACGGCGCTACTTCTTCTTTTTCTCGAGCGCCTTGGCATCGCGGGCGGCGCGCTTCTCGGCATCCTTGCGAGCTGCACGGTCGAGCACGTCTTCGATCTTGTTGTCCGACATACCCTCGGCCGTGGCGCGCGCCTGATTGCGAATGGGGCGGATGCGCACCATGTCGTAGACGAAACCGCCGATGATGCACACATATGCGAGCGCGATGGCGATGACCTCCAACGTCTGATAGGTACCGCCCGCGGTATCACCGAAGGCCATGAGCAGACCCCAGCCGATCGCGATAAACACGATGCCCAGCACCATGATGCCCCAGAACACCTTGCGGCGCTTCGGATAATCGGGGTCCTCGCGCATCAAGACGTTGGAGGCGGCGTAGATGCGGTCCTCCTGACGACGGAGCTCGGCCTTGCGCGCCTTCTTCTCCTCCTTCGTCAGCCCGGACAAATCCTCGCCGCGCTCGAGCTGCTTGCGCTTCGCCTTCGAGCTTGCGGGGACCACGCGGACGGACGCGGCTGCGGCGCGGGCGGGTTTCGCCGATCCGGCGGACTTGCGAGTCATGCCGTTGCCGGCTCGATTCTGGTTGCGCTGGTTCATAGGGCTGCGGGTGCTCACGTGATACCTACTCCTTCATGGACTCGAACCTCTCGCCGGCGAGGATCTCGTATGCCTCGCGGTATCGAGCGGAGGTCCCCTCGATCACGTCCGCAGGAAGCTGAGGGGGCTGGCCCTCAAAATCCCAATGCGCGAGCAGCCAGTTGCGAACAAACTGCTTGTCGTAGCTATCTTGGACCTTGCCCTCCTCGTAGGAGGAGACCGGCCAGAAACGGCTGCAATCGGGGGTCATGCATTCATCGATGAGAGTCACTTTACCATCGATGATGCCAAATTCAAACTTGGTGTCGGCGATGATGATGCCGCGGCGAGCTGCATACTCAGCGCCGGCGGTGTAAATCTTCAGCGAAAGGTCACGAATCTGATAGGCAACGTCCTCGCCCACCGCGTCGATGCACTGCTCGAACGTGATGTCCTCGTCATGCTCCCCGACGGGCGCCTTCGTCGACGGGGTGAACAAGGGCTCGGGCAGCTTCGAAGCCTCTTTGAGGCCGGCGGGCAGAATATGGCCGCGCAGCGCGCCCGTAGCGTCGTACTCTTCCTTGCCGCCCCCCGTCAGGTAGCCGCGAACGATGCATTCCACCGGGATGGTGCGAGCCTTCTTCACCAGCATCGAACGGCCGGCAAGATACGAACGGTAGGGCGCGAACTCTTCCGGATACTGGTCCGGATCCATCGTGATCAGGTGGTTGGGCACCACGTCGGCGAATTTGGTGAACCAAAATGCCGAGATACGGTTGAGCACCTCGCCCTTATACGGCACCTCGTTGGGCAGGATGTAGTCGAACGCCGAGATACGATCCGACGCCACCATGAGCAGCGCATCCCCTGCATCATATATATCTCGAACCTTGCCCTGAGAATCCGGTCGACGCTCCATGAGCTTCATGCTGATCAACCCCTCGCTGAATCGCTTTCCCGCTGGCCAGGCGATCACCGCCGAAACCAACAAGGCCGGGCCCCTTCTCCGGAGCCCGGCCCCATAATCCAGCCGTTAATACTATGCCCGCTCGATACAACCGACGACTGCGCTCGGCAATGAAACAAAATGGCAAACGATTCGCCACCCGGTCTTTGAAGTCGACCGACCTGCCCGAGAGCCGCTACTCGATGATCGCGTTCGTAGGACCGGTCGACGACGGGTTGCCCGCGTGCTCGCGCGGCAGATGGATGGTGAACGTCGTACCCTTGCCCAGCTCGGATTCCACCGAGATGAATCCATGATGCCGCTCGACGATCTGCTTCGTCACAGCCAGGCCGACGCCCAGACCGCCCGCCTCGCGAGCACGGCTCGCGTCGGCGCGCCAGAAGCGACCGAAAATCCGCGAGAGGTCTTCCTTGGCGATGCCGATGCCGGTGTCCTCGACCGAGATGAGCACGTGCCGACGGTCGTTCTTGACCTTCACCACGACCCAGCCGCCTTCGGGCGTATAGCGCATGGCGTTGCTCATGAGGTTGATAACGGCCTGCGTCATCATGTCCGCATCGAGGTCGATCGTGGCGCCGCGCCCCTGCGTCTCGTCCGCGAAACGGAGATGCAGTTCCCTCGCGTGGAACAGCTGGTGCTGCGTATCAACGATCGCGCGGACCAGGGAGACCACGTCCACGGGACGGGGATTCATCGGCGCGGTGCGATTCTCCATGCGGGAGAGATCGAGCATCTGCTGCACCAGGCGCGATAGACGGCGGGTTTCGGAAGCGACCGTTTCGAGGTGCTCGGCGTCCGTGGGATAGATGCCGTCCTGCATGGCCTCCACCGTTGCCAGCATAGCCTGCAGCGGCGTACGAAGCTCATGCGCGACGTCGGACGTCAGGCGGCGCTCGTGCTTGAGATCCTTTTCAAGCGAGGTCGCCATCTCGTCGAACGTCTCACCCAGCTGGTCGATCTCGTCATCGCCCCGCATGTTCGTACGGGCCGACAGGTCGCCGTCGCGAATTTGCTTCGCCGTCGACGTGATCCGGCGAATGGGGTTGGTGAGCATGCTCGACACGAAGAAGCCGATCACCAGCGCGATGGCGATGGCGATGAACGCCGCCATGCCCATAGCGTGGAAGGTCTTCTCGCGAAACGCGGTATCCGCCTTGGTAAGCAGGGCATCGCTTCCCAGGACCCACAGGCGCACCGTGCCGATGCGGTGACCGCTCGCGTCGACGATGTCCTCGGATACCGCTCCCTCCTTGTCGGTGGGCGCGGTGGACACCAGACTGTGCGGGTGCTTCTTCTCGGTCTCCGATGGCACCGGCGTCGCCTGGCCGGCGGACGACACGGCCGCCGACTCCTTCTCGATCTCGGCGGCAAGCGCCGAGGCCGGCCACGTGTCATCGAACACGATCTCACCATCGGCGTCCAGGACCTGCATGCCGATGTCATCGGAGAGCAGGTTTGAATCCGCTACGGAAGCGAGCGCGCTGGTGGACCATGCGCCGCTCTCCTCGTAGCCCTCCGCCAGCTTCTTTGCCGTAAGCTCGGCGATCTCGACCACGTTCGCCCTGGTGTAATCGGAAAACGCGCCGCCCCACACAACGGTTACCACGCATACCAGGACCAACACGGTCATGAACGACGTCAGAGCAAAAGAAACCGCCATGCGCATGCCGTAGCTCATGACGGTGCGGTAATCGGAACGAGGCGTGTTCCAGCTCGCGCGTGAACCCGCCTCGTCAGATTGCTTATGCTTTTGCTCGAAGGTGAACTGCGCGGGAAGCATTACTTCGCGCTACCCTCTGCGGCGTCCGCAGGCTTCGCAGGGGCCTCGAAGCGATAGCCGACGCCGTGCACGGTGTACAGCCACTTAGGATGCTTGGGATCGTCGCCCAGCTTGGCGCGCAGGTTCTTCACGTGGCTGTCGATCGTGCGCTCATAGCCCTCGAAGTCGTAGCCGAGCACCTTCTCGACCAGCTCCATGCGGTTGTACACGCGACCCGGATGACGCGCGAGGGTGGTGAGCAGCTTGAACTCGGAGGCGGTCAGGTCCACTTCCTTGCCGTCCACCAAAATCTTGTGGCCGGAGATATCGATCACGAGGTCGCCGAAGTCGAGTACCTCGACCTGGGGCTCATCCGCCAGATGCGTGCGGCGGAACAGTGCGCGCACGCGGGCGACGAGCTCGCGCGGGGAGAAGGGCTTGATGAGGTAGTCGTCGGCACCCAGCTCGAGGCCGATGATGCGGTCCTCGACCTCGCCCTTAGCGGTGAGCATGATGATGGGCACGTCGGAGGTGTCGCGGATGGCACGGCACACGCGCTCGCCCGAGAGTTTGGGAAGCATGAGGTCGAGCACGATGAGGTCGAACTGGTGCTTCTCGAATTCCTCGACGGCGGACTGGCCATCGCCCACGCCGACGACCCAGTAGCCCTCGCGCTCGAGGTAGGCCGCGACGGCATCGCGGATAGCCTTCTCGTCTTCAACGAGCAGAATTTTTCTTGCGTCCGAAGCCATATCGAGGCCTCCTAATCTACAAACTACATAACTTGCTCATTTTAGCGCAGCGAGCGCTAAACTAGTCTGCGGAGCACGCCAGCGGTTGCAATGTGCTCCGTGCGAGGCACGATCACCTGCGTTGGCAATCGGGAAGCACCGATATCGGCAACGACCCGCTCACCAGCGCATCCGCAGCGCGTCTCGCACGAGGTCCGATCTTCCGACCGCGCCTCTGATGTTCTATTATGCCCAACTCCCTTTTTCTCTATCACCGAGGAGGCCCCAACGTGCATATCCGCATCCGCCTCGCCGAAACCGGCGACGCCGGCGCCGTCCTTGCGGTCTACGCCCCCTATGTCCGCGATACCACGGTGAGCTTCGAGCTCCGCGTTCCCTCCGTCGAGGAGTACGCGCAGCGCATCGCCCAGGGCCGCGAGCACGGAACATACCTCGTCGTCGAGATGCAGGAGGGCGAAAACGACGCATGGCGCATCGTAGGGTTCGCGACGTACGGGGCCTTCGGCCACCGCGCCGCCTACCGCTGGTCGGCTGAAACCTCGATCTACCTCGACGATTCCTGTACGGGAAAGGGCGTGGGCGCCGTGCTGCTCGACTGCCTCGAGCGCATCATGCATGCCAGCGGAATCGTGACGAGCGAGGCCTGCATCTGCTCGGAAAACACGGGATCCATCGCGTTCCACCAGCGACACGGCTATCGCATCTGCGGCGAGCACCGCGATTGCGCGAGCAAATTCGGACGCTGGCTCTCCATACAATGGCTTGAGAAGCACCTGGGGCCGCGCGACCCCGATCCGGTCGCCCCCGCCCCCTGCGGCCTCGAAATGCAAGAGCGCCTCGTCGCCGAAGCGAACAAGGCGCTTGAGATGCAGGTATCGTAGGGCACGCGACCACGCTAGATGGCGAACGTTCGAGCCACGACGCCCGAGGGGATGCCCTTTGCGTCGCGAATGGTCGCATACGTAAGAAACGTGCTGGTAGAACCTTCACTCGCAGGATAGTCGCCGAAACCGAGCGAACGATCGGGCGAGGAGATCGAGTCGATGATCTGATTCGTCGGGTCGATCATATAATGCGCGGACTGCGTCTTGATGAAATAGCGCGTCCCGTTGTACGCCACCTGGGCGGCGGGCTCCCGGCTGAAATACACATACGGCCCGCCCTCGCGTCCCACGAACGTGCCCATCTTACCCAGGCTGCCGGCCGAATCGTACGACGCCTCGATGGAGAACACGAACACCTCGCCCGTATACACCGCCTCGAACGGGCGAACCGAGGCCGGGAGGACCAGCTGGTCGAGCTTCGTGTTGCTCGCGTCCTCCAGATCGACCGCGGTGATTCCGTAGTAGGTCCCCTCGTCGTTGTGGACGCGCGGCGCGATGGTGAGGATGCCGTCCGAGACGCGCGGCGGCGTGGCGAACCTGCCGGTCGACTTCCACACCTCGGTCCCCTGCGCATCCCCGACCGTCCAACGGTAGCAATGCGAATCCGAGCTGCGCTTATCCCCCGATGCAAGCGGCATCTTCTGCCAGATCACCATGGAGCCGGCGGCGGTGAACTGCGGAGGCTCCCAGTTCTTGTCGCCCGTATCCAGCTGGACGGGATCTCCTGAAAGCGCGCCGCCGTTGAAGGGCTGCGCCAGCAGCACCCAGATGCGCGTGGAGTAGTCGATCTCCACCCACGCGAACACGCCCGTGGCGCTGCGCACGTCGAAGAAGCTGTACGTGCGACCGAGCGTCGGGTCCTCCTTCAGCGTGGTGAGGGAGCCGTTCGAAAGGGACAGCACGCCGAGGGTGTTCACATGCTGCGCCGATTCGGGCGCCATCATCGCCGCGGCCCAGGTCCCATCGGAATGAAACAAGACAGTGCCCAGCGGCAGGTTCCAGGATTGAACGGGGTTGAGTCCCGTATCCTTGCCCTCGTACTCCTCGAGCGCATCGATGATCTGGGACGAATCGTCGACGACCTGGGGCTCACCCGAAGTCGACTTCGCCTTGTTCTTCGATTCGCAACCGGAGAGCGCGGCGGTCGCCATCGCCGCCGCGCCCGCCGCAGCGGAACCCAACGCGAAGCGGCGGCGACTTATGCCTTTATAATCACGGTCCCAAAATGCCATGGGGACTTAAGCCTCCTCGACGGCGGCGCGCAGGGCGATGGTGAGCTGATCGGCGCACGAGGTCGAACGCGGACCGCAGGTATTGCCCTGCAGCAACTCGACCACGCGCTCGGTAGGCATGCCCTTCACCAGCTTGCCGATCGCCTTGAGATTGCCGTTGCAACCACCCTCGAAGGCTACGTTCTCCACCGTGGCCCCGTCGTCGGACAGCTCGACGTGGATGGCGCGGGCGCACACGCCGCGCGGCTTGAAATCATAGGTAATCATGCAGCTCCCTCCTTGTTGGCTGCAGCCATTATCCCCGCGACGCGGGCCGGGGCACAAGGCGGCATCAATCTTCCACGAAGAAGCGAGCGTGATCGCAGGCGGGCGGGCGTCCCGAGCAGGCGGACGGGCAGCTGCCCCGGGCAAGCGGGCGGGATGCCGGAGCGGCGGGCGGGGCCTCGGGCGGGCGAGGCCTCGGGCGGGCAGCGGAGACGGACGAGCAGCGCTGCGCGGCGGGCGGCACGGGCAAGCGGGCGGGCAGGCGGCGGGGACGGGCGAGTTTTGGAGCAGTTGGAGGCACTTAATAAAGTTCGTGCAGATGGAGGCAGATAAATAACCGCATCAGCCCGCTTTAAGTGCCTTCGGGTGCACCGAATCCAATTTGACGCAGCTTATCTGCCTCCGGATGCACCAAATCAGAAAGAGGGCCAAAAGCTTGCCGCAAGCCACCTCCAGACAGAAAAAGGACGGCCCCCAGGGGAGCCGTCCTGTGCATGGTCGCATCTATACAAGGTCTCGCGATGTCATCGATCGCGACCCTTGCGGTATCGGGCGACCGGCAGGCTACTTCTGCGTCGTGGATGCCTCGAAGGTGAAGGGGGTTGCCCAACCCTCGGGGACGGCGCCGGTCTTGCCGTTGCCCAGGTCCTGAACGACCCAGCCCTCGGGCACGCCGCCCTCGCCTTCCCAAGCGCCGACCTGGTGGCAGGAAGCGCAGGTGAAGACGGGTTGGTCATGCATGAGGTGGCAGGAGTTGCACTGCTGCACACCATGGTAATCGCTGTGCGGGTCGAAGCTGAAGTCCTTCGTAGAGGACTCGGTGGCACCCGGCATCACGCCGGCACCCAGGTGGCAACCGCTCTGCAGGCAGAAATCGTTCGAGAAGGTGACCTTGTCGAACGGCTGCGGATAGTCGCCGGACAGCTGGATCTGGACCTCGTGCACCATCTGGGGCAGCGTCGCCTCATGGCAGCCGAGGCACTGGTTGTTGGTCGCGGCGCGATGCTTGTAGGCGAGCGTGGTGGTGTCCTGGGTGTAGGTCTGATAATACTTGCCCATGGTGCTGTGGCAGATGGCGTCGCAACACTCCGGGGTCGCATGCCAGGCCCAACCGGCAACGCCGATCACGGTCACGACGACCACGGCGGCGATGATGATCGGAAGGCGCTTGCCCTTCCAATCGAACTTCTTCTTCTTGGGAGCGGCAGACTCGGTAGCCTCCGTGCTCTCCTTGATCTCGTCAGCCATTGTTTTCTCCTCTCGAGACCACTTAGGCGCTCAGCGCGGGGTTGTCGCCGCAGTACTTCTTCAGCAGGCCGTCGTACTTGCGGGTGCGCTCGTCGTAGGACGCGCCGCCGTCGACCAGCAGGCCGAGCTCCTCGAGGTCCTTGGACTCCTGCTCGAGGCCCAGGTCGGACAGGCACTGCTTGGTGGGGCAGCCCAGCTCCTCGTCCCAGCCGAAGCGCTTGTAGAACATCGTGAGCGACTTCTTCCAGTCCTCGCGGTCCATCTTGTCGGTGCCGGGGGTGAAGGGCTTGATGTCGGGATCCTTGGTGAAGACCCACTCGGTGATGACGTCATGCATGTTGCGCATGTCGTTGCAGCCCATCTTGCCGTCCTTGTCGGTCATGCCGCGAACGGTGTTGACGCGCTGGAGGGTCATGATGCGCTCGGCGGCCTTGTACAGGTCGTCGATGGTCACCTTCTGGCCGGTGACCGCGGTGTAGAACTGGGCCTCGAGGTCCAGGTCGCCGCGGTAGCTGCGCTCCTTGGCGGGGGCCATGGCCATGGGCCACACCCAGTTGCACAGGCACAGGGAGTCATGCAGGACGTCGGTGATGACGCTCCACCAGGCGAACTCGACCTTGTGCTCGTTGATGGGGGTGTAGTTCTTGTCCGGGTCCATCGCGTCCTCGCCGCCGAACATCTCGGCAGCCATCTTCTTCTTGAGCTCGATGGGGAGGCCGCAGCCCTGCAGGTTGACGGCGGAGTGAATCATGTTGTCACGGTTGAACAGCATGTTGTACAGGCCGCCGACCTGAGCGAAGCACTCGATGGAGTGGTGGACCGGCCAGCCGCGGTAGTTGATCAGCGCGGAGGTCTTGTTGTCGAACCAGTCCGGACGGTTCCAGTGGTCGGCATCGGTCCACACATAGGGGCCGTGGCCGAGCCAGGAGATGGGCTTGTTCTTGGTGTCGTTGGAGGCGATGTCCAGGAAGATCTTGATGAAGGACGTGGGGTCGCCCGCCATGATGCCCTCGAAGTTGTACTCCGCCATCTGCTCGGGGGTGCAGTGCTCGGCGAGGATGCCCTGGGTGTAGGTCCAGGCGAGGTCGCGGTAGAGCTGGGCGTAGTTGCACCAAAGGCCCAGGTCGTCAACGGTGACCGAGATGAGCTGGTTGTAGAACACGGACAGGTCGGTGAGCGTCTTGTTCTCACCCTCCTGGATGCCCGGCACGTTCATGATCGGCTGCATGTACGCCGAGAACGGGAAGTTGGGAACGCAGGTGTTGCCCGAGGACTCGTAACCGGTGGCCTCCTGGACCTTGGGGACCTTGACCTGCGCATAGCAGCGCACGGGGCAGCCGTGGCAGCCGGCCATCTTGACGGTGTACTTCTCGGCAGCGGGGCCGAGGTCCTTGGTGGACTTCATGCAGCGGTAACCCATGGTGTTGGGCTCGAAGGGCTTGGGCTCGCCGGTCTCGATGGGGCCGCCCTCGGCAGCCGCCCAGTAGAGGCCCTTGCGCGCGGTCCAACGGGAGCCCTTATCGTAGTACTCGGCCCAGGACTGCTGGGTGGAGGGAACGACGTGGTTGTTGTTGGAGCCGAGGACCTGGGCGATCATGTAATCGGACAGATCGGCAACCATCTGCGGGTCGGCGACGTTCACGGCCTTGGTGCCCTTGACGACGACGGCCTTGCACTTCTTGGAACCCAGGACGGCGCCCAGGCCGGCGCCCGCGGAGTGGGAGCGGCTGTTCATGACGCACGCATAGGGCAGCATGTTCTCGCCGGCGGGACCGATGGTCGCGACGCAGCACTCGAGGCCGTGCTTCTTGCACAGGGCCTCGGTGGTCTCGCGGGTACCCTTGCCCCACAGGGCGGAAGCGTCCTCAATGGAGACCTTGTCATCCTCGATGAGGATGTAGACCGGGGTGTCCGCCTTGCCCTCGATGATCAGGCCGTCGTGACCGGAGTACTTGAGGGTTGCGCCCAGCTGACCGCCGCAGTGGCAGTCGACGACCAGGTGATCCTTGGTGAACGTGGAAAGCGTGGACCACGTGGAGCGGCCGGCCAGCGGCACGCCGGAACCCGTGAGGGGGCCGACGGCCAGAACGGCCTTGTTCTCCTCGTCCATCCACTTGACGCCAGCGGGGACCTCGTCGTACATGATCTTGTTCGCGAAGCCCATGCCGCCGATGTAGTCCTTCTGCATCTCGACGTCGGACTCTTCGGTGATCTCACCGCTCGTAAGGTTGACGCGGGCGATCCAGCCAGCCCAACCGTAAGAGGTTTCAGCCATTTACTTCTCCTATCCTTACGCGATCTTGCCACCGGCGACGAAGTCCTGCTGCCCGGAAACGAGCGGCCAGGGGTTCTCCTGCTTGGTGGGGCCGGAGGAATGGCTCACGTCTTCCCACTCGATGAGCTCGATCGCGCCGTTGGGGCACTGCTCGGCGCAGCGGCCGCACGCGATGCACTTCGAGGACTTGCCGGTAACGGTGTTCACCACGGGCATATGATAGGGGCAGGCGGCGACGCAGGTGCCGCAACCGACGCACTTGTCGGCATCGACGCGGCGGACGCCGTTCTCATCGGTGACGATGGCGCCCTGCGGGCACGCGGTCTGGCACAGCGCGGTCTTGCACATATGGCAGGTGCGCACGTTCCACTCGCAGGAGTAGAAGATGCCGTCGCCGCTTCCGAGCTCCTTGCCGTACTGGTAGCCGTCGTGCACGTGGATGCGCGCGGCGGCGGGCTGGGACACGCCGTCGTTGAGGAGCGTGCAGCTCATCTCGCAGCGCTGGCAGCCGGTGCAGCGAGCGCGGTTGACCTTGAGCACGTGGGACGGGGTCGCATAGTAGTCGACCTTACCCTTCGAGCTCGTAGGAGCCGCAGCAGCGGTATCCGGCAGGAGACCGAGCGCCACCATGCTCGCCACGAATGCGCCCGAGACCTTCACGAACCCACGACGGGTGAAGAAGGAGTCGAGGCGATCCGCGCCGGAGCCAACCTGCTCCAAAGCGGTGTTCTCTTTCATAGTTCCCTCCCTTTACTACTTCACGCGACCCGCCCGGGACGACGGGGCGCGCCCTTTCCTTGAGACGGGCCCACAGGCGATATAGGCACGACTCATCAGCCTCTATTGTGCATGAGCGAGGCGCAAGGAGCTCACCTGCTTGCGGGTACTTTTAGAAATGGGCGCCGCCTGGTGTAAAAACCTTGTCACCTGTTATAGGGTACCCCCTCTACCTGCGGTTATCTTTTGGTAGAGGGGAGTGGCGAAGCAACAGGAAATGCTTTACCACGGCGCAGCGCTTCGCAAAATCACCGTCATTCGCAGGTTCGGGAACGTCGCGCAACGCCCCTGTGAACCCCCTGCGGAGTCGGCACGCGGGGCTAGCGCGACCATGCGGAACGATGCACAATAGACGCGCCCGCGCTCAGCGGCGAGCCCGCACGGGCCCGGCGCGCACACGTCGCGCGGGCGCACCATCCATCTCTGCCGGAGGTCTTATGCTTTCCGAACGACTGCTTTCAAAAACCGTTGGCCTGGGCGCGCGCGAGCTCTTCCGCGCCAAGAGCGAATCCGCCCGGACGCTTCCCGCACCCGAAGCGGGCCATGAGTACATGCTGTACGTGCACGTGCCCTTCTGCGATGTGCTCTGTCCGTACTGCTCGTTCACGCGCTTCCCCTTCCGCGAGGAGGCGGCGCGGCGCTACTTCGAAGCGCTCCGCAGCGAGATGAAGATGATCCACGACCTTGGATACCAGCCCCCTGCGGCCTATATCGGCGGCGGAACCCCCACGATCCTCATGGACGAGCTCGAGCGCACCATCGACTACATGCGCGAGCTGTTCCCCACGATCAAGGAGGTCTCGAGCGAGACCAACCCGCCCCACCTCGACCGGGCGCGCCTCGAGCGCCTCTCGCACATGATCCAGCGCTTCTCGGTCGGCGTGCAGAGCTTCGACAACACGCTGCTCAAGCGCATGGACCGCTATAACAAATACGGCAGCGCCGAGGAGATCGTCGCGCGCATCCAGGACGTGCACGACATGTTCGACACCTTCAACGTCGACATGATCTTCAACTTCCCGGGGCAGACCAGCGAGATGGTGCTGCGCGATATCGAGACGTTCCGCACCACGGGCGCCAACCAGATCACGTACTATCCGCTCATGGCATCGCCCGGCTCCGAGAAGCTCATGGAGACCTGCTTCCACGGACAGGTCGACTACGACCTCGAAAAGGAGCTCTACAACACGATCTTCGATACCATGACCGCCCCCGTCGAACTCGGGGGAGCCGGCTTCTACGCTACCGACGTCTACACGTTCGCGCAGGATAGAAACGCCATGATCGATGAATACGTCGTCGATTACGGCGAATACGTCGCCGCGGGCTGCGGAGGCTACTCCTTCCTGGGAGACGAGATCTACACCAACGATTCCTCGCTCGAGGGCTATTGCCGCCGCATCGAGGAGGGAACCATGAGCACCGCGTCGCACATCGACATGGGGCGCGCGAACGGCAAGCGCTACCGCATGGGCCGCGAGCTCTTCGGCTTGCGCCTGGATAACCGCGCGTGGCGCCGGGACTTCGGCAAATACATCCAGTACGACATGCCCGTCGAATACGGATACCTCATGGCGAACGGCGCGTTCAACAAGAACAACGCCGACGAGCTCACGCTCACGCGCAAGGGCCGCTACCTGGTGCTCGTCATGATGCGCCAGATCTTCATCGGCATGAACACCGAACGCGACCGCCTGCGCACCCTGCTGCCCGAATGCGAGCGCAAGATGTTCACCGACTCCGCCGAGAAGCAGATCGCGGCGGCGCGGGCTGCCGATGAGGCCGGCGAGTCGTAGCAACCGCCCTGCCCGGAAGGCCCACGCGCCGCAACCGTGAAAACGCACGAACCCGGCACAGCGCGAACGGACGCTGTGCCGGGTTCTTCTCTATGCTCCGCCGGCGATACGCCTAGCCGCCGTATTCGGCTATGTAGTCCAAGATCTCCTGACGCGAGTGCAGGTCGGTCTTCTCGTAGACGCGCTTGATATGCGTATGCACGGTATTGGTGGACAGCTGCAGCTCCTCGCTCACGCGCGCCTGCGTGTGGCCGAGCGCGTACAGCGTGAGAACCTCCACCTCGCGCCCGGTCAAGCCGAAGCGCTGCCCCATCTTCATCACCGAGGTCGCGATGTGCACGTCGGGCTTCTGGTTCACCATGGGAACCTGTTGCTGCGGCGCGATGGCGAGCACCCCCATGAAGGGGATCTTCCTCACGTCGTCCTCGGTGATGGGGCCGCGTGCCCGATCAGCTTCGACGCGCTCGCTCGGCGCGGCGAGGAGGCGCGTGAAAACCAGCTGCGCCGACGCCAGCACGAACAGGCTCATGATGGAGATGATCGCCGGGGCGTTGTCGGGCATCATGCGATCGAGGACGGAATCCACCTTCATGCCCAGCACCGTGAGCACGTTCATGGCGATCCACGCGGCGCTCGAATAATAATACGGGTCGCGCCATCCGAAGCTGATGAACGCGATGGTGAGATACCACACGAACGCGTTGAGCACGAGCGACGACGCCATGACGAACGACGCGCCGATGGAAACGGTCTTGGGCCAGATGGCGAAGAATATCGCACCCAAGGCGAGCAGCACCTGCATGACGACCCAGATGCTCGTGGTGAGCGCACGCATCCGCGAACGCAGGCCGTTGCGCACCCACAGCAGGGAGACGATCCACACGAACATCAGGATGAGGAAGCGCGGTACCAAGCTCATATACACCGGCTCGCCGGCGGGAAAGCCCCTGCCCATGCCGATCGGGATGGAGATGAGCCAGATGCCCGCCGCCGCGACGGCAAGGAAGCTCCGATTCGAGAAGCGGTTCTCGTCGGTTCCGAAATAGAGCTCGCAGACCGCTGGGAACGAATCGCTGGGTGCATCCATGCGGCGCGATGCCCTCACCATGGCGAACTGGGCGAAGGTGAGCGCGGCGCCCGCCATGAACCACAGGGAGTTATCGGAGAAGCTCAGCACGTAGGTGATGGTCTCCGCCAGCGCGAGGGCGGAAAAGACTACCACGGACGCAGCCTGCGCCGAAATGCCGCGCAGCTTGCGCAGCCAATAGAACTCGAGAGCGGTGCTCCCCACCGTCACGCCCACGCCGAGCGCGAGCGCCAGCGGAGCGGCGGGCTCGGCATCGCCCCAGGACGTCAGCGCCAGCGCGAGGGAGCACAGGCCCGCAAGGTGGATGGATAGAAACATCATGAGGGAGATGGAGCGCTTCTTGAAGCGCTTGACCACCAGCGTCGACAGGAACAGCGCGCCGATGATGAACGCCGCGATGAACAAGATCCATCCCGACAAAGACGACGTGCCCGTAGTCGCATGGGCGGCCTGGACGCACAGATTCACCGCCGAGGACGCGCACGCGAGGCCGAAGACGGACGGCAAAAGCACGCCGTACGACTCAAGGCTGAGCGGCGGCATCTTCTGTTCATCTTGTCTCTCACGCACCGAAGCTACTCCTCATTCCCATGCTCTACAGCCAACAACCTGCGAAAAGCTATAGAGGCAAACCGTTGTAGGCGATAGGCTAGTATACCTTGTACTACACTTGCTTGCATATGCATACGTGACATCCGCGGTTCTGCGAAAGGCGAACGATGACACTGGAACGAGATCAACGGCGCGACGGCGCGACGGCAGACGAGATCGAGGCGGCTGAGGAGAATCTGGCGAACGTGACAGCAGACGGGCTTTCCGCATCGCCCGATGCGCCGACACGCCCGGACGTCGACGCGGGCGCGGAGACGGCGTGCAGCGCCTCTCCCGAGGAGATCGCGGCGGCGCGGGCCCACAACGAGTGCATCCGCGCGATGGACCAGGCCCTGACCGACCTTCGACAGCGCTCCTACGAGGGGAAGCTCACCACGCCTGCGCGCTGGAAGCGCCTCGCCGCCGCCCCGCGCCCCATGGACGACGCGTCCTTTGCAGACATGCTCCTCGCCTATATCGAGGAGCATGAGCATGCTGAAGACAGCCCCGCGATCGGCCAGATGAGCGCGCCGGCTCCGCTCGACGTGCAGCTCGAGGGCGTCGAGCTCGGAGAAGCCGAGCTGCTGCCCGAACCCGACGTCTCGGACATCGTGCTGCTCTACGGGAAGAAGGCCGTCTACCTCTATTCCAAGCCCCTCCTTTCCCATAGTTTCGCCCATGCGCTCTTCCTTACCACGGAAAACGACGACCTCACCACCTTCATCGACGTCGTCAGGTCGGAATCGCGCACATATCCGCGACCGGTATCCATCCTGTCCTTCATGAACCCACCCTACCTGTGGTCAACCGACAAGACGCGCGCCATCTACCGCGAGGTCGAGGATCAGGAGGCGTTCGACGATATCCGCTCCTGCGTGACGAGCGAAAACGAGACGTTCTTCTACTCGACGCTCTACCTCAGCGACGCCCAGGGCAAAGCCCTGGCAGAATGGTACGGCGTCGAAAAGGTGCGCAATCCGTAGAAGCCAGCCCGCGAACCCCCGCGAGGCGCCCGACCAGCGCAAACCGACCGTTTCATCCAGAGCGAAAGGGAGCCCATGGCAAAACAACACCTCACCGAGGACACCCCGTTCCTCCGCACGCCCGATATGTACCAGATCGAGAATGACGCGCCCATCACCGAATACTCCGATACCACGCTCGACATCATCGCCGATGCCGCCACCTGCGGGATCCCCGATGGGGCGAACGCCTTCTGCAGCGTCGGCAAGGAGAAGCGCGGCACCGTCCAGATGCAGCTGTTCGCGCGCATCGATTCCGAAACCGAAACGTTCGCCGAGGTCGGCTTTCGCAGTCACGGCTGCCTCGCCGCCATCGGATGCGCCGCGTTGCTCGCCGATAAGCTGCGCGGTCTGACATTCGAGCAGGCGCTCGCCATCACCAAGGAGGAGATCGATGACGAGCTCGGCGGTTTGCCGAAAAGCCGCAGCTACACGCTGCTCTTCGGCATGGAGGCGATCCGCGCGCTCATCGGCGACTACTGCCTGCGCGTCAAAGGCTACTCGCTCGCCGAGCTCAGCGCCTACATACCGTGCGACTATATGTGCGTGAACTGCCTTCTCACCGAGAACTGCTCGCTGCGCGACGAACGCGTCGACCAGGAGATGCGCGAGCTCGGCGAAATCGAGTAGAAACGAACGGCACGCTACAATACGTATCGACACCAGCCGACGCATCGCGTTCGGCACTCGGCCCTCACATGCAACGAGGCAAAGATAGGAGCACCCCGTGATCGACCGCTACACCCGCCCCGAGATGGGACATATCTTCTCGCTCGAAAACAAGTACGCCATCTGGCAGGAAATCGAAGTGCTCGCCTGCGAGGCGCAGGCCGAGCTGGGTGCCTGCGGCATCACCAAGGAGGAAGCCGCCTGGATCCGCGAGCACGCGGACTTCGACCGCGCCGAAGTCGATGCCATCGAGGCCGTTACGCACCACGACGTCATCGCCTTCCTCACCAACATGGGCGAGCACATCGACGCCGAGGTCCCGCAGGGCGAGCCCAAGCCCAGCCGCTGGGTCCACTACGGCATGACCAGCTCCGACCTGGGCGACACCGCCCTGTGCTACCAGCTCGTCCAGGCGACCGACATCATCATCGAGGACGTGCGCAAGCTCGGAGAGATCTGCCGCCGCCGCGCGTTCGAGGAGCGCAACACCCTGTGCGTGGGCCGCACCCATGGAATCCATGCCGAGCCCATGACGTTCGGCATGAAGTTCGGCAGCTGGGCCTGGGAGCTCAAGCGCGACCTCGACCGTCTGGTGGACGCCCGCAAGAACGTCGCCTTCGGAGCCATCTCGGGTGCGGTGGGCACGTACAGCTCCATCGATCCGTTTGTCGAGGAGTATGTCTGCAAGCACCTCGGTCTCGTCCACGACCCGCTGTCAACGCAGGTCATCTCGCGCGACCACCACGCGTACCTCGCCGGTGTGCTGGCCACCACCGCGGCGACCTGCGACCGCATCGCAACCGAGATCCGCAATCTGCAGAAGACCGACACCCTCGAGGCGGAAGAGCCGTTCCGCAAGGGACAGAAGGGCAGCTCCGCCATGCCCCACAAGCGCAACCCCATCACGCTGGAGAAGGTCTGCGGCCTCTCCCGCGTCGTGAAGGCCAACGCCCAGGTCGCGTTCGACAACGTCGCCCTGTGGCACGAGCGCGACATCTCGCATAGCTCCGCTGAACGCGTGGCGCAGGCGGACAGCTTCATCGCGCTGGACCACATGCTCACCTGCCTCATCCGCATCGTGGACGGCCTCATCCTGTACCCGGCGCGCATGCAGGCCAACCTCGACCTCACCCGCGGCCTCATCTATTCGTCCAAGGTGCTGCTCGCCCTGGTCGACACGGGCATCACCCGCGAGGACGCCTACAAGATCGTCCAGCGCAACTCCATGGCGGTGTGGGACGACGTCCACAACGCCGTCGACGGCCCCAACCTGCGCGAGCGCCTGGAGGCCGATCCCGAGTGCACCGTAAGCGCGGAGAAGCTCGATGAGATCTTCGATCCCTGGGACTTCCTCACCCGCATCGACAGCGTCTTCGAGCGGCTTGAGCACCTTTCGTTCGAGGCCTAAGACGACGCGGGAGCGAAGGGCCCCTGGAACCGCTGCGGATCCAGGGGCCCTTCCTCATGAAACGAGCCCGGTACCTGGAGGGGTACCGGGCTCGGTGCTCTTGCTGGAGCGGGCAACGGGACTCGAACCCGCGAGTGTCAGCTTGGGAAGCTGATGCCTTACCACTTGGCGATGCCCGCTTGTCGTTGACGTCATTGCTGACGCCTGCAATAGAGTTTAGTATACCTTCCTCTATTTATACAAACAAGGCAACGGATTAAATATCTTTGTCTCGCCCGTCAAACCGCGCATCAGCCATCGACTTCGATGCTGTACCCGTCATCTATAGGGACAACGAAGTACCTTTTTGCAGAACCCGCGCTCCCTTCGTTTTTGCGGCCTTCCTCTACCTTCTGGACGACCGCCCTGTCTCCGCCATAGATATCAAGCACGTCGTACACCTGTTCAACGGTCTTGTCATCCGAATCCTGCTCCATTTTTACCAGCCTCATACCCGCTTTGCCCGGCGTGACAGACAACAGCGTGCCAAAAACCACCGACATGAACAGCATCGGAAGCAGGCAATATAATGGGTTCAGCGATTTCACCTTATGTCTCGCCTCCTCCACGATCTCCCCCGCGCTTACCGGCAGCCCTTCTTCGCCTTTCGCATAGAAATGCCATTGCCCCATCAGGATGACTGCAATTACAAGTGCTACGATCAGCGACGCGAGCAATGTGCTGGAGCACAGCGTTAATGCAAACGCTATAGCCAGGGGAGTCGCAAACACCCAGCCCACGGTCCCGAGCACCTCGACTGTAAGTTGAATCAACGCCTTTGCATACGAGTTTTCCCGACCTGGAACCTTTATAAAGGGAACCAGGCCCGCGATAGCAACCAAAGCCACGAGCAGCCAAAGAAATGGCCGCGGTCCATCCACTGCGCTGGTCGCCGTAACGGCACAGTAGCCCAGAATGGTAAGGACACATAATTCAAGAGTCCAAGCTATCTGAACGAACGCATAAGATACCGCGTGTTCCCCGATCAACCTCTTCGCGCCGCTCGCAAGCTTCCACATTCGACCCCTTTTTCCACTCCGCTTTGGAGCATGGGACGCATGTTTGTCGACTTCCTCTATGCACCTCCGATACGCCGCGATATTCCTCAAGATCAATATCGGTAGGACGACGAAGAAGGGCAAGAGGTTGCACAACGCCGGAACGAAATCCCACGTGGAAGGGACCACGAGCTCGACGGGATACCCCGTCCTCACGGCAATTGCCGCGTGATAGGAATAGCATACAACCAACGTAAACGAGGCAATCAAGCTGATTACCTCCACAACGGAAAACGACCCACCGTCCTGACAGGGTCCGGCGGAAGGCATCCGTCCATCGCCATCACCGTGTTTGCGCTCGCTCATCTTTCCATAACTCATTCTCATGTGCTTATTTTATAGGCCACCCACATTATATTCGATGGACCCATGGACGCCGCGGACGGCGCGCACACCCCTCACCTGCCATGTTAGAGGCGGTATACCCACGCACCTCTTTTGGCGTGAATTCTGTTTGCATGTCTATTCTTTTCTTCGAACATGCGCAGCTACGCTTCCTCCCCGTCGCTATCGGAAGGAGCAGATATGATGCGCAAACGATTTGCCCTACCCACCCTATTCTTGATTGCCGTAGTGCTCGCACTCGTCGGTACCGCGCTTCCGCACTCGGTCCGCGCCGCCGATGAAACGACGCTTACCATCACCGCGATTCCAGACAACCCCCATTCCACAGGATCATCTCGCTTCATACGAGTGGATAAAGGGACTGGAAGCGTCGCCTACTGTGCACAGGGATGGCTGCTCACCCCGAAGACCGGGCAAACGCTCGAGCGCTACGGCGATCTTCGCATTCCGGAACTCGATTACGTGCTATGGCATGGATACGACGGCGAAGTGGTCGATTCCATCTATGGACTCAACGCCACCCGTTCAGAAGCGGCGACCGCGGCCGCGGTATGGCTCGCCATAGCGGACCAGCGAGCCGATGTCCTCACCTATTACGATCCGGATGGTACGTCATTCCATGGCAACAAAGCATATATGGAACGCTGGGAGAGCATCGAGGACCCCTCCGTCAAGGATGCCGCTTGGAAACTCTATCAAGATGCCCTTGCCTATAAACAAGCAGGCGGAGGCGGCGTCGAAGAAGGGTGCTCATGCCTCTGGTTGAACAAGACGCCTTCATATAGCCAAGGTTCCGCATCCTTCGAATTCCAAGCCGTCGTCACCGTTGAAAAATCAAGAACCGTTACGTTTACCAAGACATCGGCAAGAGCCGAGCTGACCAATGGAAACGATACCTACGCGTTGGAGGGGGCGGAGTACGACATCTTCCTGCAAAGCACACGCGAAAAAGTAGGGAGCATCATCACCGATGACTCTGGACGCGCGACCATGCAGCTCAAACCCAACACCGCCTATTATGCCGTGGAGACAAAGGCTCCCGAGGGATTCATCCTGGACCCCGAGGAAATCCCCTTCACCACCTCGCGCGCGGGAGGATCCGTTGCACTGGAAGACGAACCTGGAAGCGCGCGCCTCGTGTTGAAGAAAACCGATGCGGCCACACAGGCAGAACCTCAGAAGCACCTCAGCTTCCAGGGTGCAGAGTACCGGATCTCCTCCCTCTCATCACCTGGATGGAGCAAGACCGCAACGACGGACGACAAAGGGATGCTCGCGGTATCGGATATCCCCCTCGGCACGTTCCAGGTTATCGAAACCAAAGCTCCAGCGGGATATCTCCTCGACCAAACCGTCCACACCTACACAGCTCTTCCAGGCCAGATGAATGACTTGGGCGTCGTCGAGCTCAAGCCCGAGCATGATTTTTCGGAAATACCCGTTTCATTCGATATCGAGATCGCGAAGTTCAATGATTCCGGCGATACGGAGGGCTCCGTCGTTGAAACGCCCGCCGGCGGCGTTTCCTTCGATATCATTTCTCGATCATCCGACGAGGTCGTAGCCACCATAACGACGGGCAACGACGGCTTCGCCTCGACCGTCGGGCATTGGTTCGGGGCGGGCGAGCGCGCAGCGGGCCTCTCCGGTGGATTGCCCTTTGACCCCCAGGGATATACCGTGCGCGAAGTCGCTTCCACCGTTCCCGATGGATTTGAGCGCGTCGATGATTGGAACATCGATCTACAAGAACTAATAGACGGCGTCTGCCTGCGCTACATCGTCAACAACAGCCGCCTCACTTCGAGATTGCAGATTGTAAAAACCGACGCCCTCAGCGGCGAGCGCATCCCTCTTGCAGGATTCTCGTTCCAAGTATTTGACGGCAACGGCGCTCTTGTCGAACAAGAGGTATGGCATCCCGAGCACGCCACGATCAGCACGTTCACCACCGATGAAACAGGCAGCGTCACCCTTCCCCAACCCCTTGCAACCGGCACCTACTCGATACGAGAAGTGGAAGCACAGCCTCCATACGTGCTCGCCCAAAAGGCAACGACATTCACGATCGATTCAAAAGACGGGGAGATTCCGCCTGTCAGCGTTGTTGAAATCAAGAACGAGCGGGCGCGGGGCTCGGTAAGCATCACCAAAAACAGCTCAGGCGATGGCAGCGCACTCAAAGGCGCACATTTCAATGTGGTCGCCCTGGATGACCTCATCGCACCCGATGGAACAATCGAAGCGGGAAAGGGAGAAGTCGTAGGAGAACTCATCACCGATGAACAGGGGGAAGGAGAACTCGGCGGTCTACCCCTGGGAACGGGCGTGGCCCACTATGCCGTGATCGAGACGAAACCCCCGCAGGGGTTTGCGCTCGACAGCACCCCTATCCCCTTCACACTCACCTATCTCGATCAGCAGACCCCTCTCGTCCACGCGCATGTTTCCGCCAGCAATGAACCCACCACGGTTATCGTCGATAAAACCATCACGGGCTCAGACCAACCTCTTGCGGAAGCTTCCTTCGGTATATGGAACGTACAGGATGAAATTGCAGCCCTATCAGACGCATCGGGGACATCCATCGCCTTGCGGGCGAGCGATTCCGAACTCGAAATCGCCATCGAGCCCGTTCTATCCGATGCCGAGATGCTCATCGACGCGCCCGATGGATGCGAGGTCGCCCTTGAACATCGCGATGGATCCCTGGTTCCCCTCAAGCATGGCTCCTGGATCAAACCGGGTGAGTACACGATCGTCGCCTCCAACGCAGCCGATTCCTCGCAGAGCGTCAGGCTTCCCCTATCATGCGAGGAGGGCAGTTCCTATACGATAACGATTCGAATGGATTTCTTCGGCATCCATGGGTCAATCGACCACGCCTCTTCGCTTACGAAACCGATGCCGCTTACATACAACGCGCAATCAGACGCCTATATCCTCGAAGGCATCGCCCCTGGATCCTACGAGCTCACGATAGACGGGGTATCGAATGGCATCTACACCGCTGACGCCAAGCGAGCGCTCTACCTTCAGCTCACCGACGGAGAGGTAATCCCCGTTCCCACCCTGCTCAAGCCGGATGCGACCATGCAGACCGAAACGACCGATGAACGGGGACGCATCGTCTTCGACCATATCGAAGCCGGCTCCTATTTCCTTTGCGAGATACAAGCCCCCAAAGGTTTTATCGCACGACGCGAGCCCATGCCTTTCACAGTCGATAAAAACGGTCTTATAGATAACTCGCCCACGCATACCGTTGCAATAGACAACGATTATACGAAGGTCGAACTCTCAAAGCGCGACATCACAAACGAGCAGGAGATCGAGGGGGCAAAGCTGAGCATTCTCGATGAACATGATGAGGTCGTCGCCTCGTGGGTGAGCGGCAACGCCCCGCACCGGATAGATAAACTCCCCGCTGGCACGTATAAGCTCGTCGAGAACCTTACGCCGCGCACCTATGATTACGAATCCAGCTGCACGTTCACCGTTTTGGAGACAGGGGATATCCAACACGCCGTCCTCTATAACCGCCCGATTCGAATAACGGGAGAAATTGATAAACGGCAGGAAATAGCCGACCCCGTTGCCGTCGACACCGTTGAAAATGGAGACGGCTCCAATAGGGCGAACGTCTCCCTATCGCCCGAGGGCCGCTATCGCTACAGCCTTGACGTCCACAATACCAGTTCGACATGGGTTGACGAGTTTACCTTTGAGGATATGCTGCCCTGCATCGAACAGGGGCTCGCATTCCTCGAGTCGGTCCAAACCCCCATCGCTACGGGAGACTTCGATGGGCTGATGAACGTCTGGTACCGCATCGAGAACGACGAAAGCAAAGCTGGAGAGACTGCCGGCGGGGACCGGGATGCACCCGAGCGTCGCATCGACGATGCCAACGCCACGCTTGATGACGGTCACGACAACCCATGGCTCAACCAGCCTGATGTCTTGAACATTCTTGGTGAAGACGCTCGAGCGTTGAACTACGATGGCTGGATTCTCTGGGCGTCCCATATGCCCACCGATGCAGCGACGACGCTCAACGTAAGCGATCTTGCTCTCTCCGCGCATGAGCACGTCGCAGCCGTTCGCTTTGAATACGGTCGGGTTGAAAAGGATTTTCACACCAGAAGCGACGCATGGGATAGAGATGATTTGAAACACGAGCATGACGACCTCGATGCCATCGCCGGCGCGGCAGAACGCGACCAACTCGCACCCGCCGTACTCACGCTGAAGGTCACCGATCGCTATCAAGCGGGCAATGCGCTGGAAAACGCGGCGTCGGTCCATCTCTATCGAAATGGAGGGGGACCCGACCTCGAAGATCATGACGAGGATCGCGTCGTTCAGCTCCCTAAGAGCACGATTCCCGATCTACCTCATACCGGGCTTTCCCTCACCCCCGTCCTTGTCGTTGGAGGCCTATCTTGCCTGCTCATGATTATGACCGCAACGAAACGACATCGCTAAAGCGGGCTTCTGACGGCTGCGCGCACCGTGCGCGCGGCCGTCGCGCCCTGCGCTTGGTACTCATGTGCGCGTGCGCCTATGTCACCCTCACCTGTAGCATGATTGTATGTTCATCCCTCCTGGCCCCCGGCGGATCACGCGCCGGCAGCCCTGCAGATGACCTGAACACCGGTCAAGCGGATCTTCACTCAGAACGAGAGGTATCGGCAACGAGCCTGCATCGCCTTCGTGTCGACAATACCCCCATCGATACGCTGGTCCCCCAGCCCTCGGAGAATCAACCATCCGATTGGTATCTCAAACACGATATCAACGGCATGCCGTATAGGCTCGGCACGCCCTACCTCGATTCCCGTTGCAAGGACCGGCGGCATTTCGTTGTCTATGGACACAACCACGGCATATATGACATCGCTTTCTCTTCAATCGCTCGGGCGGAAGAAGATGCCAAATTCCAATCGATAGGACCAGCGAGCTGGGGGAAGATAGGAGATGAACCACGGACGTATCTCCCAGCATTTTCTTGTAGAGTCGATCGCTCATACGCAGCCATACAGAGGTTTTCCTACTCCTCGCATGAGGAGTTTGTGTCATGGCTGAACACGTTGAAAGAGGATGTCCGGGCATGCTCTGCAAATTGCGATGAATTGATACAGCATGCCCAGAGTGCCTTGTCTCTTATTACCTGCTCATACAACAACCGCGATCGAAGAGACCGGACAATAATCGTCTTCCTGCAGGTGGGATCAGATTATTCAGCAGCATCGGAGGAAACGGCCTCGTCAGATTGAACCGCGCCCTCCCCGGCTTCGTCTTCAGATGTTTCAGCAATCTGATCAGCAGACTCCTGGTTCTCAATCTCCGCCTGGACGCGCTCGGCCCTCACCTCGGGTGGCGTGGACCACTTTTGGCCAAGCATATAGGAGAGACCGAAGCCGGCTACGACGGCAAGCGCAGCGCCGATCACATATGCAATCCAATGACGCCTGATAAACGCGAACACATATCCTCCGAAACTATGACCATAACGACCGCTATCACGATACCCGCAATTCTACGCCCGTAACGCTTCAGATGCGAGCATGATGCCGAAAACGGGTACACGATAACCGTCTCGAGGATGACGTGGGCCTCGGTCGTCGGCGCCTTCCTCGTGCAACGACATTCGTTTGAAAGGAGATGCATCGTGCTCGAACTCTACTACAGCCCCTACTGCCCGTTTTGCATAAAAGTGCTCAACGCGATGAAAAACATCGATGTTTCCGTCGAGTTGAAAAACATCGATGAGGATCAGGATGCGGCTCGAAAACTCGTTGAAGTCGGCGGCAAACGCCAGGTTCCCTGCCTCCTCATCGATGGAAAGCCGATGTACGAATCGGATGACATCATCGCCTATCTGCGGTCCTTGTAATTAATCATGTCGGTGGACCCGAAGTGATTTCTTGCGCGAAATCGGCTTCCAATAAAACCCGTCGCGACCGCATAAGAAAAAGGACCCCACGGGGTCCTTTTTCTTCTAGCAACACGCTCTTGCACCGCCACCCGACAGCATCGATATTGCGGCACTTGCAAAACGAAACCAGCTACGACCGACGAATAACCTCAGTCACGACGTCAGCGACAAGCGAGACGTTGTCCTCGTCGACGTTATACGGCTGATCCTCCTCGCTATGGGAGCACGCGAAGTGCGAACCATCGATACCGGCGATCGTAAGCGACCTCAAGCTCCTACTCATCGCCGCATAGGCATCCGTATCCAAGAACGGCATATCAACGGCGCCGAACTCGTGATGGAAGTCCGCGGACACACGGCGAACGAGCTTCATGATGCGCTTGTCGCCCTTCAAGACGCGCTGCTGGCCCTCGGTGGAAAGGACCGCAACCTGTCCGGATCCAACGCACTCGAGATTGATCAGGAATACGCCGCGCAGCTTATCACGATGGGTATCGAGGAAGGCGTTCATGCCGGCATTCCCGCACTCGGAAGCACCGGTCGCGACGAACCAGATATCGTGACCGAGCAGCTCGTCGTCACCCATCGAAGTGATAGCGTCCCTAAGCTCGTCCTCGCCGGTACCAGGAGCGCCGGTAGCGCCGCCCTTCCAGCCGGGATCATCATCGAAGTTGTCCCACGAACCGATCTCGCCGCCGGTGCGCTTCGCATCGAAGTCGTCGTCCACCCCGAGCCAGTCGCTCATGCTGTCTTCTTGCTTCTTCTTTTTCCCGAACAAACGGCCCAGTCCCCGACGTGGCTTCTCCTTCGGGGCGGGCGCTTCGACCCTCTCGATCGCTTCCCGCTGCGCCGGCTTGGCCTCCGCCGTCGACGCAGTGACCCGTCCGGATTTTGAGGGACCCTCGACCACTGAGAAACCGCGGGTAGCAGCAGAGGTGGCCGATGCAGGGGATGCAAACGGATCGGAGGGTTTAACGGAGGGATCTGGAAGGTCGAACAGCGGCGTTCTATTCACCTGCTGGCGCTGAAGCGATTCGATTCCAGGGACGCTCGGTATCTGACGAGGAACCGTGTGATCGGCGGCACCAATCGACGGGATATTCAACGTGCGCTGGGGACGGGGAGCGGGCTGCGGGGCGATTTGAGCCATGAGCGAGTCCACGGTCTCCGGCTGCCGGCGCGGATGGATCGCGGGCATCGCGACCGTTTGTCCAAACGAATCCTGGACAGGGGCAACGGAGCTCGCCGCACCCTCGCCGTTCGCCCCCACGACCGGCACCGAGGCAGGATTGACCGTGTCGTTCACGCCATCTTCTCGACGAGACACGTCCTCGACATGCTCCACGGCTGCCTCCGCTCGAGGAGCATCCTCGGCAATATCCGCCTCGGATGCCGCAGACGCATCGCCAGTGGCTATGGAGGTTGCGGACAAGTCATCCCCATCGGCGGACGCGCCATCCACCTGGGACCCATCGGCGCAAACGCCAGATGCCTCAGCAAGGTTGTCGACAGGATCGCTGCCGCCATCGATATCCTCAACCGGCTCGTCAACGAATTCGCCCGACACGCCATCCTCATCATGCTCATTCAAAGACGCCGCGTCGAGATCACCCGAGACAGCGTCTTGGTCTTCCGCGGAGACACCCTCTTCAGAATCGGAAGCATCCTCGTGATCGCCGAACACCGCCGTCTTCTCCAGCGAGGTCATCTCGAATACCGCGGTTGCGCCATCAAGCTCGGAAACATCGAGCGACACCGTTCCCGCGATCTCCCCATCCGACGATCCATCTTCATCGCAAGACGCACCATCTCGATCGATGACCCCGGAGCGGTCTTCATCCTCGGTTCCAACGAGAGCGGCTTCGGGCGAGCCCTCCTCGGCGACCTGTGCGCGATCGCCTTCTTCGTTCTGCGCATCACCGGAAACCTCCGCCTGAGCATCGGGACCGGTCCCCTCGGCTTCATCGCCTTCGGATTCGTCTTCGATTACCTCCCATTCCGCTTCCAGAATATAGTCGCTGGTATCTTCGACGATCGGGGTAAACTGCTCTTCCTCCTCCGGCGCCTCAACATCGATAGCGTCATATGCCTGGCTATAGATGTTCGAACTACGCTGGTAAGCGGGGGCGACGGCATGGGACTCGAGATCCTCGTCGTCCTCATGGACCATCTGGTCAAGATCGCTTGCACCAAGGTGTTCATACGATGCCTCGTAGACAGCATCCATGCCGCCCAGGCCATCGTTGTCCGCAGCGACGGCGGCCTCGTCGCCGACACTCTCGACCGGGCTGGCTCCACCAGCGGGTACGTTATTCACAGCGTCGTCTTCCGCAGCGCCCTGGACGAGCTCCTCGATCGCCTCCGGTGCGGGCGCCGCCCACATATCCTGCGTGAACTGCTCGCGGTGCGGCTCGAAATATGCGCCGTCGACGGGCGCCGCCTCATGCTCGCCGTAAGCAACCGTGCGAGCTTCCGAACCAGCACGGTCGTTACCGGAGTCAACCTCATGCTGATGGAAGGTGCGCGGCGCGTCCGCCGCACCGCGGGCCGCGCCCTCCGAGTCATCAATGGTTCGAACGGGAGCCGGCGTAACGGGCGCGGGCTCGACGGGAGCAGGCGGCACGGGAAGCGCGTCCGCCGCATAGGAGAATGCGCAATCATCGGCAACCATGCCCAGGGCTCGGATGATATCGGCACCGTAGCGCAGATTACCTGCGGCGTTCCTGGGGAGCTCGGGCTCGGAAGCCGGCTCGGCAGCAGGTTCGACGATCTCCTCCGCAGCTACATGATCCGCGCTCGCCTCGTCATCAACCGAAGCGGAACCAAATTCCCCTCGATCCTCCCCGCCGTCAAACAAGACGGCGCGGTCGTCATCCTCATACGAAACCGGATTCAAGCCGGCGGCGATCAAATCGTCGCGGGTCATCGTGGTCGTGGACCCGAGAACGGGCTCATCGGATTCATACACCTCGAAACCGGCTTCCTGCACCGAATCCTCCGAGACGGGCTCATCGGTCGCGCGACCCATGGGGATGATCGGGGCGTCGCCGGCGAATTCAGCTGCGTCGTCGTCATCGCGATAATCGGCGTACTCGTCGTCGGCGGGAATGAAGGAGCGCTGCTCGTCCATGAACTCGGCGAAAGGCTTGTCACGGGGGAACTCGTTCTCCCCTTGATACGGCGCGACCGCATCCATCACGCCCAGCATGGCGGCAACGGAAGACTTGTTACAAACGGAGCCGGACGTATAGGGCAGCACGAACTTGTTAGCCAAAATCGCCACGGAATACGCCAGGGGCACGAGCGAGACCACGATGGAAACGACCCAGAGCGCGGTCTTCGCAGCAGCGGGGATGGGGAACAGGCACGCCACCGCGACGGCCGCGGGAATCAGCATGGCAAAGGGAAGCAGCTTCACGATCAGCGGGCGATACGCAGCGAAAGGCGCCTGCGCAAGGAGGTCGGCGCGGGGCGAGTCGTAATGGGCGACGACGACCACCGGGCGGTTGCGCGGGGATGCAAGCGGACCCGAAGCCTTGTGGTAGGCGATGACGTTCTGGCTCAGGCCACCGCTGCCGAACTTCGACAGCATCGGCTTACCCATGCGCTCGAGACCATACAGGACGGCGCCGAGCAACACGAGCAACAATCCAACAAAGCCGACCGCTCCGCCTATACCGGCAAGGACGGCGCCGACGAACACCAGGACCCCGTAGACCGCTTGGGCCATCTTGTCGCCCGAGGAGGCGTTGAACTCCTGGATCTCGGGCTGGAAGCCGTGGTTCTTGAAGATATCTGCAACGATGTCGGCGGCAGCGCGCTCCTCCTCGCTGCATGCGGGCGTGATTCCCGTGTTCTGCAGGAGATGATTGAGGTACTTTCTGGTATTCGCCATGTGGGCTCCACATCATTGATACGTGCATTCCAAGCATACCGCTCCCACGGTAAGCCTATATATAGTCGAAAGTATACCCTTACTTATATAACGCTGCATCATTTCGCGCCGACACGCTTTCAATCCGCATCAGGACGCCACGGTCATCCCCGGCCCTTTTCGCAGCGATCGCAGCATGCCTTCCTTGCCGGAGCGTTTCGTCTACAATCAGTCAAGCAGGACCAGCGCGGCGACGCGCCTCCGAAATAGTCGATTCCAAGGCGTTGGCATCCCGGCTTCGCAGCCGGGTCCCAGCGCCCTCGGCCCTATCAAGAAAGGCAATCCGATGGACAGCACACGGGCATCGCGGCAAGCGGGCGCCGAGGAGAGAGATGAAGCCGGGTACGACGAGAGGGCTCGACGCGTTCTCAACCTGTTCTTCGTCCTCAACGCATCGCGGTCGCCGATCTCGACCAACGACATCATCTACGACTCCGACCTGGGGTACAACTCGGGCAACCCGGAATCGGATAAGCGTAAATTCCTCCGCGACCGCAACGACCTCGCCCGATACGGTATCCACATCGTAGAGCGGAAGGAGAACGGCGCGTCGGAACGGGAGGAGAGCTCTTGGGCCATCGATCGCTCTAAGACCGATGCCTCCCTCGCCCTGCTCACCGCCGACGATGCCGACATCCTGCTGGCGGCGCTTGGCGAATATGCCGAGCAACCCCACATCCCCTATCGACCCGCGCTCGAGCGCATCCAGGCGAAGCTCATGGGGGCGGCGGGGTCGGCGGGCAGCCGCCGCGTGCTCGCCCCGCATATCGACGGCCAATCGGACGACCCCGTCCTCCAGGCGCTCTGGAGTGCATTCACCCTGCGCAGGCAGGCCGTGTTCTCCTATAAGAACGCCCAGGGAGACGTCACCAAAAAGCGCTCCGTATCGATTTGGGGGTTCTTCACGCAAGACGACCTCGTATACTTCGTCGGTTTCGACCTGGGACGGGATGCGGTGCGCACGTTCCGCGTCGACCGCGTGACCAGGGTGTACAAACCGTCGAAATCCTATTCGATTCCCGAGGATTTCAACATCACCGACTACCAATTCCTGCCGTTCGACCTTTCGAACAACCGCTCCGTCGAAGCCACATTCACCTTTCCAGCGGGAGTTCCTATGGCGGAAATCGACGCGATCACGCATAACCGGGGAACCCGCTCGGTAAGCGCAAACGGAACGACCAGCTGGCAGGTCACCGTAAGAGACCTCGACGCCGCCGCATCGTTCGCGCTCGGGCACGCCAGCGTGGGCATGAGGCCCGCTTCGCCGGCAGAATTGATCGAAAGCTGGAACGAGCAGATCGCAAAGGCGGTGAAAGCCCATGTGCGCCCGTAAGAAGACTACAAGCGAGACCATCATCGAATCTGGCATCGCGCTGCTCGAGCTCCTCACGGCTGCGCCGGAGCATCGCGTGAGCCTCGGCGAGGCCATGAGCGCGCTGCACGTCTCCGAATCCGAACTCGCCGACATCATCGATTGCATCTCGACGCTAGCGGACTCCCATACGGGCAGCCATGCCGCCATCTCCTGCAAGGACGGCGCGATATTCCTCGAGGGAAACGCCGCGTTCGTAGGCGCCGTTCGCCTCGATCTGGGCGAGAGCACCGTCTTGGCCCATGTCCTATCCCGCCTCAACATCGACGAGGGCGTCCGCAACCGGGCTGCCGACGCTCTGCTCCCGCTCGGCCATATGCAGCTTGAAGACAGCACCCTTGGATCCGTCGCCGTGTACGGGCTCCACTACCAGCCCCTGCACGAAGCCCTCAGCGACGGCGTGCGCTGCCGTATCCTCTATCGCTCCGCGCGGCAGGAAACGGCCACCTGGCGAACGGTCGACCCCTTGGACATCTCCTACGAGGCCGGTAACGCGCATCTGGTTGCCTGGGACGTCGACCAGGATGGCCAGCGCATCTACCGCCTCGATCGCATCGCAGAGGTTCAGATGACGGACGACTCCGTCGACCCCCACCCGTTCAGCCGAGAGGACGCATCGCGAAGCGTCGCCAAAAGCGGAGTGTCCGCCCTGGTCATCGCCTCTCCTAACATGCCCGTCGACCAGCTTCCCTGGGCGGCCAACGCCGACCGCCATGCGCTGCCCGATGGGTCCACGGGCCTCCGGGTTCCCGTCGTGTCGGAACCCTGGCTGTTCGATCTCATCCTCTCCAGTGATGGAAAGCTCGCGCTCTCCGAACCCGCGGACATGATCGACAGGCTCCTTGACTACGCGAAGAGCCTCATCCTTCGCTAAGACCTCGTTCGCAGCGCGCCGCCAGACCCCAAGACCTGGCGGCGCGCTTTCAAAGCTACTCGTGCGAAGAGCGCCACATGTGCAGATACCTGCCGACCTTATCGGACGCGATCTGCTGATACCCCGTCGGCAGCGAGGCGAGGAACTTCTTCCCGTACCCCTTGCTCAGCAGACGCGAATCGGCGAGCACGAGCACGCCCTTGTCCGTCGACGTACGAATCAGCCTGCCCGCGGCCTGTCGAACCTCGAGCACGGCATCGGGCAGGGCATAGCGCACCCACGCTCGGTCCTCACGGATATTGCGCTCGCACGCAAGCGGTTCGGTAGGGCTTGCGAACGGCAGCTTGGGGATGACGACGCAGCGAAGCGTGTCGCCCGATGCGTCGAACCCCTCCCAAAACGCCTTGAGGGCGAAGAGCGAGGACGTCTCCTCGGCTACGAAACGGTCACGCAGGCGCTTGGTGCTCGACCCCTTGAGCTGGCACGCCAACTCAAGACCCGCACGAGCGAGCTGAGGTTCAACCCGCTCGAACAGCTCCTCCATATCCCGCCTGTTCGTGAAAAGCGTCAACGTGGAGCCGCCCATCTCCAGATGGACATCGACGAGCAAGCGCTCCATCGCATCCAGGTACGCCGCGCGGTCGCGGGGGTCGGGGATGTCGCCGGCGACGACGACCGCCATGTTGCGATCGAAATCGTAGCTCGAATCCAGATGAAGGGATTTAAAAGACCCCGAGGAAAGTCGATCGAGCCCGACGGCATGGGTGAAATGGGCGAAGTCGTTCGAAACGGTCATGGTCGCCGATGCGAACACGGCGCTCTGGATCTCGGGGAGCCACTGCTCGGCGAGGGCCTGCCCGATATCCATGCGCTCGGCGGTCAGGCTTTCGCCGCCCGCACGCAAGCGGCGATTCACCTGCAAGGAGTACACGTACCGTTCATCAGCGCCGTCGACGATCAGGCGCAGCGCCTCCAGCGCCTCCTTCATCCTCCGCGCGCCGTCGGCGACGTCGACCACGTACTCGGGCGCCTCCTGACCAACCGTCTCGACAAGCGACGCAAGGTTCTTGCTCGCCTGGTCCAGCGCATCGACCGCCGTCTGCGCAACCTCGGCAAAGGCCGACCACGCCATGCTTTCGCGCAGCTCGGGACCGATCCACAGATTCGCGTTGTCATATCCGCCCGACGCTCGCTGACGACCCGCAAGATCGCGAACGGCGTCGAACAAGCCGGCCATGGCCAGCGAAGCGCGCTGGGTCGCGGCTATCGCCTTCATCGATATGCCCATGAACAAGGTCGCCGCGTCGCTCCCCGCAAGCTGCCTCACCATCGTTCCGAGCGCACCGGAGCGCTCGCCGCCCAAGCGCTCGAACAGTGCCTTGGACTCATCAGCGGATACGGCGAGGGCCCATTGCCGACGAGCTTCCCGCTCGACGGAATGCGCCTCGTCGACCACCCAATGGCGGATGGGCGGCAGGATCCTTCCTCCCGTAGCCACGCTGCGAAACAGCAGGGAGTGGTTGGTGACCACCACGTCAGCGCGGGCTGCGCGGCGGCGAGCGCCGTGCACCAGGCATTTATCGGGGAAATACGGGCACAGCTTGCGGGCGCACTCGCGCGACCCCGTGGTGAGGTCGGCCCGGTTCACGCTCTTCCAGCGGATTCCCAGGGCATCGAGGTCGCCCGTGGGAGACTGGCAGGCAAAGGCGTAGATGACCGCGATGGCCGTCAGCGTGTCCGCGGGATCGCGGTCGGTCGTGATCTCGCGGGCGCGCGTCAAGCGCTCGAGTTTGCGCAGGCAGGGATAATGGTCGAAGCCCTTCAACGCGCAGTAGGAGAGGCCGCCGTCCATCTCCTTCGCGAGCTTCGGCAACTCCTGGTTCATCAACTGGTCGGCCAGGTTGTTCGACTTCGTCGCGATGCCCACCGTGATGTTGTTGCGCTTCGCCGCCTCGGCAAGGGGAACCAGGTATGCCATCGATTTTCCGACACCCGTTCCAGCCTCGATCACGCGATGCGTCGAGGTCGCCAGCGCGTCACGCACCTCCGCCGCCATCTCGATCTGCTCGGGACGAGGCTCGTACGCAGGGTACATCCTGTTCACCAAGCCGCCCGGTGCGTAGCAGGCTTCGATCTCGGCGCGCTGCGGCATGCGGATCATCGGCAGCTCGTCGGCATCCACGCGCTCGGGACCCAGGTCGGCGCGCACCACATCGGCGCGGGCGGCGGGCAGGGAAAAGACGGCGTCGGGCCGCTCGCCGGCGAGGAACGAGAAGATGGGCCGATACGACCAGCTCACATCGGGATGCATGTCAGCCAGGCGGCGCATCAGCCCGGCAGGTAAATCGCTTAGCGCGCAGAGCAGAATGCGCCACACGCCGCACAGCGCGTCCACATCATCGGATGCACGGTGCGACACGGCGTCGCATCCAAACAACTCGGCGAGGACGGAGAGCTTATGGGAAGCCAGGCGGGGCAGGGCGATGCGGGACAGCGCGAGGGAATCGATCCAGATGCCGCTCACGTGGACGCCGCCTTTCACCGCCTCGATAAACGAGCGGTCGAACGTGGCGTTATGCGCTATGACGGGCGCTCCCTGCACGAAATCGGCAAGGGCCGCCACCGCCTCGATGCTGGTAGGCGCCCCGGCAACGTCCGCATTCGTGATGCTCGTCAACTCGGTGATCTCACGAGGAATCAGCATCCCCGGATTGACGAACGTATCGAACCGGTCGACCACCTCGCGACCGCGGAGCCGCGCGGCGCTGATCTCGATCAATTTGTTATCGCGAACAGACAACCCCGTGGTCTCGGTATCGAGAACGATGACATCGTCCTCGATGAGGCCGAACGACCGGTTTCTCGCACGCTCTTCGAGCGTTGCGTACGACTGAATCACAAATGCGGGTGTACCGGGCAGCACCGCCTGTTCGAATCGAGCGACCCTAGCGATGGTTGAGTCCATTACAGCTCGTTCCGCTTGATGGCCATCTCGATAAGGCTGGCGCACACCTCGGGGAACGCCAGATGCTCGGTATGACGAATCTCATCGGGGAACAAGGAGGTATCCGTCATCCCGGGAATGGTGTTCGTCTCGAGGATGACCGGACCGTCCGCCGACACGATGAAATCGCTGCGAGAGAGACCGAAGCAGCCCAGCGCTTCATGTGCGCGGCAGGCGAGCTCCTGGGCGCGCGCATAGTCTTCGCTGGAAATCTGAGCGGGAATGCGGTGGATCTTATCAGGGGAGATATATTTCACCCTCAGGTCGAAGAACTCCGCATCCTCCTGCTTGAGAATCTCCACGATCGGCAGCGCCTCGACCTCGTCGGCGCCGTAAACGCCGACGGTGATCTCCACGCCTTCGACTTTCTTCTCGATCAAGACCTTGTTGTCGAAGGTGAAGGCATACTCGATAGCAGCCGTCAGATCCTCGGCGCGCTTCACGTAGGTGATGCCGTAGCTCGACCCGTTCACAGCCGGCTTCACAAAGCTCTTTTCACCCACGACCTGCACGATCGCGTCGATGTCGATGTCGTCGCCACGCTCGATCGTGACGCCGGACGCGATTGGAATGCCGGCGCGGGCATACAGCAGCTTCGATAGATCCTTGTCGGCAGCGCAAGCGCTTGCCGTCACGCCCGAACCCGTGTAGGGGACACCCAGGAACTCCATCACGCTCTGGATCTTGCCGTCCTCGCCACCAGCGCCGTGCATCGCGATGAAGGCGGCGTCGTAGCGACCCTCTTCTATATTGCGGAGAAAGCCGTCAGACGCAGGATTCATCAACTCGACGTGGCCAAACCCGGCCTCTTTCAGGGCTTCTACGACGTTTGCACCGGACGCCAGCGAGATCTCGCTCTCGCTCGAGCTTCCTCCCGCAAGCACAGCGATGCGCGCGCTTCCCCTATCAAACTCTGCCATGTCCCTGTCCTCCATCTCAAACGCAAAGACGGCGATATCCTGCATTTTTTCCATTCGGATACCGACTGCGCCCTGTTCTCGGTTTCGATACCTTATTGTATAGGGAACTCACTCGTTTCCCCCTTCCGAAAGGTTTCAAATGGAACGTACAAAACCAGCACGCGACATTCGATCGCTCTCCATGGATGACATCGTCGAGCTCACCGCCGAGCTCGGACAGCCCGCCTTCCGAGCCAAGCAGCTCAAGGAATGGATCTTCGAAAAGAACGTCTGCTCCTTTGAAGAGATGACGAATCTCCCCAAGGCCTTCCGCGAGAAGCTCTCCGAGCGCTTCTCCTTCAACACCCCGGTCGAAATCGCGAAACAGCTATCCAAAGACGGCTCAAGAAAGTACCTTCTGCAGTTCAGCGACGGTACCTCTGTGGAAACCGTCGGCATGCCCACCAAGAACAAGCTTGCCGTATGCATTTCCTCCCAGGCGGGCTGCTCCATGGGCTGCGCCTTCTGCGCGACCGGCCTCGCCGGACTCACGCGCTCTCTGACGGCGCAGGAGATGGTCGACCAGGTGCTGCACGTCGCCAACGATTTCGGCGAGCGCGTTACCAGCGTCGTCTTCATGGGCCAGGGAGAGCCCTTCATGAACTTCGATGCGGTTGTTGACGCGCTCCGCATGCTGAACGCCCCCGGTGGACTTGAAATCGGCGCACGCCACCTCACGGTCTCCACTTGCGGCATCATCCCTGGAATCAAGCGCTTTGCCGAGCTCCCCGAGCAGTTCACGCTCGCGATTTCCCTTCATTCCGCCATTCAGAGCACGCGCAACAAGCTCATGCCCGGTGTTAAGAAATACACGCTGCCGCGCCTTCACGAGGCGATTCAACAATATGTCGAAAAGACCGGACGTCGCCCAACGTATGAATACGCGATGATAGACGGCATCAACGACAACAACCCTGAGATGGAAGCGCTCATCGAGTTCTGCACGGGCACGCTGTGCCACGTCAACCTCATCCAGCTCAACGATATCCCCGACAGCCCCCTGAAGCCTTCTCCGCTGGAGAAGGTAGAAACCCTTCAGAGGCGCCTCACCATGTATGGTGTAGAGACCACCATTCGCCACTCAAGGGGAGGGGACATCGACGCTGCGTGCGGACAGCTCAAGCAGCGCCGAAACTCCGCCAAAAAGATCATTCTTTCCTAGCTGTATACCGCTGCCGGCAATCTCGGCGGCTCATCCGTTTCACATGAAACATCAGGGAGGCCTCTAGCCTCCCTTCTTTTTACCGCTTCTATTTTGCTGTAACTCTTGGGTTATAGGACAAAAAGTGTGTCCCAATAGAACGGGAGTTCCCTTCCGTCAATCGAGCCACCAGGGGAACGGGTCCCTGTGGTGGAGCTCCTCCCACACGGCCCTGTCGCCCCACTCCGGGCCGCCGTCGGCCCTCTTCGGCGAGGCCGAGTACGTGCGGTAGAGGAAGTCGATGTCCTCGTCCGTGGGCATCGTGGCGAGCTTCTCCGCGGCCGTCCTCGAGTCCCCCGAGTGCATGTGGCACCACCAGAACACCGCCTTGACCCTGCGCATGAGCGACATGCCTCGGTGGTTCCTGAGCATCTCGCGCAGGCGCGCGTTCAAGCTCTCCGCCGCGTTGTTCGTGCTCGGCAGCGGCCCCGCCTCGGTCAGCGCGGGGTCGAGGTAGGTGAACAGCGTCCCCTCCGACACGAGCCGCGACAGGGACGATCGGGCCTTGCGGAGCCTCTCGTGCGTGAACACCCGCCTGCCGTCGATGAACGTGGTGTCCTCGAGGAAGTCCGCCCAGAAGCCGCACCACTGCAGGTAGCGCTCGACCCACAGCTCCGCCTGGCGGAGGGTCCCGATGCGCAGCAGGTCCCCGGCGAGCCCGTAGAGCTCGACCCCGGCCTGGAGCCTGGGGCGCGAGGTCGTGTACCGCCTGACCTGGCAGAACGCGTGGAAGACGC